>CALUII010000045.1 GCA_944320665.1 uncultured Alistipes sp. | reverse complement strand
GTCCGACAAAGGTCCTCGCTCTGCGAGGCGGGCGGTGTTCTCCCAAGTCGAACCCCAAATCTTCTATCGAATGACCCGTCAGCGAAAAACCAACCTCCTATCTCAAACCCCGAGTTACAAATACTCGTTCCGTCTCAACGAGGAGCAGGAGATCCGCTTCCGGCAGATGCTTGCAGCCGCCGGATTGGAACACAACCGCAGCCAGTTCATCGTCAAACGACTCTTTGCCGAGCGCTTCGAGGTTATCCGCCGTGACCCTTCGAAGGTGGAATTTCTGACACGTCTCAACGACCTTTACTTCCAGTTTCAGCGTGTCGGAAATAATTATAATCAAGTGGTCCGTGCCATCAACAGCCACTTCTCCAACGTCTCGATTCCCCGCCAGATTGCCGCGTTGGAACAGCATACCCGCGAACTGAAAGCGTTGAGTATAGAGATTCTGAATCTAACCAAACAGGCCGAAGGATGGTTGCGAATATAAGGACGGGAGCAACCGTCGGCGGCGCTGTCCGCTACAACGAGGAGAAAGTCAACCGGGGGCAGGCCGAAGTGCTCTTCTGGAATCGGATGCTTGATCCGTTCGATACCGCAGGCCGCATGAGCCACGAACGGTGTATGGCCAGCTTCGAACCCTTCCTGCAGGCCAACCGACGCACGACCAACACGGTCTTCCATGTCTCGCTGAACCCCTCGCCCGAGGACCGTCTGACCGATGAGCAACTGGGCGAGATCGCCCGCGAATACATGGAGCGGATGGGCTACGGCGAGCAGCCCTACATCGTCTTCAAACACCGGGATATTGCCCGCGAGCACCTGCATATCGTGTCGCTTCGTATCGACCGCGATGGTCGGAAATTGCCCCATGACTTCGAGGCCCGACGTTCCGTAGAGATTACGCGGGACCTCGAGCAAAAATACGGACTTCACCCGAGTATCAAAGGCCAGGAGTTGCAGGATCGGGAGGGATTGCGCAAGGTCGATTATCAGAAGGGTGATGTCAAGCAGCAGGTTTCATCCACCGTAAGATCGTGTCTGCGGCATTACCGCTGCGCTTCCTTTGGCGAGTGGCGGACGTTGCTCGAAGCCTTCAACGTCTCGGCCGAGGAGCGAACCGGAACTATCGACGGACGCGATTACGCCGGACTGATTTACGGGGCGCTGACCGATGATGGTTATGGCATCGGGACGCCGTTCAAGTCGAGCCGGATTGGGAAGGATGTTGGCTATGAAGCCCTGCAACGCTATTATGAACGGTCGAAAACGGCCTTGAAGGAGCTTGGAGCACTTGACGGGTTGCGGGGAAAGATTGCGGATGGCATGGCGCTGTGTTCCAGTCGGACGGAGTTCTGCGAGCGATTGCACGACAAGGGCATTGATGCGGTATTCCGCCTCAATGCCGCGGGACGAATCTATGGCGTGACCTTTATCGACCATGAGCAGGGAATCGTAGCCAATGGCTCCCTGCTGGGCCGGAGTTTCTCGGCCAATGCCTTCGAGCAGCAGTTCCATACTGAAACGAAGAGCCTGGGTGTCACTCGGAATGCCTCTGAACAGACCCCGTTTTCCTCAAAAGAGCTACAGCGGATGGATCAGTCGATCCATCCGTTGGGTGCGATCTTGGAACTGGCCGATGTGCAGGCGTCTGAGGAACAATCGCAACAACAAGTTAAGCGTAAACGTCGACGACGGCATATGTAATCTACTATTAAAAATCAGAGGGGCTTGCATACAAAGAGAACTCTTTGGGGATTTTTTGTGAGGTTCCAAATGAATTGTTATAACCGAGTGATTCTTGCGTTTATTTGTTCGATCATCCGGGTCTCGAATTGTTGGAGATAAATTTCCGTTGTGCGAATGGAGGTGTGTCCGAGCGCCTCTTGGATCACCGGAATTGGAATATGGGCTTTTTTGGCGTTGGTTGCCCATGTGTGGCGAGCCACATAGGTTGTTAACGGCACCTGCAGGTGGAGCATTCCTGATATTTTCAACAGAGCTCGATTGGTGGCCCGCAGCGTTGCTCTATAGGTTTTATACTCTGCAACAGACCCTTGTTCGATGCCTCTCAAAGTCGGAAACAGATGCCCTTCATTTTGGTCCGTTTGGCAATAGGTGTCGATGATGCTTTTCATTTGTGGAGTGATGCCCAGGCAAATCCGTGTCCCACATTTGGCTCGTGCATAGTGGATTTGTCCGTTTCGTATATTCTCTTTCTTCAGATGCAAAATATCTATTAGCGACATTCCTTGTGCGAAGAAACTGAAGAGAAAAAGGTCTGAAGCATATTTCAGCGATGGGACGTTGTCTAGTTTTAGTCGGGCGATTTTCGCGAGGACAGATTTGTCTACAGCGCGTTTTGCAGAGCGGCCAACAGCCGGATGTAATCCGGCGAATAGTCGTTCTCGATTGATTTCAACCCCAAGGCAGGAGGCGCGGAAGCAAATCGTATGCAGTATGGCCATATATTTTGAAATGGTCCCAGCGGCCAACTTCCTGTTGTTGAGGTATTCGATATATCCTGCAACAAAGTCGCGTGTGAGGTGTGAAAATGGATATTTTGAACTATGGGCATAATGTTGCAATGCGTGTAAGGCTGCTGTATAGAGTTGCTGTGATGCATATTTGTGTCGGGCAGCTTTTAGGGCAATTTGTATGCGGAAGAAGGTAAAAAGATCTTTGGGAATGGCTTCTCCTTGAAAATCAATACCCTCACAAATCTCATCGACAGAGTATGGTAAACTGCTGGCATCGAGAAGAGCGATTCGCTGTTGCAGCAGTCGGGTCGTCTTTTGTAGGGTCTCATTGAGATGGTGAACCGTTTTTTTGCAGATCATACCATTCAGATAGCGTACATGGCCGAGATCTTCTGCAAAACATTCCGGTTTGATTCGGTATTTTGAAATCAGAACTTCCGTCTTTCCTGCATGTTGGATTTGAATGATTATCGGTGATGTTGTCGAAGGGGATTTTAAGAGAATCTTAATTGTTGCCATAGATCTTAGATTGATAATATCTATGCAAAATTAATGTATACGACAGCTTTATAGGGGAAAGTAAGATTGTCGGGCCCAATTAGGATAATATCTTATGGTGTATAATAGTCTGTTGCGTTGGAGAGGATTATGAGGTTGAAATATTAGAGGAATAGACTATATTTGCAAATGAAAATAGCTCTTTCGTGCTACGAAAGAGCTATTTTTTTATCCTAAAGGACTTCTTTTTTCGTTGCAAAGATACGATTTATAGTTTATATGGACAGACCTTTTCACACACTAAAAAGAATCAAATACTTATAAATACAGATCATAGGGAAGGGATTATTGCTGTAGTTTTATATACTCATCCTGAGTCATATTTATAATTTGCGAAGGGGAAAATCCGAACTGTCGTTTGCAATAGGCAGCGAAATTGCTCAACGAAGGATAGTCGTACGTAAAGCAAATCTCTTTGGGTGTCAGTCCGTTTCTCAGGTCGAAAAGAATCTGCCGATTGCGTTGTTTGAGCATCCATTGGTATGCAGACATCCCGAATAACGCTTTTATTTTACGTTTCATAGTTATTTCGGTCATTTCGCAACGCGCCGCCAGTTCGGCAATCGTTCTCGCCTGCGCCGCGAAGCGCTGGATTTTCATTTTCAATACCAGATCCCTGCTGCAGAGCAGCGGTGCGAAGATGCGCGCTAGCTCCTCTTTCGTATAGCAAATTCTCATCAGGATGAAACATTCATCCTGTTTGATCTGTTGCAGGTGTGCGCAGTTTATCTGGTTGTCGGTGTAGAAGACCATGCCTTTTAGAAAGGCCTTTAATGGGAGTGCCATGTCATGTGGCTCCAACAACGGATACTCTTCATTCACCTGTTGAGCTAGGTTTTGGAGAGTCAGGTTCTCGCAGAACGAGAACTCATTGAAAAGCAGTATAATACACTCCCCCTGAGGATGCCCTGTGGCCTTGAAATGGCATCCGGCTGTGATGAAAATCAATTGTCCTTCCTTGATGTCTATGGTTTCGCCCCGTTCGGATGTTTCCACCCGGCAAGCTCCTGCGATCAGGAAAAAGAGCATGCTCGATTCATTCCTGTTAGGGGTGAAGTGAGTTTCGTCGGTGAGGTGCAGGTGGATAAACTTCAAGTGTGTTTTATCCAGGTAGTGGGAACAGGCCACGTGCTCTTTTAGCGCGGCGGGTGGAATGGAGTAAGTATCTACCGTAGTGGGCACTATGCCAGGCATTTGCTGGACAGAGGTCATGCCAGTCATCGCAATTCGTTTCTTCATGCTATAAGAGTTCTAGAATAAATCATTTTGTCTCTTTCGTAGCACGAAAGGGTCATAAGTATTAAAGAATATATAATAATATATGGTACGTCATTTCATTTTCGGACTGATCTCTTGTCTGGTTGTCGGGATTCCCTCGGCATGGGCTCACGAAGATATTGCTGTTGCGGATAGCGCTCATATTGCAGTTCCAGCCTCCGAATGGGACTTGAAGAGCAATCTGATTTACGATGCTACAACGAGCATTTCCCTGGGAGTCGAGTATGGCTGGGGCCGTCGCTGGAGCGTCGATCTTTCGGGCAGCTACAATCCGTGGACCTATTCCGGGGGGCGGAAATGGAAGCACTGGCTGCTTCAGCCCGAACTGCGTTATTGGACCAAGGAGCGTCAGTATGGACATTTCATAGGTGTCCACCTGCTGGGTGGGGTGTATAATCTCAACCGGATGTATCTGCCGTTCAGGCGATTTCCCGATACGAACGAATACCGTTTCGAAGGGTGGGGCGCCGGCATCGGCCTGACGTACGGTTACCGGTGGAACTTTTCCGAACGCTGGGGCATGGAGGGCCAGTTGGGTATCGGTTACGTATACTCGGACTATGACCGTTTTTGCCCGGTTGATTGCGGCGTTCGGTTGGCATCCGGCTCGCACCATTATGTCGGTCCTACGAAAGTCGCGCTGAATCTGATTTATCGCTTCGGAGCCAAGAAACGTCGTGCTGTTCGTATTGCCCGTGCTGAGGCCCTGCATCGTTACTACACGGGGTTGGCTCGCCGCGATACGGTAGTTGTACGCGATACGGTCATCATACGTGATACGCTGGTGTTGCGCGACACAGTCCGACCGCTTGTGCCCGCCATGCAGTTGCGCAATGAAACCCTCACGTTGCACCTTCAATACGAAGTCGGCAGTTCGAAATTGCAGTCCGGCTATAAAAACAATGCTACTGAACTGGATGCCCTGGCACAATTTGTTGACCGGATGCGGCGAGACACAACGGTCGTCATCCACGACATCCGTATCATCGGCTACTGTTCGATCGAGGGAACGGCCGCGTACAACAACAAACTCTCCTATAACCGTGCGCAGGGGGTGGCCGATTACTTTGCGCGACGTTATCCCCAAATGAGCGATCTGCTCCATGTCGAGGGGCGCGGGGAGGATTGGGACGGACTCCTCCGCGCATTGGAGGGGATTCCGGATCTGGAGTCTCGCGCACGAGTCGAGCACATCATCCGTAATGTTGGAATCTACGAAGGACGCGAGCGTCAGCTCATGGAACTATCGGGCGGGCGGCCGTATCGACGCATGCTATCCGAGATCTTCCCGCAACTGCGTCGTATAGAATGCAGTATTGATTATTCAATACGAGAATAAATAATTACTATCAACCAACATTTTAATTAAAGTTAAAGTATTATGATGAAATCAAAACTTTTTGCAACCGTCATGGTTGCCGGAGCCTTGCTCGCATCCTGTAGCAAGGAGACGAATTTCGGAGGTGAGAGTTCGGTGCCGGAAGGTATTCCGACCTATGCGTCAGTGACTGTTTCAGTGAACAACCCGGGCACACGCGCCACGCGTGCGGCATCTCAGACGGGGGAGAAGGAGATCTCGAAGGTCGACATTCTGATTTTCGACAAGAGCGGGGTCTTGGAGACCTATACAAAAGACATTACGCCTGAATCGGGTACGGGAAACTACACGGCCAAGAATATCAAGACGACTACGGGCGAGAAGACCGTGTATGCCGTAGCCAACAATCTGGTTTCTGGCATTAAACAGGGCATGACGCTTACGGCCTTCGAGCAGTTGTCGTATGAGGCTGCCAAGGCCGATGGCGTAACGCATAAAGTTGATGTGCCTATTGCTAAGGCCAGCAATTTCCTGATGTTCGGCAAGACTGAGGCCACGCTTACGGAGCAGGAGCCCGATACTCCGAACAAGGTGTCGCTGACGGTTACGCGCGCCGCAGCCAAGAGCCAGCTTCTTTTCAAAAATGTTCAGGCTTCGGATTCGTTCCAGCCCGAGAATGTGGCCCTTACCTTCGACGATGCCTCCACGCAGCTGGCGCAGCTTCAGCCTACGATGTATGTTGTGGCGCCGGCCCAATCGACCGGTACCGTTACGCCGTGGGACGATAATTATACCTCGCAGGCAGCCAACTGGATTGCCGCTCGCGAGAAAGATTTCGATACGAATAACGACAGTGAGATGATCACCGTTGTTGAGTACTCGCACTACCTCTCTGAGAACATCAATGCCACGCCGCTGATGAACACAACGACCTGCATGCTTGTGCGAGTGAAGGCTACGCCGACCACGTGGTCGGATGACGGTGGCACCCAGCAGGGTTCGACCTTCTATGCGCTGGTGAAGTTTACCAGTGACACCGACAAGACGTTCGAGACGATTGACAGCTACTACGGCATCTACAAGGATGAGGAAACGGCCCAGACTGTACTTGACAGCGGAGCGCTGCAGGCCGATCCCGACAAGGCGAAGTACGGCATCGTGGCCTTCACGGACGGTTATTGCTACTACCGTCTGAACCTGCGTGATATGACACAGGCAACCTCGGCTGCCCGTTACAGCGTATTGCGTAACAACTTCTACAAGGTGACGGTTACCGAGATCAACAACCTGGGCTGGAACAACCCGGGCGATCTGGTGGATCCGGAGGACAAGACCCCCGTTGAGACCGAGACGTCGCTCGAGGTTACGATTACCGTAGCCGACTGGACTGACGTGGATATGAACGAGCCCCTGGGCTAACGGACAATCGTGTTAGCAATGATGACGGCACGAAACATCCTAAAACGATTGCTCCTCCTCACAGGGGGAGCAATCCTTCTTGTTGGGTGCGTGCGCGATGACCGGTCGGAGTGTCGTTATCCACTTCCGTTGCGATTCAGCTACACCTACAATGTCGAGCAGGAGGATCTGTTCGATGCGGAGGTGCAGACGTTGGATCTGTTTCTCTACGATGCGAAGAACGGCCGGTTGATCGACCGGGTCAGCCCGGCGGTCGAGGCGCTGAGCCCGACGAACGGATATGAGTGGATGGTGGAACCGGGAGTTTATGACCTTGTCGCTTGGGGCGGCGTTTCGCAGCGCTACCATTATGAGCAGACGGAGTTTTTTTCGGCGGCCCGGTTGTCTGTCAACCGGGAATCTGACGGAGAGACGGTCCTTCAGCAGCGGGAGCATGTGTTTCACGCCATGTTCCGCGGCATTCGCGTTACGGGGGATCTGCTGTCCGAACAGGAGCTGAATCTGCACAAGAACTCGAACGACGTGCGTGTCGAGGTCACGGGACTTACCGAGGCGCAGAGCAGGCGGTTGCGGTGTACGATCCGCAGCGCAAACGGAGATTACGGCTTCGACAACACCTGTGTGTCGGAACGTCCGGTGACGTACTATCCCGAAGCGGGATACGCAGACGGTACGGCGGTCTTTGACCATACGGTGCTGGGCCTGTGGCCCGGCGACGCGTCGTGGCTGAACGTTGAACTCGGGGCCGAGGCTGCGGGACGTTCGGTTCCGGTCCAGCTCTTCGACGGCAGCCTTTCGGAGCTGCTGTTGCAGAAGCCCGGGACGGATCTGGATCTCGAGGACGAGTTTACGGTGCGCCTCGAGGCGACGCAAACCTCAGACGGGTCATACGCCGTGACGATCTACGTGAACGACTGGCAAGTAGTGGACATGAGCGGGGGCCTGGGGTGATCGGGCGGCTCCGCAGAAAGAGAAGATTATGAAACGAACAATCAAGCAAACGATACGATGCCTGCTGTGCGGCGTGCTGCTGCTCGGGGTATCGTGTATCCGGGACGAGTATGCGCCACCTCCCGGGACGCCGGACAGCGGGTCAGAGGTGACGGTCGAGTTGCGGTTGCAGACGATCGACGGGCTTTTCAGCAGTACGCGTTCGGTCGCCTATGATCAGGAGAAACAGGTCTCGAATGCCCTGGTGTTGTTTTTCCGGGGTGAGGACAGCCGGGCTCCGCTTTACGGCGTTTCGGAGGGCCGCAATCTGCCCACCGGGACATCTCAGGGGACAGTGACGTTCCAGGCGAGCCTGGTTGTCGAGGCGGCATATGCCGACGATCCCTTCACGTGTGTCGTTATGGCCAATATGCTCGACCGCACGCTGTCGGAGGATCTCAACGGCCAGGGTACGACGTTGACCCTCGATGCGTTGCGGAGTTGCATCGGCCAGACATACGGCGAGGTGCAGGCGGCGCTTGCGGAGACGGTTGACGGGGCGCTGCTGACCGACGGGGAGGAGCTGTTCCCGATGTACGGCCGTGCCGCGACGTCGTTGATACCCTCGCAGGCTGCGACGCAGCGGCTCACGGTTCCGCTGATCCGAAGTGTGGCGCGCGTGCAGCTCTACAATGCGGCCACCGAGGACTTCACACTCACCGAGGCCTATGTTTTTCGCGCGACCGACGGGCTGTCGCTCTTGCCCCTGTCGGACGCCTTCGGCAGCGAGTCGCCGACGGTGGTGACGAAGCCTTCCGTACCGTCGAATGCGGGCGCCCTTGCAAGCTCGGAAGCGTGGAAATACAGCGTTTCCGACAACAAGTCCGAGGGGGCGATCTACCTTCCCGAGGCCGATACACACCTCTCCGATCCGGATGCCGCTCCGGGCGATGCGAACCACACGAACCGCTGTGCGATTGTCGTGGGCGGAAGCTATAAGGGCGGTGCTACGAGCTACTACCGCATCGACTTCTCGATGACTTCGGAGGGTACGCGTACGCTGCTCGACGTATTACGGAATCACAGCTACAACATCACGATCTCGGCGGTGCGCAGTGGCGGGGAGACGTCGCCCGAGGATGCTTACGAATCTCAGACGGCAAACATCGACGCATCGGTCATCGAGTGGACGGACGAGAACCAGGAGATCGTCTTTGACGGTACGAACTGGGCGTCGGTGAACCGCAAACGGATGGAATTTGCTGACGGGGCCGGACTGGAGGCGTTGTTGAGCGTCCTGAGCAACGTTGCGCCCTCGGCGTGGACGATGTCGATGTCTGTGCAGGAGAGCGATCCGCAGCAGGAGACCGTCACGGCACCTGTGTCGGGCGACGCGACGATCACAGGGCGCTACTTCAGCGTCCGTAAGCCGGCCGATTCCGCAGCAGAAGCCGCCGAGCAGGGGGGCAATGTGGTGATCCACACGCTGCAGGCGAATCCTTCGGTGGAGGAGGGTGGCGCAGTGCGCGAGGAGACGCTTCATATCTATATCGGACGGCTGGAGGTCATCGTCACGTTGGTGCAGAATCCCTATGAGGGCACACCCTGGGAGGATGGCGGAGAATATCCGGGCGAATTCTGATGCAAACGATTCGAAATAACCATAAAACAGACAACTTATGACGATTTTACGGAACATAGGGACCCTGGCACTCGTGGCTGCGGCATTGCTTCCGATGGGGGGCTGTGTGCGCGACGGGGTGTCGGGTCCGGAAGATCCGGCGCTGGCGCCGGGGACGGTGCGCGTGGCTTACACGATCGACGGCATGTCCGAGGATACGCGTGCCACGGCGGCCGAGGGACATGAGCGGGCGCTGAACGACGTGCATATTCTTTTTTACGATGACCTGGGAAGCTACATCACCTACCAGCATGCGAACGTAACGACGGGAACTTCGAGTTTCACCTTCCCGATCCCTGCGGTGCTGACGCCCAATACCCCCTACAAGACGCTCATCGTGGGCAATTCGCACGACCATGTGCCGTCGGGTTTTGCGTCGTTCGACGCCTATCTCGACCAGTCGGCGACGATGACCTACGATGAGATGTTCAATGAGATGTACGCCGAGCGGAACATGGATCACTCCTCCACGGGACAGCACAATGGCGGACTTCCGATGCACGGCGAGTTTATCGACGGAGACGGGCACGTGATCCCATTCCAGTTCAGCGAGATCAGCGACGGGAAGCTCCAGTTCAACGGCACGGCGCGATTTTCGCGCAGCGTATGCCGCCTCGACCTGCGGCATCTGGCCGCCCAGCATCTGATCATCGACGCGGTGAAGTTGTGCAACTACCGCAAGGCGGGGTACTATTTCCATAACGACGCTCCGAAGGGCGAGATTCAGTCTGGCTTGAACGACCAGACGTGGATCAACGTTGCGGCGCCCTATGGCGAGGGAAACAGTACGCAGGAGTTGAATGCGGCAATCTACGCCTTTGCCAATATTGTACCGGTGGTGCAGCAGAACGACAAACAGACGACCTACCTGATGATCCGCGGTTACTACCAGGACGGGGAGATCAACACGCCCGAGGCTCCGAAGACAAAGTTGACCTACTACCGCTTCAACATGGCCGAGAACGGTCGTAGCCAGATTCTGCGGCGCAACTACCGCTATCTGGGAATTATCAACTCGGTGAAGGGCCCGGGTGCAGATGACGAGCAGGGTGCGGAGGATGCCGAGGCACCGATGCTCGACTACGATGTCGACGACTCCTGGACGGACGATGACAGCAACACGACGACCGACGACAAGGGTAACTTCCTGACCATTTCGCGGGCGATGGTGACCTTCGACGGATACAAGGATCTGGCCGAGGCGGTGAAGGTGACCGTCAAGGAGGGTTTGTCATGGTCTGTGGAGTGGGACAAGACGCTGGTGGGCGAGGAGTCCTCGAAGTTTACCTATGCGCGGGTTGACGACCGCCAGTTCAGCATTACGACCCTCGAGGATAACGCTACGGACTTCACGCGCAACGCGCGGCTGATCGTCAAGGCAACGGGCGGCACGGTCGATCCTCAGAAGCCGCTGACGGCGACGGTTTCGGTCATGCAGTTCACGTCGAAGGACGAGGCGGCGACGCTGATGGTCGACGGACAGACCGGCACCATTACGCAGAAGGCCCCGGGCGCAGGCGGAAAGTTGTCGTTCCAGGTCGAGACTGGTAGCCTCAAGTCGGGGTGGCAGGTGACCGACGCCAACAACACGGCCGCCACGGCGGGAGTGACGTGGACGCAGAAGGGTGCCAACCGCGGAATGCTGGAGATCAACGTGCCGACCAATATTACGGCCGGAGAGCGCGGTTTCTCGTTCAAGGTTCAGCGGCTCGGTCCCGACGGGCAGCTCGACGCTTCGGTTTCGCCCGTTATGATCGAGATCATGCAGCCTAAGAGCGACTACCTGTTGACCGTTTCGCCTTCGGTACCGCAGGATCAGGAGGGACTGGTGATCGAGGCTTTCGATCCGACGCCGGCTGTCAATCCCAATGGCATTTCGGCGCAGAAACAGTTCACCGTGATGTTGGCCGATCCTGAGAATTATACGTGGGAGGTTACCTCCAGCTTTTACAAGGATTACGACGCCTTTCTGACTAAGACTACTGCTGCTGCAAAAACCACACAGGCTCAGTGGACGGCCAATGCTGCAGTAGTGAATACGATTACCGGAGCGAAAAGCGGCGAGTCGGTATGGCTCAATGTCTTCCGTACAGCTCCCGGCGATCCCACTTTCAAGGGAACGCTGACCTTTACGGCAAAACCCAATGGAGAGGGAGAGACGCAGAGCATCAGCATTTCCGTAACGATCAAAACCTCCTGCACGATCAACGACGTGCTGATTCCTGCTGATGAAGAGGGTGCTAATTATTTCTTGGTTGCAGACCGTAATGTAGGGGCTGCGCTGGCAAGAATCGACCTGGACGGCTATTTCGTCACGGCAGGCAACTTCTCCAATGTGGCTAACATGAATATCACCGGAAAGGGAGTCCTTGAAAATACCTTTGAACAATGGCGTGGCGGGTATTACGACTGGACTACGGTGACAGGTGGTGCTGCTAATAAGACTTCTGAAACTTTCCTGCGGACAGATTTTTTCCGTGAAGGACAAGATTTGACCAACTATGACGAAAAGGGAACTTACTCACCTTGGTATAAGCAGGCAGATGTTACAAAATGGAAAGTTCCAGCTCAAACCGATCTATCATCATACATTATTCCTCGAGTGGCTTATTCGAAACAGCGGCCCTTCCTAGTCTCCGATTTCAAGGACTTGAGCGGCAACTACGTGGGATGTTTCTTCCCCCTGGCCGGTACCGGCTCTGGCCCCTCGGGTGCCTCCGGTTCGTATTGGTCATCTACCCGCGGCGGCAACTCCACCGACGCCTATCCTTACTCGTTCTCGACGAGTGCTGCCTCGTTGGGTGGCAACATCCATAAGACTTTCGAGTATAGCGTGCGTTGTGTGCGCCAAATTACTTCCGAAGAAGCGACACAGGCGCAGTCAGATGGTTATATCGGCGAGAAGTGGCAGTAATTTGAATGAATTTTCTTATGGAACCTGATTGGATTTGATCATAATGCTCGGAAATTAAAAAGGTAATCAGGTTCCGGCGCCGCTGCGACACGACAGGTGTTGCGGCGGCGTTTTTTATCCGTCTCTATTATCTATTCCATTGAGGCCTTGTTCGCTCGAGGCTGTCAGCAGCCAGCGTGTCGAAGTCCATAATTTCCTTTTTGACTTGTGCCCGTTATTCCTCGGAAGATTCTCGAGAATAGCCTTCGAAATACAGAAAATAGTGATGACCCAATCAGAAAGAGATTATGTATGATAGCAATATGGTGAAGAGACTCACCAACTGTGAATTTGTGCGACGTTTACGCATGTCGCAACCCACGAACTGGAATAATGTTGAGATGAAACGTCTGGGAATTGCCTATACGCGTTTTATCAACCGGATCCAACAGGTGTCCAAACAGGATAGCCATTCGAAACTGGACTCTCTGCAGGCGCTTGCCCGGATTCGCGAACTGCTGATTCGCCTGCGGGAAAAACAGGAGGAAGGAAGGTTACTCCCCAATGAACTGATCCGTTCTGCGCTCTCGTTGGTGGACTTTGAGCAGCGAATGATCTACTTGCAGTTGAAGTATCCCGGCATCAAGGAGGTGGCCACGCAAAGACGCCATTCACCTCTCAAAATTTCGAAACGCTTCACCAATTCCGATCTGATGGAGGTGATCGCCTCCTTGTCGGCGGTGGGCTTCTTTTGCTTGCAGGATGACTCGACGGCTACCTTCATGCAGGTGACCCGCGAGTTCGAGACGCTCTGCAATACGAGTTTCAAGAATCCGGACAACTGCCGTTGGGCCGTCCTGAACCGCAAGAACCGGCTGACCCATTTCCTCGATACGCTGCGAGGCACGCTGGTCGAGTTAAGCCAAAAGTAAACCTTTTTCCCGGATGGTCGTTCGACCGTTCGGGATTTTTTGTAATTGCAGGAATAATATAGCGCGCACCATGCTTACCGGCCATCCGCGGCCTCGGGAGGTCCGCGGGGACAGGCCGCCTCATTCCTTCGTTATCTTGCCGCCCTTAAACCGACAGGCATGCAGCAGGAGGATGATTTGCGGGCATTGGAGAAGATCGTCCAGTTTGCCCGGGCCCTGGGAATCGTGTTTCTGGGGCTGAACAGTTACTGGTTCTGTTACGACTGGTTCGCGCA
>CALUII010000044.1 GCA_944320665.1 uncultured Alistipes sp. | reverse complement strand
TGCGGCAATACTCGCAAACCTCTGTAAAGGTAATGAATTTTGTCCAAACAAATCCCGATTTCTCCTCCAAAAATTGTATTTTGTCCAAACAAACCGCGCCATCTGAGGCGGTCAAACACTGTTGTCCAAACAAATTAAATCCCCGCTAATCTATCTGATTAACAGGGATTTAACGATTATTCCGCGCTTAAAAACGCATTAATATTCCTCCTCGTTGAAGAAGAAGTCCTCTTTCGAGGGGTAGTCGGGCCAAATATCTTCAATTGACTCATAGATATCCCCCTCATCTTCGATCTCCTGCAGATTCTCCAGAACCTCCAGCGGAGCACCCGATCGCGTTGCATAATCGATTAACTCCTCTTTCGTTGCAGGCCAGGGTGCATCTTCGAGTTTCGATGCCAGTTCTAGTGTCCAATACATAACGGCAAAGTTAAGTTTTTAAGTTCCTTATTCAATGCTCGATGTCGGCAGACAGATCCGACTGTCCACTACACCGGGTTGCAAAAGTATAAAAAAAACGATAGAAACCAAGTAATTCGTATGAAACTCACGAAGAATCTTACCTGCACCTCCCGTTACGGAATCCAAAGAGTCTCTTCAACAGCGTAATAGGCCGTCAACGTGCGTCCCAGCAAATAAAAATAATCCGACAACCGGTTCAGATAAACCATCGTCGACGGATCAATACCGTGAGCGGCATCCGCCCGCAGTGCGGCACGTTCTGCCCTACGGCACACCGTACGACAGACATGACACATCGACACGGCCCGATGCCCTCCGGGAATCGTAAATTTCGTGATCGGCGGCAACGCATCCTGCATCATATCGATACGCTCCTCGAGCCATCGTTCTGCCCCGTTCCCCAGACGGGCCACCTTGTCTTCGCCCCCCTTGCCCACAGCCAAAAGAGCCGAGACAGTCATCAACTGAGACAAGATTTTATTCAGATCCGCCACATGCGAAGCCAGTCCCTTATCTTCCCGCAGATAGTCGCTCAGCAGGGCCGTGAAGGCCATCAGCTCATCCACCGATCCGTAGGCCTCGACGCGTTCGTCGCTCTTCGAGACCCGCTCACCACCCACCAACGATGTGGTTCCGTGGTCGCCAGTTTTCGTATATACCTTCATATCTTAAAATGTTGTTTCGGAGTCCGCTTCGTATTGAACACCAGCAGGTAGCCCCTGTTGTCCACCGAAGTGGATCCATGTCCGGCAACAATCGCGCCACATAATCGCATGCGATCCCGATCGGCATACGGCTCCAGCACGGCAACGGTACTTCCGTCAACCGCAGCTCGTCGAATCAGCTCCAACGTACCGGCTGCAGACAATGCCCGTGTAGCCACGCACAACTCGGCACCGGCCTCATCCAGCCGAAAAGTCCGGTAGCCACAATGCGCCATCAGATTTTGCAACTCGAGGGCACGACGCGGTGCCACTCCGCGAGCCAATAGCGCATCCCGCAAGTCGTGTTCGCCGGAGATCGGACCATGAGCCATGAAAACCTCACGAACCAATGCATAGACAAAGGGCGAATGGACGCCATGCCCTCGGAAATAACGAGCCCGAGACAGGCGGTTGCGCAACGTCGCAACACCCCCCGAAAGATGCGGCCAAGCGATATGTCCCCTCAAATGCCTCATAATAACGGTTGAGCTGCCTGTTGCTGCATTCCGGCCAGGTGGCCCGTCGAGAAGGCGATCTGCAGGTTGTAGCCCCCCGTATTGGCATCCAGATCGAGCACCTCACCGGCAAAAAAGAGCCCCTTGATCTTCAGCGACTCCATCGTCCGGGGATTGACCTCGTCGCAACTCACGCCGCCGGCCGTTACCACGGCGTATTCGAACGGAGCGTAATCCGTAATGGGGAATACCCATCCTTTCAGAACGTGGATCAGACGTTCGATCTGCTCGTCCGTAATCTTGCGCATGTAGCTCTTCGAATGGATATCAAGTTCTTCGGCCAGGGGCATCACCAATGCCTTGGGAACCAAACGACGCAACAACTCCGCAAAGAACTCCTCGGGTCCCATCTCGGCCCGCTCGCGGCGAATGCGTTCGCGAAGAATTTCAGGAGTAAGTGCCGGTTTCAGATCGAGCGTCAACTTCACGCTGCGGCCGTCGATCAACGCATCGACCGCCTCGCGGCTCATACGCAGGGCCACAGCCCCCTCGATGCCGCGTTCCGAGAATCCCAACTCACCGAACTCCTCGCGTACGGGTTCGCCATCGATGCTGAGCGTGGCCCGCACGTTGCGCAACAGCAGGCGTCCGATAAATTTGGCCTGTGGATGCGACGTCACGAGCGGCGTCAGCGACGGACGCACCGGCACGACCGTATGTCCCAGGTCAGCGGCGAAGGTATAGCCGTCGCCCGTGGAGCCGGTTCCGGGATAGGAAACGCCTCCCGTGCAGACGATCACCTGTGCACACTCCTCCTTGCGGGTGAATCCGCGCTTGTTCATGTAGCGCACCCCGAAGACCCGCGAGCCTACGGTCAGGATCTCCGTCACCCGCGTATTGTAGAGGATTCGCACGCCGTTCTCGACGCAATAGTCCAACAGCGCATTGGCAATATCCCACGCCTTGCCGCTCTTGGGGAAGACGCGTTCGCCGCGTTCGATCTCCAGCTTCACGCCCCGCCGCTCGAAGAAGCGGATGGTGGCCTTGTTATTGAATTCGGCGAAGGCCGGCGTCAGGAAGTCGGCATTGACCCGCACCTGTGCGGCGAACTCCTCGGGCGGACGGGCATTCGTCACGTTGCACCGTCCCTTGCCCGAGATGCGGACCTTGCGGCCGGATTTATCCATCTTTTCGAGCAGCAAAACCCGACGACCATTGCGCGCGGCGGTACCTGCCGCCATCAATCCGGCGGCCCCGGCCCCGACGACGATCACATCGTAGGGGAGCCGCGATTCAGTATCCATTTGCGTCTGTTCCATACGGCGCAAAGGTACGAAACAATGCGTAAAGGGCAAAGACAATCCCGTCGAAAAAAGTTTCCGCAACCCAGGTGAGTTGCGGAAACATCCGTCGGCGCGTCCGGGGCCGGCACTCAATCGAGCGGTTCGGCATTCGCCATCTGCGACAGATCGATTTCGGAGGTCACGCGGGTCCAATAGATCCGCATACCGACCACCATGTCCGGATACAACGACCCGGCCTCATCGTATCGCTGTTCATCCAGTCGGAAGGCCTGCTCGATGAACGGTTTCACCGGGGCCTCGAAGACGACCTCGTCCTCACTCCACGCGATCATCCGCATCGGCACACCGACCACCGAATTGACCGTACGCAGGTATTCGTTGTCCGAGCAGACATAGATCGTGCGTCCGGCATCGTCGTATTCGATCCGGAACCTGTTCCGGTAGTAGCCCAGGAGGCCACGCCCGGCCTCGGTAGTGTGGTGCACGTAATTGCGGACCACCCCGGCTCCGGGTTCGACGAAGAATGTTCCCATGAAGAGATCCTCCTCCGTATATTCGCTCGGCACCCACACCGACCCGATGTCGGCCAGCAACTTCTCAAACGGCGCCTCGGCCTTCCCGTTGTCGGGCATATACAGAATGTACACCCTCTCGCGCCAATAGGTATCACGCGTCAATAACGCCTCGAGTTCCGATTGGGCGTCTTCCACTTGGGTCCCGCCGGTCGGCTCGGGCTGCGGGGTCTCCTCCTTCGAGCACGACGACATTCCCACGGCAAACCACGTCAGGCACAGGCCAAAGCACCAGCTAAATAAATTTTTCTTCATAATTCTAAAGGCTTTTTTGCTAATCATAAAACCGGAACCGCCCTGCGACGAAACCCTTCGCGCCAAGCGGCCCCCCGAATCCGTCAGTCCAACGGTTGAGCCTGCGACATCGCCGCCTGTTCATACGGCGTATCGACCCGTGTCCAATAGATGCGCAAACCGACATAGATCGGCCCTTGAGTATTGGGAGCCACGAATCCTTCCCAGTTCCAATGCTCCTCAATATAGGGCTTGATGATCGGCGTCTCCAATACGAATCGCTCCTCGGTGGCTGACAGCACCTTCAAATCCAGGTTCGAAAGTGCATTGATAGCCGACAGCAACTCGTCGTCAGTCTCCATGCGGATCGTTTGCCGCACATCGTCGCAGCATACCCGATAGCGCTTGTCGTAATACCCCCACGTAGCAGCCCCGCGGTCCTCGAACTGGCGCACGACACCCGTCTCGGCATCGCGTACATAAAACCAATTCAGGCCCACTTCATCGGTTCGGGGATTACCCCCTTCCCACTCATAACAATCGAAGATATTCTCCGTCTCCGACACCTCGGTTGCATATTCACTAGAAAGATATAGAAAATGTATTTCCTCCTTCCAATAGGTATCGCGCATCAGCAACTCCATCAGTTCCGACTGCTGTGCATTTTTGGTCCCTTGCGGATCGGGCTGCGGGGTCTCCTCCTCCGAGCACGACGACATTCCCACGGCAAACAGCGTCAGGCACAGGCCAAAGCCCCAGCAAAGTAACTGTTTCTTCATAATTCAAAAGGCTTTTTTTGTTAATCCTAAAATCGGGACCGCCTTGCGACGAAACACTTCGCACATAGCGGTCCCCGAAAATCCATCAGTCCAGCGGCTCGGCGTACTTGAAATTGTGCGCACTCCGTTGTTTCCAGTAAATGCGGAGACCAACCACACGGTCACTTCCAATATGCGGGACGTATTGATACAAATTCCAACGCGTTGAAATGTACTCCTTGATGATCGGGACATCGAAAACAATCTGGTCTTCATACATCTCCGCCACCATCATATCCAGCCCCGTCACAGCCCCCATGTAATGCAGGCTGTCGACCGCTGCATCAATCTGAAGCGACCGTCCATTCGGATCGTACGAAATCGTATACTGATTTGCATAGTAGGTCGAATACACACCGTATTTATCCTGGAAATAGCGATAGACCTTACCGTCCCTACCGACATAAATCGTCCCCAAAGCAACGCTTTCGGGTCTCAAACTCCAGCCGCCGTCATTCCCAAACTCCAGAATCTGCTCCTCATCCTGCACCAGAGCTCCACCCTGCACGGAATCACACCAGCGCATGAAATAAATCTCTTCAGTCCAATATTTGTCCGCCACCAACTCCTCCAAGGCACTCTGAGGAGTCGGATCGGGCTGCGGGGTCTCCTCCTTCGAGCACGCAGCAAAAAGTATCAAAGCCAGCACGTAGCAGCTGAATTTTATCGTTTTCATGATAGTCGGATCTTATATTATAATGTATAATACATAATTTCACTTAGCAGATAATTGGCATTCTTCAAGGTGTTGTTATCAAAAAGATACCACCCGTCGTATTTGCCATCATAGCCATAATGGCAGTACAGGTAATCATAATAAAAAATGGCAGGATCTCCAGGCGTCGTAAAAATCTCTTTCTTTTGTTTCCAACCATCGATTACCCACGCATGAAATCCCCCCATCTCAATATGATATTGGTCATCTACAATGGTAGCCGATCCTCGTGCATAAACAGGGTGAAGTGCATTTAACATAGACTTAATATCCACAATGGTTGGAGTCTTTAATGCCACATTCTTATAACTGGTTTGTGTTTTCATGAAAGTTAATACATTCGATCTCGCATCATTGGGAATTGAAGATTCTTGCATATAATTCATATTTACCGCCAGTCCAATATAATGCAAAAACTTTGACAGCTGAAACCAACATTCAGCAGGCGGTGTTTTCGACATGATACTCTTTGTGAGAATCTCCCATTGCGCCGTATATTTCTTGCTGGGATTTACATAATCCTTGATATAAGTAGGCCCGACATCATGCATTGCCTTATTATAAATAAGGACCTGTCCCAACGCCAAAGCCACACAACCAACCGGAGCCTGTACCCCATTGATATAAGGACAATCCCCATTGAAAGGTGCCCACTGCGACCATTCGACCTGCAACAAAGTCGGTTCAATCGGTTCCATGGGCCATAATGAGGCCTTGGTGTCGGCCGACTGTTCCGGCATAGGCGCATCGTTCTCGGCCGCAGCCAGCAGATAGTCCACCACGCGGGCATGGATATAGGTCGGCGTCTCGGCATCTTCGCCCCGGCCGGTCGCCTCCTTGGCCGCAACCATCTCGGCCACGGTCAACGAACCTTTGGGTACGTAGGCCACCACGGGCGCATAATGGGCCGTCGCATTCAGGATGGCATAGCCATCCCCCTCGAAACGGGCAATGTAGGCCAGCGGCCTGTCGCCCTCGGCCGAACGGGTCGCTGCCGACACGTCGCTCCGCATCAACACCTCCACATCGGCCACCGCGGGCTGATCGGAGCGGGTTGAAGCTTCATCATCGTTTTGGAATCGGGATAAGGCTTCGAGGGCCTCCTCAACACTGAGACAATCGGGATACGTTGCCACTTCGGGGACAATCGCCTCCTCACAAAAGGGTTGCAACTCGTCGTGCGAACATCCGCTCGCAAAGAGAACTCCAGATAAGCAAGAGACGACGAGTGCCTCCCGCATAATTTTAAAATTAAACATAAAGATTAGTTTTTAAAAATTTTCGGGACAGCATTCTGCTATCTGCAAACAAAGATAGATGAATTCACCAAGGAAACAAAAAAAACTCACCTATTTCATATCATACCCCCCCCCTCTTTTCACAACCGCGCCCACACTTTCCGACCGACGATGCGACGCCGGAACAGGCTCTTCCGAAAAAACCCCATCCGGGACGTTGCGTATTGGGATTTGTTGTGTATCTTTGCGGCGCAAAAATGTGCAAAACGTTCTAAATTATATGTTGAGCAGAAGATTACTTCGTATCAAGGTGGTGAAAGCCCTCTACGCCCACCTCCAATCCGGCGCAGACAACATGCTCGCCTCCGAGAAATCGCTGATGGCCTCCGTCGACAAGGCGTATGACCTCTACTTTCAGATGTTGGCGCTGCCTCCCGAGCTCGCGCGCTATGCCACCGAACGCATCGACATCAACCGACGCAAGAAGCTGCCCACATACGAAGACCTCAACCCCAATACGAAATTCATCGACAACAGCGTCATCCGCGTATTGGCCAACAGCGACTCGGTCAACGACCGCCTCACGGCCCGCAAACTCGGATGGTCGCGTCAGTCCGATCTGATCCGCACACTCTACAACCAGCTCGCCGAGAGCGACTGGTACAAGGAGTACATGGCCCGCGACGAACGCTCGTTTGCCGACGACCGCGCGCTGCTCGAACGTTTCTACACCGAAATGCAGGACAACGAAGCGCTCGATACCGAGCTCGACGAGATGTCGATCCAATGGAACGGCGACTTGAGCTACATCCTCGCCATGGTGCTGCGCACGCTCAACAACCTGCGCCCCTCGCACCTCGAACTGAAGGTACTGCCCGAATTCAAGAGCGAGGACGACCGCGAATTTGTCCGGACACTTTTCGAAAAGTCGCTTATCAACTTCGACGAAAACCGCCGCTTCATCGAGCGCTTCACGCGCAACTGGGACGTGGAGCGCATCGTCTTCATGGATCACCTGATCATCGGCACGGCCATGACCGAGCTGATCACCTTCCCGTCGATTCCGGTCAAGGTAACGCTCGATGAATACATCGAGATCTCGAAGTACTACTCCACGCCGGGCAGCAGCACCTTCATCAACGGCGTGCTGGACAAGATGGTCGAGGCACTTACGGCCGAAGGACGCATCCAGAAGAGCGGCCGCGGTTTGATCGAATAACAAGCAGATCTCCACGGGATGATGTTGTCACACCACTGCCGCGTGTATCGTCTTGTAACGCTGATTTCAGTAGTTCTGCTCGGCATGGCCTGCGGCAGGAACCGCACGTCCACCACAAGCCCCCTCGCAGCGAGCGCTCCTGCGGGTCAAAAGATCCTGCTTTCGGACTCAATGATGTGCCGGGGTGGTGCCGACACCATCCGATTCGGCTTCATGCACTCGGGCGAAATCGCGGTCAAACCCCTCGTGCTGCACAACCGGACCAACGAACCGCTGCTCCTCACGGGCACGACACAACATTGCGACTGCGTGGCGCTTGAATTTGATCCTCAGCCCCTACGCCCCGACGAGCAACGGATCGTCCGTCTGCGTTTCGATGCCCGCGGCCTGACGGGTTGGCAATTCAAGACGATCGATCTGCATTGGGCCGGGAAACGACACCCCCTACGGCTCTACGTGGATGTCGACGTGGAGTGATCCGGACCAAAATGTTGCAAATAAGGCAATATTTCGTATATTTGCTGCGTTAATGCAAGAAAAACACGTAAAAAAACCTAAAAACAACTTATTACTATGATTCATTTACTTCAGGCCGCCCCCGCACAACCCGAACCGGGTTTCATGCAGCAGTACAGCATGCTCATCATGATTGCCCTCATGGTCTTGGTACTGTGGCTCTTCATGTGGCGTCCCGAGGCCAAGCGCCGCAAACAGATGCAGGAGTTCCGCAACTCGCTCAAGAAGGGCAGCAAGATCATCACAGCCGGCGGTATCTACGGCACGGTGAAAGAGGTCAAGGACAACACGCTGCTGATCGAAGTGGACAGCAACGTCACGCTGCGCATCAACAAAGATATGGTCGTAGCCGATCCGTCGGATCTGCAGCAGGCCCAGCAGAAATAATCAACCGGCAGGAGCGGGGGGGGGCGACAAACGGTCAGGCTCCCGTGCGGCTCGTTTAACCGCACGAAGTCGTTTAGCGAATCGGTATCTCCCCAATGACTGCCAGCCACCTCAAAAATAAGGACCACAGCATATCATCCCATGCTGTGGTCTATTCTTTTCACTCATCGGTTCATATTCACCCCATCCATCGCATGGAACACACCATCACCTACCTGCCTCAGGGCACCTGCTCACGCCAAATCGACATCGTACTGGACGACGACCGCATACGTGAGGTGGTTTTCACGGGCGGCTGCCACGGCAATCTGCAAGGAATAGCCTCCCTGCTGCGCGGCATGCCCGTACGGGAGGCCATCGCCCGTCTGGAAGGAATCGACTGCCGCGGCAAGGGCACCTCATGTCCCGACCAACTGGCACGCGCCCTGCGGCAATTCACCAAGCAGGCGTAATCGATCTATATTGCCCAATCCATACGCTGCGGAACGGTTTTTGCGCTGAACGGATTCGATAACGAATCCTTAATACGCAAACAGTCATGTATTTTCTGTGGTATCTGTTGATCGGGGCCGTTGCCGGATGGCTGGCCAGCCTGATCGTCAAGGGAAACGGGTCGGGACTTCTCATGAACCTGTTGATCGGCATCGTGGGTGGCGTCCTGGGTGGTTGGATCTTCTCGCTCTTCGGCCTGATGGCCGTGGGCACCATGGGCAGCCTGATCACCTCGCTGGCCGGCGCCGTCATTCTGCTCTGGATTGCGGCCCTCGTCTCGCACAAAGGGAAAAAGGAGGTCTGATCTCCGTGCGACCCACTCACTCAAAA
Source organism: uncultured Alistipes sp. (assembly GCA_944320665.1). Classification (GTDB taxonomy): domain Bacteria; phylum Bacteroidota; class Bacteroidia; order Bacteroidales; family Rikenellaceae; genus Alistipes. The sequence goes on along the minus strand of CALUII010000044.1, from coordinate 4,724 downwards.
TCAGCATGCGCGGCACAAGTGTCGTTTCACAACGACGCATGCCGCGCATACGCTTCTCCCCGGCCGCCCATCAAAAGGCCCCGTCACAACAATCCTGCCTCGTAGTAGACAATGATTTGTTCGATGATGCGGTCCTCACCGTCCTTGTCGTATCCCGACTTGAGATCCTGACCGAAAATGCGTGAAACCCCCTGCCAGAAACCGGCGACGAACCCGCCCCGGAACTCACGCAGGATTTCATAGGCGGTATAATCCGTTTCACGGTCGATCAACTTCAACAACACCTTGCCCTGGGTTCGGGTCATGTGACGGATAACGGGGGTATACTCCCCCTTGATCTCCTCGTAGACCTTCTTGATATATGCCCTCTGTGCACGTTTCGTGGGCAGGCGGAGCAATTCCTCCTCCATGTCGGCCATCTTCGCACGAGCCAACTGCGCAACAGGGTAGACTTTCTTCACCGCATCAACCAACTTGCGGTAACGGCGCAGATCCACCGGTCGATCAAATACATAGACCGGCGTCAGATGGATCAACGGGATGGAATCCCCCTGTTCGACCGTCCATTCTTGCAGAAGATATCCCCGGCGACGCTGCTGCGCCTCTGCCCCCAAGGTCGACACGAAAACCAGACAGACGAGCCATCCCCAAAAGAGATACTTTTTCATCGTCAGAAAAAATTGTACCTTTGCCAACAAAGATACGGATTCTATCCGATTAACGCACAAAACGCATTCGATATTATGTTGGAAAAAGGACTCTCACACCAGAGCCGCACACGGGTTGCGGCCGAAAATACGGCTGCAACGCTCGGCTCAGGCGATCTTCCCGTCTTCGCCACACCGGCCATGGTCGCACTGATGGAAAATGCCGCCATGCTCGCCGTGGCCAACGAACTGCCCGAAGGGTCGACCACGGTCGGTTCCGAGATGAACGTCAGCCACATCAAGCCCTCGGGTATCGGCGCCGAGATCACGGCCTCGGCCATCCTGACCGAGGTGGACGGACGCAAACTGACCTTCAATGTCGGCGCTCGTGATGCCGATGGTGTTATCGGCGAGGGCGTGCATATCCGATACATCGTCGACCGTACGAAATTCCTTGCCAAGGTAAAATAACCCCGATCCGGTCCTCCCCGCCAGGGGCGCCCCCCGGTCGGTCTGTTTCCCTGCAAAACGACATCGGCTGCGAGCTCCGAGAAGCCCGTCAGCCGATGTCGTTTTTATATCACCGCGTCGCGCGACTGCCGAACGGATCAGAATATCAGATGTTCAAGCCAGATCACCACCATGCCGGCCACATAGCCCGCCAGAGCCAACAGCGTAATACGCTTGAAGTACCACGCAAACTGAATCTTCTCGAGCCCCATGGCCACGACTCCCGCCGTTGAACCGATAATCAGCAGGCTTCCGCCCACCCCGGCACAGTAGGTCAGCAAATGCCAGAAAATGCCATCCTGCGCAAAAGCCTGCAGATAGGCCGGATCGGCCGAAGCTGCGATTGCTGACGCATCTGCCACCGGATACATACCCATGCTGGCCGCCACGAGCGGCACGTTGTCGATCACGGACGACAGGATGCCAATCACACCGGCAATAGTGAATACCTCGTGTATCTGCGTATCGAGCCACGAGGCCAGATCACCCAGCACACCGGCACATTCGAGTGCTGCAACCGCCATCAGAATGCCCAGGAAAAAGAGAATGGTCGGCAGGTCGATGTGTTTGAGCACTTTGGCTACACGACATTTGATCGACTCTTCCATATTCCGTTTGCGATCGTAGATAATCTCGGTCAGGACCCACAGCACCCCGAGCGAAATCATCATTCCCATGTATGGCGGGAGCCCCGTGAGGCTCTTGAAGACCGGCACAAAAAGCAGGCCCAGCACTCCGACAATCAGAATGAAGTGACTCATCCGCGGGCCGATGCCTGCGGGCAACGTATCGTCCGTTTTGAAATGCACGGGAGCGGTTCTCCGGCCGCGGATATACCGTACAGCCACGGCCGTCGGCAGGGCTACCGCAACGACGCATGGCAGAAAGAGCGTTCGACTCAATGCAGCCGAGGTCACATTGCCCCGCATCCACAACATGATGGTTGTCACATCTCCGATGGGCGACCAGGCTCCGCCCGCATTGGCCGCGATGACGATCACCGACGCAAAAAGCCAGCGTTCGCGCGCATTGGGAATCATCCGCCGCAGAAGCATCACCATGATGATCGTCGTGGTCATGTTGTCAAGCACGGCCGACATGAAGAACGTGATGAAGGCCATGAGCCACATGAGTTTGCACTTGTTTCGCGTCGTGATGTGGTTCGTGATGACGGAGAATCCGCCGTGGAGGTCGATCAGATCGACGATCGCCATGGCGCCGATCAGAAAAACCAGAATTTCACACGTATCGCCCAACTGCTCAACCAATTCGTTCGAGATATTGGGATCGTGTCCGAACAGGCTGAAGATGGTCCAGATGGCACCACTCATGAGCAATGCCACGGCTGCCTTTTCAACCTTGATTTTGTGTTCCATCGCGATGCATACGTACCCCAGTACGAAGATCGCCGTCATTGCAAGAATCATAAACGTTTCGAAAATTTTGATACACAATCTCTGGTGTGCATCCGCCCGCCCCGGACCTTCCCCGGACGGCACGAAAACGCATGCGCACTACCTCCTCACTCCACCCTGCAGCACGCTACGCCCCCTCTTTCACCCGCAAATATGGCGCCAGCCATCCGGCGCCCCTCATGGAAAGGGGCATCCAGACGGGCGAATGGCCCGGACAAGAGGGTACTACGTTTGGCTGCAGAATCTTGCAGGGCAAAAATACGGAAATAAATCAGCCATTATGCTTCATATACTCCATTTTTTGCCTCAGGAATTGTATATTTTGAATTTTTATGTACCTTTGCATTCGCTTACGAGCAAATGATTGAGCTATGGTGTAATGGTAACACAGCAGATTTTGGTTCTGTTATTCCAGGTTCGAATCCTGGTAGCTCAACCTCGAAAGGAGATCCACAACGCACAATACGTTTGGATCTCTTTTTGTTTTCCGGTCGGCCCCCCACAGCGAGTCCTCCCACCCCGTCCGCTTCAGACAGCATCTTTTCCCAAGAGTCCGGATACAGACGGGACCGACCCCTGAACAAAAAAGAGAGAGAACGCATGCGCCTCCTCAACGCATGCATTCTCTCCATTTCACGATTGCCGCTGCTACGGACCAAGACGGGAAACGACCCGTCCCGTCCCCATCGTCCGCACGCACGATCCAAACCTATCGCCGCCGCATCATGCCGCCGGGCATCTTGGGCATCTTCAGATTGCCTCCGGCCACAGCCTTCATCATCTTGCGCGACTCCTCGAACTGCTTCATCAACCGGTTCACATCGGCCATCGTCGTACCGCTACCCTTGGCAATGCGCTCGCGACGACGTGCATTGATGATTTCAGGATGTTCACGCTCGGCCGGTGTCATCGACTGGATGATTGCCTCGGTCTGTTTGAAGGCATCGTCCGGAATATCGACATTCTTGAGCATCTTGCCCATGCCGGGAATCATTGAAGCCAGATCCTTCAGGTTGCCCATCTTCTTGATTTGGGCGATCTGCGCCATGAAGTCGTTGAAGTTAAACTGATCCTTGACAATCTTCTTCTTCAGACGTCGGGCCTCCTCCTCGTCAAACTGCTCCTGGGCTCGCTCCACGAGCGACACCACGTCGCCCATGCCGAGGATACGGTCGGCCATACGTTCCGGATGGAATACCTGCAAGGCATCCATCTTCTCGCCGCTCGAGATGAATTTCAGCGGTTTATTGACCACCGAACGGATCGAGATGGCGGCACCGCCGCGCGTATCACCATCGAGTTTCGTGAGGACTACGCCGTCAAAATCGAGCCGGTCATTGAACTCCCGGGCCGTATTGACGGCATCCTGACCCGTCATGGCATCGACCACGAAGAGAGTCTCCGAGGGCTTCACAGCCGCCTTGATCGCCGTGATCTCCTGCATCATCGCCTCGTCCACGGCCAAACGGCCCGCCGTATCGACAATCACCACGTTGTAGGACTTCTGACGGGCATAGCGGATGGCATTCTCGGCGATCTGCACGGGATTGCGGTTCCCCTCCTCAGTGTAGACCTCCACACCGATCTGGCGGCCCAGCACCTGCAGCTGGTCGATGGCCGCCGGACGGTAGACGTCACCGGCCACGAGCAACACCTGACGGCCCTTCTTGCTCTTGATGTAGGAGGCCAGTTTGCCCGAGAAGGTGGTCTTACCCGAACCCTGCAGACCGGCAATGAGAATCACGGCCGGCGTACCTTCGAGCCGGATATCCGTAGCCGTACCGCCCATCAATGCGGCCAGTTCGTCGCGGACGATCTTGGTCATCATCTGTCCGGGCTTCACGGACTTGAGCACGTCCTGCCCCAGGGCCTTCTGCTTCACCTCGTCGGTGAAGGTCTTGGCCACCTTGTAGTTGACGTCGGCGTCGATCAACGCGCGACGGATCTCCTTGAGCGTTTCGGCCACGTTGATCTCCGTGATGCGGCCTTCGCCCTTGAGCATTTTGAACGACCGTTCGAGTTTGTCGGTCAGGTTTTCAAACATATCGAGTATACTTTAATTTTTCGTTTCGCGCAGCAAAGATAGCAATTTCCGCCGACAAACCGCCAACGCCTGCCACGAATCCATCTTCCCGAAGGATCAAAACCCATG
>CALUII010000043.1 GCA_944320665.1 uncultured Alistipes sp. | reverse complement strand
CGCGCCTGCGCGCCGTCGAACACCGCCGCGCCATCGCCCGCGCGGCCAATACGGGCATGTCGGGATTCATCGACGCCCGCGGCGACGTCCACCAGACTCTCGGCTGGGAACAGCGCGGCGTGCTCACGGACGACCTCGCCCTCCACTCCGAACAGACACTCTATACCCGCTACGGCGACTACCTGGGCCGCATCGCCGAATACGTCATGCTGCTCTCGATCCTCTACTACGTCGCCTACCGCGTCAAGAAAAAGAACTACCTCGTATCCTAAAACCACGCTACGAAAATGAATTATACCCAGACCCTCGAATTTCTCTTTTCGTCGCTGCCCGCCTACGAGCGGACGGGCGACTCGGGTTACAAACCGGGATTGGAGCGCATCACCTCCTTCTGCCGCCACCTGGGCAACCCCCAGCGCAACTTCTTCACGGTGCATGTGGCCGGCACCAACGGCAAAGGCTCCGTGTCGCACATGATCGCCGCCGTGCTCCAGCAGGCCGGCTACCGCACGGGCCTCTTCACGTCGCCCCACCTGAAGGATTTCCGCGAACGCATCCGCGTCGACGGCGAGATGATCCCCAAACAGAAGGTGGTCAACTTCGTGGACAAACACCACGACGTGATGGTCGAATCGGGACTCTCGTTCTTCGAGATGACGGCGGCCCTCGCCTTCGACTACTTCGCGCAAAGCGACGTCGAGGTAGCCGTGATCGAGACGGGGCTGGGCGGACGCCTCGACGCCACGAACCTCATCGTGCCGGTGCTGAGCGTCATCACCAACATCGGACTCGAACACACCGCCTTGCTGGGCGACACGCTGCAGAAGATCGCCCGCGAAAAGGCCGGCATCATCAAGAAGAGCATCCCGGTCATCATCGGCGAGTCGAACCCCGCCTGCAACGAGGTCTTCGAGGCCGTGGCGGCCGAAAACCGATCGAAACTGGTCTATGCCGAACAGGCCTTCAGCTGCACGCCGCAGGGGTATGCCGACGAACGGCAGCTCTTCCACCTGGTGCGCACGCGCGACGGCCGCGACTTCGACGTCGAACTCGACATGGCGGGCTGCTACCAGCGCCACAACATCGTCACGGCAACCGCCGCGCTCGACTTCATGCACGAGGAGACGCCCCTTTCGATCAGCCGCCGTGCCTACATCGAGGGCATGCGCGACGCCGCAGCCAACACCTCGCTCCTGGGCCGCTGGCAGAAGCTCAGCGACGCCCCGCTGACGGTCTGCGACACGGGACACAACCCGCACGGACTGGCCTACGTGGCCGAACAGCTCGGACAGGCCCAATACGACAAGCTCTACTGCGTGGTGGGCTTCGTCAAGGACAAGGATCTGGCCCACATCCTGCCGCTGCTGCCGCAGGAGGCCCATTACATCTTCACGCAGGCGCAAAGCGACCGGGCCGTTCCGGCTGCGGAGCTCGCAGCCAAAGCCGCCATCTACGGCCTGCACGGCGAAGCGGTCGACACCGTGGCCCGGGCCGTGGAGCGTGCCCGCCAGTTGGCCAAGGCATCGGACATGATCTTCATCGGCGGCAGCACCTACGTCGTCGGCGAGGCCCTGTAACAGCAGCTCTGTGTAACACACGAGAAGCAGGCAGCGCCGCGCGGTGGCGCACGCGGAAGTGTCCTCCACCACGGCGGTCTCGCATACAAAACCGAAGGGCGGATGTTCCATCGAGGAACATCCGCCCTTCGCATATACGCGTCTCCAGGCACGACAAACTCCGCCGCCGCAACCCGTCACGCTGCGTCGTATCGGGCGACGGCCGTAGACCGCCGCCCATCGCCAAACGACCGCACGAGGCTATGCCTCGCCGATCTTCGGCCCCATCGGATCGGGCTGCTGCGGCTTGTGGATCTCAATCTTGCCCATGTTGCTCTCGTAGCGGGTGACGTTCTCCTGCAACGACAGCAACAACCGCTTGGCATGCTCCGGAGTGAGGATCACGCGGCTCTTCACCTTGGCCTTCGCTACGCCCGGAAGCACCGTCGCAAAATCGAGAATGAATTCGGATGTGGAGTGCGAAATGACGGCCAGGTTCGAATATACGCCCTGTGCAACCGTCTCGTCGAGGTCGAAATCGAGACCTACCTTCTTGATATCTGCCATGATTGACTGATTTTAACCACCTGCGCGGCTGCGCCGCAACGCCCCCTCCCAAACGGCCGGAGATGAGAGCCCGCAGCGCCTCATATGCCACGCGAGTAGACAAATTTACCGATTTTTTCGGAACCCCGATGCAAGCCGTGCGCCAAAGTTTTCGATATTTTATCAACATCCGCGCCCGATACACCAGAAACCCACCGGCTTTTTTCGCCCCCGCGGACAAGGTAATTTCCCATGTTTTTCGTACCTTTGCTCGCCGAAACATCGATACACTCACACTCTAAGTTCAAGCGGAAATCTCATGGGACTCGAAATCATCGAAGTGTTGTTCCGCGGCATCTGCGTAGGCGTTGCCGCCTCGATCACGGTGGGCCCCGTCGCCGTGCTCTGCATCCAGCGCACGCTCTCGAAAAGCCGCAAATCGGGCATCGTCTCGGGCATCGGCGTCGCCTGCGCCGATACCTTCATGGCCATGGCCGCCTTCTTCTTCTACTCGATCCTGCAGGCGCAGATCGAACAGTACAACACGCTGTTGCGTGTCATCGGCGGCATCTTCGTGGTGATCGTCGGCGTCTACATCTTCCTGCAGAACCCCGTGCCGCAGATCCGCCGCAACCGCGCCGGAAAGAGCACCCTGTGGCAGGACTTCGCCTCGATCTTCGGCATCACGATCGCCAACTTCATCATGGTCATCCCCTACATCCTGGCCTTCTTCGCCGTCTTCAACATCTCGAGCAGCGACGTCACGGGCGGCGGATTCGGAGGCTTCGTCCGCGCACTGTTCGTCATCGGCGGATTCTTCGGCGGCGCCGTGCTGTGGTGGACCACACTGGCCTGCGTACTGAGCCTCTTCCGCGGACGCTTCCGCCCGCGCCACATGCTCACGATCAACCACGTGGCCGGCATCGTGATCGGGATTCTGGGCATATATACGATTTTATCCACCTTTTTAGATTTCTTCCCCCATGTCGGACACTAATACCGCCGCTGCGGCCAAACACCGCAAGATCATCATCGCCATCGACGGCTTCTCGTCGTGCGGCAAGAGCACCTTCGCCAAGGCCATCGCCGCCCGTCTGGGCTACATCTTCATCGACACGGGCGCCATGTACCGCGCCGTCACGCTCTACGCACTGACGCACGGCGCCATCCGCTCGGGCATCGTCGACGAGGAACGCGTCGTCGCCCTGCTCGACGCGATCTCGATCGCCTTCCGCTTCAACCCCGAACGCGGCGCCAGCGACATCTACGTCAACGGCGAACTGGTCGAGGGACGCATCCGCACGATCGAGGTGAGCAACTGCGTGAGCGGTGTGAGCGCCATCCCCGAGGTGCGCGCCAAGCTGGTCGCCCTGCAGCAGCAGATGGGCAAGAGCCGCGGCGTGGTGATGGACGGCCGCGACATCGGCACGGTCGTCTTCCCCGATGCCGAGATCAAACTCTTCATGACGGCCGACCCCGCGGTGCGCGCCCGCCGACGCTACGACGAACTGCGCGCCAAGGGCGACGAGGTCTCGCTCGAGGAGATCGAGCGCAACGTCCGCTCGCGCGACGAGGCCGACATGCACCGCGCCGTGTCGCCGCTGCGCCAGGCCCCGGATGCCGTGGTGCTCGACAACAGCCATATGAGCGTCGAGGAGCAGATGGAGTGGTTCATGCGTCTCTTCCGCGAACGAACCGGAGAGGGGAACTGCTGAAGCATCCGGAACCGTACCACACACACACTGAAGGAGCATGCAGATCGAAATTGACGACAAATCGGGCTTCTGTTTCGGCGTCGTGCGCGCCATCACCCGAGCCGAAGAGGCACTGGCCGCCGGCGACACGGTCTACTCGCTGGGCGACATCGTCCACAATCGCGTCGAGGTACAGCGCCTCGAACGCATGGGGTTGCGCACCGTGTCTCACGACCAGATGCCGACACTCGGAGGACAGCGGCTCTTCATCCGCGCGCACGGCGAACCGCCCTCGACCTATGCGCGCGCCGCGGAACTGGGCATCGAGGTGATCGACGCCACGTGTCCCGTGGTGGCGCGGCTCCAGCGCCGCGTGAAGCAGGCCCACGAGGCCATGCGCCGCGTCGGCGGGCAGGTGGCCGTACTCGGCAAGCGGGGCCATGCCGAAGTGGTGGGACTCACCGGACAGGTGGAGGAGCCCACGGTGGTGATCGAACGGATGGAGGACCTCGAGCAACTGGACTTCACGCGACCGATCTACCTGCTGTCGCAGACGACGCAGAGCATCGCCCTCTTCGAGCAGGTGAGCGCCGAGATGCGCCGCCGTGCGGCCGACCCGTCGCAGGTCACGGTCGAGGATACGATCTGCCGCCAGGTCTCGGGCCGAGAACAGCATCTGGCCGACTTCGCCCGGCGGTTCGACTGCGTGCTCTTCGTCTGCGGACGCAAGTCATCGAACGGCAAGGTGCTCTTCGAGGTGTGCCGCGCCGCCAACCCCGCCACCCATCAGATCGAGGAGGCCGCCGAACTCGACGACCGCTGGTTCGAAGGGGTCCGGTCGGTGGGAATCTGCGGCGCCACGTCGACACCCAAGTGGCTCATGCAGCAGGTGGCCGATGCCGTACGTGCACGATACGACCGCGACACATCCGCTGCTCCGACCGAAAACGGCGGAAGCTGCGACGCATGCCACACCCCGGCCAAACCGCAAAAATAGAGATCGTAACAACCTGACAAACCATAAAAACCGAAAAACAACATGACCTATCTGCTTCGCTCCGTAAAATATTTCATCCGCCTCTGCGTTCTGATTCTGGTGATGAGCGGCATCCTCCTGGCCACGGGCTGGGCCGCCGGCTCGGCCGCCGACCTGTGGTGGATCCTGATCCACACGCCGCGCGGATGGATCCTCATGGGGCTGATCGTGGGCCTCTCGGCCCTCTACCCGCGCCTGGGATACACCGCAATGCACCTCCCGGGGAACATGGCGCTCGACAGCGTGCGCATCGCCGAGGCCTTCCGCGCCTGCGGCTACGAACCCGCCGGCGGCGACCACCACACGCGCTATTTCCGCGTGGCCAACCCGCTGCAGCGGCTGATGCAGAACGACGAACGCATCCGCATCACGCAGCAGGGACCGCTCATCGAGGTCGAAGGACCCCGCAAGGCCCTCGCCAAAGTGGGCGCACAGTTGCAATCTCATCTCGAACGAAACGATGAAACGAAACAACAATAGACTCTTCAACCACGGCTCGTGGCGCGGGCTCGGACTCGGCCTGCTCGCATGCTGCGCCGTCGCCCTCTTCACCTACGCGAAACGCGACGACTTCGGCCTGGGCCGAAACATGGAGATCGCCGTCAACATGATGCGCGAACTGTCGCTCTACTTCGTCGACGAGGTCGATCCCGACAAGTTGATGGAGGGGGCCGCCGAGGGGATGACCGCCCACCTGGACCCCTACACGGAGTACCTCTCCGAACGCGAAATGGAGAACTTCGACCTGCTCACCACGGGCAAGTACGGCGGCGTGGGGTCGCTCATCCGCCAACGGGGCGACTACGTGGTGATCGCACAGCCCTACAAGGATTCGCCGGCCGACCGCGCCGGACTGAAGATCGGCGACCGCATCGTCGCCATCGACGGCGTCGACGCCAAGGGTTTCACGACCGAGGAGGTCTCGAACCGCATGAAGGGCGAACCGGGATCGACCTTCGAACTGACCGTCGAGCGGCTCGTCGACAGCAGCCGCGTCACCCTCACGCTGCGCCGCGAACGGATCACCATCCCGGGCGTTCCCTATGCCGGCTGGGCGGCCGACGGGATCGGATACATCCAGCACAGCGACTTCACCGAGGGGTGTGCCGACGACCTGCGTGCCGCCATCGAACGGCTGCGTGCCGAGGGCAACCTGCAGGGGCTGATCCTCGACTACCGCAGCAACGGCGGAGGCATCCTGCAGGAGGCGGTCAAGATCCTCGCGATGTTCGTCCCGAAGGATACCGAGGTCGTCACCACCCGCGGCCGCATCGAGAACAAGTCGTTCCGCACGGCCTCGAACCCGATCCTGCCCGACCTGCCGCTCGCCGTGCTCATCAACGGCAACTCGGCCTCGGCAGCCGAAATCGTGGCCGGCGCACTGCAGGATCTGGACCGTGCGGCGATCATCGGCCAGAAGAGTTTCGGCAAGGGACTCGTGCAGAGCACCCGGCCGCTGGGATACAACTCGTTCCTGAAACTCACCACGGCCAAATACTACATCCCCTCGGGCCGCTGCATCCAGGCCATCGACTATTCGCATGCGCAGGAGGGCGACGTGAAGAGCGTGCCCGACTCGCTGATCCGCGAATTCGCAACGCAGGCCGGCCGCAAGGTCTACGACGGCGGCGGCATCATGCCCGACGTGCGGCTCGAACCGGAGTATGCCAACCGCTTTGCGATGACGCTCTACCTGCTGGGCTTCATCGACGACTTCGGCGACCACTACGTCCGCCGGCACCCCGACCGCACGATCGACGCCCGCAACTTCACGCTCAGCGACGAAGAGTACGAGGAGTTCGTGCGCTTCATGGCCGACAAGGAGGTGCCCTATGAGTCCGAAACGCGCCGTGCGCTCGAGGCCCTGAAGAAGGCGGCGCAGAACGAACGCCACGACTCGATCGGCAACCGGGCCGAAGCCCTGGCCAAGGCCCTCCACGACGACACGGAGACCAATCTGCGCAGCTACCGTGACGAAATTGCCGAACTGATCGAAAACGACCTGGTGCTGCGTCAGCACTATGCCGCCGGCGTCGTCGAGCACAACCTGCCGACGGATCCCGAGGTGACGCGCGCAATCGAACTGCTGCGCGACTCGACCGAATACCACCGCCTGCTCACGGAGCAGGATACCGCCCGCAAATAGCCGACCGGGGGAGGGGCAAGAAGGGAAACAGGGGACTCCCGACCGGGGAGGGACGAGGCGTGCCCCACCCGACAACATGAGGCCGTCCGCACGGGACGGCCGCCGAGACAAGAATGATGAAGCGGATGAAACACTGGAGGCTGCGTCGCAGCGCCTTTTCGTTCCGCAACCGCATGGTGCTGGTTGCGGTGGGCATTCTGTTGGGCACGCTGTCGCTGCTCTACACCAACAACATGGCCCGCAAACTGCGCGAAAAGGAGCAGCACGACGTCGCCCTGTGGGCCCACGCCATGGAGCGCGTCAACCGCGACGTGATGGGCGGCGCCATGGAGGACCCCCTTGTGGCCGACATCATGAGCAACGGAAACAACATCCCCTTCATCATGACCAACGAGAACCTCGAGGTCATCCGCTACCACCTCATCCCCGAAGAGGTGATTCACCACCCCGACCGCCTGCGCCGCACGATCGACCGACTCACGGAGGAGAATACCCCCATCTCCGTACGCTTCTGGTGGCCCACGGACCAATACCTGATCATCTTCTACGGCCAGTCGTCGCTGCTCAAGTCGCTCTACTACTTCCCCTACGTGCAGCTGCTCGTCATCACGGCCTTCATCCTGCTGGGCTTCGTGGCCTTCCGCTCGGCCAAACACGACGAACAGAACCGCGTCTGGATCGGCCTGGCCAAGGAGACCGCCCATCAGCTCGGAACCCCCACCTCGTCGCTGCTCGGGTGGATCGAGTACCTGCGCACGCAGCAGATCGACCCAAGCGTCGTCGACGAAATGCAGAAGGATCTGGCCCACCTGATGAAGATTGCCGACCGATTCTCGAAGATCGGCTCCGAAACGCCCCTCACACCCGCCAACCTGAACGAGGTGGTCGGCGAATCGGTCATGTACTTCCGCAAACGCATCCCGCGCAACGTCTCGCTCGAATACAACGGACTGGCCATCGCTCCCGTACGCGCGCAGATCAATGCGGCACTCTTCGAGTGGGTGGTCGAAAACCTCATGAAAAACTCGCTCGACGCACTGCAGGGCCACGGACTGATCGACGTGCGGATCTCGTCGGACGACAGCCACGTGATGGTCGACGTCCGCGACACGGGCAAGGGAATTCCCAAAAGCAACTGGAAACGGATCTTCGAACCGGGATTCACCACCAAGACGCGCGGCTGGGGCCTCGGCCTGTCGCTCTCGCGACGCATCGTCGAGGAGTACCACCAGGGCAAGATCGCCGTCATCGACTCCGAACCGGGTAAGGGAACCACGATCCGCATCACACTCAAACGCGTTTTCGACTGACGATGGAACCCTCAACCGATACCCTGCTTGCCGCCGCCGGCAGCGACTCGCTGCACCGCGCACTGGAGGAGCTCTTCCTGGCGGGTGCCCGCTTCCATCCTGCCGAGGCGGCCGATACCGTGAGCCGGCTCGCTCCGCCGACCACCGCCGCCGACTTCTACGGCCCCCTCTCGACTCTCGCACCGAATACGGCGGCCGCCGCCGCACCGGCCGCCGCACCGGCCGGCGACTTCCAGCTGCTGTTGCTGCTGCTCGGCGCACTCTACCTGTGGCTGGTGGCCCATCACCTGGGCAACATCTACACCCTCTTCGTCCAGACAACGTCGCGCTCGGCCGCACTCCGGCCCAACGACCAGCGAAACGGCAGTACGTATACCCCCTTCCTGCGTCTGAGCATCGCCCTCGGCCTCCTCTTCACGGGGCTCCTCGGCATGCGGCTGGCCGCTCCGCAGAGCTTCGCGGCCGACGTCCCCCAGGTAACCTTCAGCCTGCTCACCTCGCTGAGCGTCTACGGCGTCCTGCTCCTCCAGAACGGCATGCTCCGCCTGGCCGGAAGCATCACCCTCACCCAGGAGTTCACCACCGAACTCCTCGCTACGAAACGCTCGCTGCTGGCCCTCGCCTCGATCCTCCTCCCGCCGGCCCTGCTCTGCTACATTCTCACCCCGGTGGGCAGCGGCAGCGGATGGCTCGGCGTGATCCTGGCCGCAACGGGAATCGTCCTCTTTTTGTTCCTCAAGGCAACCCTCTCGCTCTTTGTATCCAAAAAAGTTTCGATTTTCCATTGGTTTTTGTACCTTTGCACCGTCGAAATTTTCCCCGTCAGCCTGCTCTGGCTGCTGATGGCAAGAAACTGACTTAGTTGAGAATACCCAAAATAGCGGAGCACATTGAAAGTCAAAAAAATTCTGGTGTCGCAGCCGCGGCCCGCAATCATCGAGAAATCCCCGTTCTACGAACTTTCCACGAAACACCACGTTGAGATCGACTACATCCCCTTCAACCGGGTGGTGGGCGTCTCGCTCAAGGAGTTCCGCAGCCAACGGGTGGAGATCCTCACCCACACGGCCGTGATCTTCACGTCGCGCACGACGGTCGACAGCTTCTTCCACATCTGCGAAGAGGCCCGCATCACCGTGCCCGAAACCATGAAATACATCTGCCAGACCGAGGCCGTGGCCCTCTATCTGCAGAAATACATCGTCTACCGCAAACGCAAGATCTCGTTCGGCGACGGATCGTTCACCTCGCTCATGGAGCTGCTCGTCAAGCACAAGGAGGAGAAGTTCCTCCTCGCCCTGAGCGAACCCCACAAGCCCGAACTGCCCGAAACGCTCACCAAACTGCGACTGACGTTCGATCCGGTGATTCTGGCCCGTACGGTAGCCTCGGATCTGGCTGAGGTCGACCTCAAGACCTACGATCTGCTGGCACTCTACTCCCCCTCGGACGTGAAGGCCCTGCTCGGCAAGGAGCCCGAGATCGCGGCCCTGCCCCCCGTGGGCGTATTCGGCGAGGGCACGCTGCGCGCGGCCGCCGAAGCCGGACTCACGGTGAAGGCTGCCGCACCGACCCCCGTGGCCCCGTCGATGGTGAAGGCCGTGGATATCTTCATCACCAAGACCGAGGCGGGCGAGGAGATCGGCGACCTCACCGTCGCAACGGACCCCCGCAAGGAGGAGTTCCTGCGTACGCAGCAGAACCGCCTCGCCAAGAAGAGCCGCACGTCGCGCACCACCGGCTCCTCCTCGTCGGAACCGAAACGCTGAACCGACCGGAACGCTCACGTGCCCGCTGCGCGTGCAACGCAGACCTGAAGCCGAACCCGAAAGAAAATAAGAAAAACCGCCATGACGAACTACGCATTGCCGCATGCCGAACGCCTGAGGTCGCTGGGGGCGATACGTCGCCTGTTCGCCGAAGGCGAGAGTGGCTTCATCTTCCCGTTCCGCTACGTGTGGTATGCCGAACCCGACACCGAACCTTCGGTCGAGGTGCTCTTCAGCGTCCCCAAGAAGTTCCACAAACGGGCCAACAAACGCAACCTCCTGCGCCGTCGGACCAAGGAGGCATACCGTCTGCGCAAGGCCATGTTGCAGCCGGCCCCCGGCACCCCAAGCGCCAATGTGGATCTGGCGCTGATCTATTCGTCGAAAGAGGTGCTCCCCTATAAAACCATCGACCATGCCGTGCGAAGGATTCTGGAGCAGATTGGGGCGCAGTTGTAAGTGGCTGGCGGCTCTGCCGCTGCTGGCGCTGGTGAAGTTCTATCAGTACGGCATCTCGCCCTTCACGCCGCCCTCGTGCCGCTTCACCCCCACCTGCTCGCAGTACGCGGTCGAGGCCCTGCGAAAATACGGCCCGCTCAAGGGAAGCTGGCTCACGCTGAAACGGCTGGCTCGTTGTCATCCGTGGGGCGGATCGGGATACGATCCCGTTCCCTGACTTCGGTGCGGGCCGGAAACCCGCCGCATGAAACAACATGAGGAGGAATCGCCACCATACCACATGTGGTTGGGGATTCCTCCTCTTCGTTTGGCTGTCCGACGCGCCGGAGGTCAGTCGTGCAGATCGGCACAGGCCTCGGCTTCGGTCTCGGCCTCGAGCGTAGCGTGCGCAATGCCCAACTCGCGCAGCCGCTCCTTGAGTGCATGCTTCACCGCCGCCATATCCGACAGGCGCTCCAGCACGACGTGCGCCGTGAGGGCATTTTCGGTGGTACTGATGGCCCAGATGTGGATGTGGTGCACGGCCCGCACCCCCTCGACCTGCTCCATCTCGCGCACCACGCGTTCGGGATCGACCCCCGCCGGCACGCCGTCAAGCGAAAGACGCAGGCTGTCGCGCGTCAGCGACCAGACCGAGGCGATGATTACGGCCGCCACAACCAGACCCACAATGGGGTCGATGATCGTCCATCCGGTCCACGAGATCACCACGCCCGAGACCACAACTCCGATCGAAACCAGGGCATCGGCCGCCATGTGGAGGTAGGCCCCCTTGACATTCAGATCGCGCTCCTTGTCGCGCATGAAAAGCCACGCCGTGAATCCGTTGACCAACACCCCGACACCGGCCGTCCAGATGATGGCCGCACCCTCGACCGGCACGGGATGGAGCAGGCGCCCGATGCTCTCGGCAAGGATCACGCCGACGGCCACCAGCAGAATCACCGAATTGAGCAACGAGATGAGAATCGTACTCTTCTTGTATCCGTAGGTGTAGCGTGCCGTGGCGCGCGCCTGCGCCAGCCGGAAGGCCAGCAGGGCGAGCAGCAGACTGGCTACGTCGCTCAGGTTGTGGCCCGCATCGGAGAGCAGCCCCATCGAGTCGGACCAGAGGCCCACGCCCGCCTCGATCACGACGAAGAGGACGTTGAGCACGATGCCCGCCACAAAGGCGCGGTTGAGCGAATCGACCCGCAGACCGACCGCGTGGTGGGAGTGCGTGTGGTGGTGAGGGTGCGGCGATCCATCGTGGATCCCGTTGTGTGTATGTGTCATATGCTGCTGCGATTAGACCGGTTTCACGACTCCTTGATCGTATCCTTGATCTCGGAGAGTTCGACCAGTTTGTTAACGATGGCGTAGATCGTCAGACCCGCAGCCGAATGGATCTGCAACTTGGCGACAATGTTGCGCCGGTGCGTAATCACCGTGTGGGTCGAGATGCAGAGCGCATCGGCGATCTGCTTGTTGGTCATTCCCTTGACGATGCAGACGATGATCTCCTTCTCGCGGGCCGAGAGCGCCTCCTGCTGGGGCTGGGGCACGCCGTCGGCCGCCAGGCGCTCGACGGCCGGAATGAAGATCTCGTCCTCGACGGCGTTGTGCGACGCCAGTTCGCGCTCGCACGTGAAGATGTCGAACAGCACGCCGTTCAACTCGTTCGTCCCGCCCGAGGGGTAGTACTTGATGATGATGTTCTTCAGCTCGCGGAGCTTCGCCTCCACCTGGTCGTGGTGGCGGCGGAAGGTGTCGATCGAGTAGCTGGTGGGCTCGCCCGCCAGAAGCGCCTCGACGTAGGGAAAGACGTTCTTCTCCTCGTACTGCATGTGTTTGTTGACCTCGGCCACGTACTCGTCGTAGAAGCGCATGATGGCGAACGAGACGTCGCTGTGGCTGTAGTCCACCGCTTCGACCAGTTTGCGCCGGATCGACGGCAGGCGGTAGTCGAGGAAGTAGCTGTGCGCATTGTGCAGGTAGTCGGTCAGTGCCCGCACCGAGACCTGTTCGACCAGTTCTTCGGGGTCGCCCTTTCCGACCAGGAGGTTGACCACGGCCAGGAACGTTCCGGTATCGACGCCGCTGGCGGTGCAGACCTCGGCGATGGTCTTGTCGCCGAAGCCCAGGGCGATGCCGAAGCGGCTCATCACCTGCAGGACGAAGTATTTGTCGCACACGAGGTCGCTCATCCGGTCGTCGCCGGTATATCCACCCATTCTGTTAGACATAGCACAAAAATTTCATTGATGCAATCAGCGTTTGAACAGCCTGCCGCGTCGCATCACGGCACAAAGATAGGGCACCGCCTCTGCAACCGGGTTGCAAACCGACCGGTCGGAACGTCGCAGCAGGCGGTCCGGCACGATTCGGTGCGGCGGAGCTCTCCTCGCGCCGCGCTCCTCCGCCAGCCGGCGGAGGCTGCAGCCGGGCAAGCGCTACAAATATACGAATCCATGCGACGGCAAGCAATACCTAAAATCCGGTATATTTCGCCCACCGTTCCCGAGGTCGGGACGGACAAATCCGGGGGATGACAGATGCGGGAGGGGCGGAAGCAATCAGCGGCGGCCGATGTCGACGTAGGTCGACTGCAGCATCGTTCGTCCGATGTCGAAGAGCGTGGAATCCTGCCCCTCGACAGCCCGACCCGCCGTGCAGTCCCAGACGGCAGCACCCGTGGCGTCGACCACACCGAACCCGTCGTTGAAGGTGTAGTAGCCGAACTTCGGCAACGTCGGGTCGAAGATATCCTTGCTGAAGGCATAGTCCGAGTGGTCGATCTCCATCTGAGCGAGGATCGTCGCCGCCAGGTCGATCTGCGAGGCATAGGTATCGACCGTCAGGGGTCCCGAGGCCAGTGCTCCGCCGAGCCAGATCATCGGGATGCGGTGGCGCAGCGGCGTGTTGTAGGGAATGCCGTAGGGATAGGGGTACGAATGGTCGGCCACGAGGATCACCAGCAGGTTGTCCCAGGCGGGCGAGGCCTTCCAGCGCTCGATCATCCGTCCGACGCAGGCGTCGCTGAACGACATGGCGTTGAGCACGCGGTCGTCGAACCGCTCGCAGGGCACCTCGAAGGGTTCGTGGCTGCTGAGCGTGAGCAGCCCCGCCAGGAAGGGCTCGTCCGAGGCACTCAGACGCAGCACCTCGTCGCCAAACCACTCGGTCACCACGTCGTCGGCATAGCCCCACTTCGAGGTGGGGGCATCGAGCGACAGATCCTTCTGCCAGGTGAGCCGCTGCCACCCCGTGGCATACATGTACGAGGCCTGGTCCGTAAAGTTCAGGTCACCGCCGTAGACAAAGCTCGTCGCATAGCCTTCGCGGGCGAGCGACCGCGCCAGCGACGGCAGCGTGCGGCTCTTGCCGGGGAGTTTCATGATCGACATGCGGGTCTGGGCCGGGAAGCCATTCATCACGGCCACCTCGCCGCGATCCGTGCGGAACGAGTTGGCAAAGAAGTTTTCGAACCAGATGCCCTCCTGCTTGAAGCGCTGCATGCAGGGC
Source organism: uncultured Alistipes sp. (assembly GCA_944320665.1). GTDB lineage: Bacteria > Bacteroidota > Bacteroidia > Bacteroidales > Rikenellaceae > Alistipes. Next base: position 2,128 of record CALUII010000043.1, on the reverse strand, counting down.
ATCACGGGCATGCTGTCGACGCGGGCATCCATCACCGTGCGGCCGAAGCTCTCGAGGATGAGCAGCACCACGTTGGGACGCGGCGTGCGCAGCAGACGCACGGTATCGCCGCCCGTCGAGGGGCGGTCACCGCGCAGCGCCTCGAAGCGGGCGGCACGCTCCGCCTCCGCAAAGAAGGGATAGGCGCCGTCGTAGTCCTCGTTGTCACCGAGGGTCGAGAGGAGCGAGAAGAGGGGATTCGTGGCGGCATGGTTCAGAAAGAGATTCGGGCTGAAGTAGACCTTCGAGACGTTGGCCGTGGCGACGCTCACACCGCCGCGGATCGCCAGGAAGAGGAAGCCGCCCATCACCACGAGCAGGCCGCTGAGGGCCAGCCGTCCCCTCACCCGTTGGCCCGTGAAGAGCCGCACGGCATACCGGTATCCCCAGATCATCAGGGCGGCATAAGCGATGAGGATCAACGTCTGGCGGATCGCCTCCCAGGCGCCGACGCTGGCCAGGGCCTCCTTCGGATCGGCCAGATAGATCAGCACCGTGCCGTCGATGCGGAAGCCCCAGTAGGTGTAGAGATCGAGGTCGACGGCGACGACCGTCGCCACGACCACCGAGATAAGGGCGAAATAGCCCCTGAAGATTCGCTGCCACGTCCGATCCGGGAGCGGCACCCACAGCGAGACGATGGTCAGCAGCAGCGGCAGGGCGGTGATGTATCCGGCAACGGTCATGTCGAGCGACAAGCCGTGCCACACCACCCGGCACCACTCGGCAAAGGTGGTTCCGGCCGCTGTGGAGGCATGGAAAATCAGGAACAGGGGCTTCTGCAGGACCTGGAAGGCCACCGTCAGGCAGAAGACCGCCACGAGAAAAAGCACGCGTCGTTTCATAACAGAGACAATTCATCTTACGGGCGGGATGCTGCGGCGTCCCGCCCTTCGTGCGCGCCGACACGCACCGGATTCAGAGTTTGGCGCCGTAGGCCAGGTCACCCGCATCGCCGATGCCCGGCACGATGTACATGCGCGAGGTAAGCTCCTCGTCGACGGCCGAGGTCCAGATCGTGGTCGTCTGGCGGGGCATGTTCTTGTCGACGTAGTCGACGCCCTGCTCGCTGGCGATGATCGAGGCCACGTGCGTATGCAGCGGCTCACCGCCCCGCTCGACCAGTGCATTGTAGGCCAGCACGAGCGACGAGCCCGTAGCCAGCATCGGGTCGACCAGCAGCAGCACCTTGCCTTCGAGTTCGCCGCACGAGATGTACTCGACCTTCACCTTGAACTTGCCGTCCTTCGTGCTCTTGCGGTAGGCCGAGACGAAGGCGTTTTCGGCATCGTCGAAGTAGTTGAGGAAGCCCTGGTGGAAGGGCAGTCCGGCACGCAGGATCGTTGCCACCACAATCCGGTCGGAGATCTGTGCCACGGAGGCCTCGCCCAGCGGCGTCTCGACCAGACGCGGCTCATAACGGAGCGTCTTCGAGATCTCGTAGGCCGTGATCTCGCCGATGCGCTCGAGGTTGCGGCGGAAACGCATCGAATCCTTCTGGATCTCTTTGTCGCGGATCTGGGCGATGAATTTGCTGAGAATCGTGTTCTCTTCAGTGAGGATATGTACCATAATAGGCGGGTCTGTTATTCTTTGTGTATGTGTTGGTCGTCAGTCGGTTCCAGCGGGTTCCCGTTCCGCAGCGTCCCGGATCGGGCACGGGATCAGTAGAGGAAGTTGTTGAACGGATAGCGTCCGGCGTGGATCTCGCGCACCATGCCGTAGAGGTCCGTACGGAACTTCTCGATGTTGATTCGCTCGCGCGCCGAGAGGAAGATGCAGGGCGTATTGGCCCGCGCGATCCAGCTGCGTTTCAGGTCGTCGAGCGAGAGGTTCTCGCGCGTGGCGGGGGTCAGGTCATCCTCCTCTTTCTTAATATAAGTATAGGCATCGACCTTGTTGAAGACCAGGTAGACGGGTTTGTCGCCGGCACCGATCTCCTGCAGCGTCTGCTTCACCACGGCGATCTGATCCTCGAACTGCGGATGCGAGATATCGACCACGTGCACCAACAGGTCGGCCTCGCGCACCTCGTCGAGCGTCGACTTGAACGACTCGATCAGCTCCGTGGGCAGCTTGCGGATGAAGC
>CALUII010000042.1 GCA_944320665.1 uncultured Alistipes sp. | reverse complement strand
AGTTGGCATAGGGCGACGTGCGGCCGCTGGGCGACATGCCGTTGACGACGGATTGTGCGGCGTCGGTCATGGCCGGGACGATGAAGCCGCCCGGGCACATGCAGAACGAATAGACGCCGCGTCCGCCCTCCTGGCTGACGAGCGCATAGGAGGCGGCCGGCAGGTATTCGCCCCGCTCGGGCTGGTGGTATTGGATCGAGTCGATGAGCGCCTGCGGGTGTTCGATGCGCACGCCCATGGCAAAGGGTTTGGCTTCGAGGCGGATGCCTTCGCGGTGAAGCAACTCGTAGATGTCGCGTGCGGAGTGCCCCGTGGCGAGGAGGACGGCCGCACCCTCGATGCGTTCGTCACCGCAGATGACGCCTGTGAGGCGTCCGTCGTGCTGCAGGAATCCCGTCACCCTGCGGTCGAAGAGAAACGAACCTCCGGCATCGAGGATCGTTTGGCGAATGGCCGATATGATGCGTGGCAGTTTGTCGGTGCCGATGTGCGGATGGGCCTCGTAGAGGATGGCCGGGTTGGCGCCATGGAAGACCAGAGCCTGGAGCACTTTGTTGTAATCGCCGCGTTTCTTGCTGCGGGTGAAGAGCTTGCCGTCGGAGAAGGTGCCGGCGCCGCCCTCGCCGAAGGCGTAATTCGATTCGGGATTGACGGCGCCGTTGCGGTTGATCTGGGCGATGTCGCGTTTGCGGTCGAGAACCGCCTTGCCGCGCTCGAGAACGATGGGGCGCAGTCCGGCCTCGATCAGCCGCAGTGCGGCGAAGAGCCCCGCGGGGCCCGAGCCGACAACCACCACCTCGGTTCGTCCGGCGACGGAGGGGTAGTCGAAATGTACGGGGGCGGGTTGTGGTTCGCGATCGACGTAGAGTTCGAGTGTGAGGTTCACTTTGGGGGTGCCGCGGCGGGCGTCGATCGAGCGTTTGACGACCCGCACGAGGGCGATCTCCGTATCCTTGAGGCCCATGCGGTGGGCGGCCAGGGCGGTGTATTTCTTGACGTCGGCCGCGTCGCGCGGAGTGAGTTGAAGGGTAATGGTTTGCGGCATAAATCGGGCTTTGGCATCCGGCAGCTGCGAGGGCGGCGGGTGCGATTTGCCTACAAAAATAGGGAAAAATGTCGGATATGTCTCGTTGGGTGATTGTGTTTTATGAATTTTTGCTACCTTTGTTCCACTTGGAGCGGATATGGTGTAATTGGTAGCCACGTCAGACTTAGGATCTGATGCCTTACGGCGTGGGGGTTCGAGTCCCTTTATCCGCACAATGGTCCCGGTAGGCGGTGCGATTCGTGTTGATCGCACCGTTTTTTTCATGCGGTCTGTGATCGAACGGCCGGCATTTTGTAATCCTGAAGATAATTTTGTATATTTGAGAAGCGGACTACCCGTATGCACGCTCCCTTCTGAGGGGCAGTGGCGGGATGTTCGCATCAATCCACTAACGAGGAGGACAAACCATGAAAAATCTGTTTGATCTTACGGGACGCGTGGCCGTCGTGACGGGGGCGTCCAGCGGTTTGGGGGCCGATGCGGCCCGGGCTTACGTCGAACAGGGGGCCGATGTGGCTTTGCTGGCGCGCCGCGCCGCAAAACTCGAAACCCTGGCCGACGAGTTGCGCCGTATGGGGCGTCGTGTGGAGGTCGTACCCTGCGACGTGACCGACGAGGAGCAGGTGAAACGGGCCGTTGCAGAGGTGATCGGCCGCCTGGGGCGGATCGACATCCTGCTGAACAATGCGGGAGTTGCGGTGCGCGGTTCGGTGGAGGAGCTCACGGCCGAGGATTGGGACCGCGGCATGAATACCAACCTGCGTGGAATGTTCTTCATGTGCAAGTATGTCGTGCCGCACATGCGAGCACAGCATTATGGGCGGATTGTCAACATTTCGTCGGTCAATGCACGCATTGCAGATAAAAATCCCGCCTTGGTGCGGCACGTCTACAACGCCTCGAAGGCCGGTGTGCGCGGCTTGACGTTGGGTATGGCGGCCTCATACGGCATGGACAACATCACGGTCAATGCCGTGGGGCCGGGACTTTTCGAGAGCGAGATGACGGCCGATACGCTCTTTGCGAATGAGCCGTTCATGCAGATGTACAATGCCATCTGCCCGATGGGGCGCCCGGGACGTCGCGGGGAGCTGAACGGCACGATTCTCTACTTCTCGAGCGAGGCCTCGAGCTATGTCACGGGGCAATATGTGGTGGTTGACGGCGGTACGAGTCTGGTCTGACCGGGTGTACGTTACGGGGGCGGGGCGTCCCCGTGGTGCGACGCATGGCAGCGTTGAGAGCGGTTCGTACGCAGGAGCGTTCCCGAACCGTGGACCGGTTCGGGAATGTGGCTTGGTGAGGAGAGAGGAAGCGCCTTCTTGCTGAAGTCTTTGCAGGTACGCGGGGTGAGGAGTCCGGGTTACTCCTCGCCCCGTTCTTCGTCATAGAGGCGCTCGAAGAGGGGTCGAAGGCGCTGGGGGGTGCCAATCAGCAGGCGGAGTTCGTTCAGACGGGCCTTGTTTTCGGGCTCGTCGAGCCACAGGCGCAGGTAGCCTCCTTCGGCGTACTTCTCCGTGAGGTGGGCGCACATGCGTGCGTAGTGTCCCGCACGGTCGAGTTCGGGGTAATGGGCCAGTCCGTATTGGATCGTGCGTCGCACGATGGTCTGCGGGTCGATCTGTCGGTCGGCTTCGGCGACGATGCAGCCGTAGAGCGAACGCGGTGCATGGGCCGAAGAGGCGCGGTGGTCTTCGACTGCCTCGCGCATGACAGCGATCTGCTTCTCGTTGAACCATCGGCGCAGGTGGATGTCCCGGGTCAGGATTTCGCCCGAGATCAGGTGGTGGCTGTTGCGTTCGACGGCCAGACCCGTGTCGTGGTAGGCTGCAACGGTATAGGCCATTGCTTCGTCGGCGCCGTAGCGTGCTGCCAGGGCGAGGCTGCGGGCGATGACCGTGCGGGCATGATCCTGTCGATGCGCCTTGTCAAAGGCGGCGTAGCGCGGCAGGATCTCTGTCTCAATGTATTGTCTGAGTTCGGGGTCTATCATGGGGCAGGTGGCTGCTGTAAAAAACGGCCCCGAAGTAGTTCCGGGGCCGTTGAATGGTTGATGCGGCATGTGGGGCCGCAGACGTTGGGGCTATTTGGCGTAGGACACCGAACGTGTCTCGCGGATCACGGTGATCTTCACCTGACCCGGATAGGTCATCTCGTCCTGAATGCGCTTGGCGATTTCGTGCGACAGGCTCTCCGATTCGGTGTCGGAGAGTTTGTCCGAGCCGACGATCACGCGCAGTTCGCGGCCGGCCTGGATGGCGTAGGTCTTCTGCACGCCGGGATACGAGAGGGCGATGTCCTCCATCTCCTTCAGACGCTTGATGTAGCTCTCGACCACCTCGCGGCGGGCACCGGGACGGGCTCCCGAGATGGCATCGCACACCTGGATGATCGGAGCAATGAGCGACGTCATCTCGATCTCGTCGTGGTGTGCTCCGATTGCGTTGCAAACTTCCGGCTTCTCCTTATACTTTTCGGCCAGCTTCATGCCGATGATGGCGTGCGGCAGTTCGGGTTCGTCGTCGGGTACCTTGCCGATGTCGTGCAGCAGTCCGGCGCGTCGGGCCAGTTTCGGGTTCAGACCCAGCTCGGCAGCCATGATACCGGCCAGGTTGGCCGTTTCGCGGGCATGCTGCAGCAGGTTCTGGCCGTAGGACGAACGGTATTTCATCTTACCGATCATACGGATCAGTTCGGGGTGCAGGCCGTGGATGCCGAGGTCGATCGTCGTGCGCTTGCCCACTTCGGCGATCTCCTCCTCGATCTGTTTCTGGACCTTGGCCACGACCTCCTCGATGCGTGCGGGGTGGATGCGTCCGTCGGTCACGAGCTGGTGCAGGGCCAGACGGGCGATCTCGCGGCGCACGGGGTCGAAGCCGCTGAGGATGATCGCCTCGGGCGTATCGTCGACGATGATCTCGATGCCGGTTGCGGCCTCCAGTGCGCGGATGTTGCGTCCCTCGCGGCCGATGATGCGTCCTTTGACCTCATCGCTCTCGATGTTGAAGACCGTCACGGCATTCTCGATGGCCGTCTCCGTGGCCACGCGCTGGATCGACGAGACGATGATGCGTTTGGCCTCTTTCGTAGCGGTGAGTTTGGCCTCTTCGATCGTCTCGTTGATGTAGGTGGCGGCATCGGCCTTGGCCTCGGCCTTCATGTTCTCGACCAGGATATTCTTGGCCTCTTCGGAACTCATGCCCGAGATCTGCTCAAGGCGCGAGTTCTGCTCGCGCATCATGCGGTCAACCTCCTCCTTCTTCTGTTCGAGCAGCTGCAGTTGGTTCTGCATTTGCTCCTTCAGCCGGTCGTTCTCCTTCACGCGGTTTTCCAGGTCGCGTTGCTGGTTCTGAAGGCTGTTCTCCAGTTGCTTGGCCCGCTGCTCGCTCTGCGCGAGTTTCTGGTTGCGTTCGTTGACCTGACGGTCGTGTTCGCTCTTGAGCTGTATGAACTTCTCCTTGGCCTGCAGGATCTTCTCCTTCTTGATCATCTCGCCCTCGGCTTCAGCCTCTTTGACGGCAGCCTCGCAGCGCTTCTTGATGCTGTTCTTGGTGATGTAGTTCACCACCAGGATATAGACACCAATGGCCACGGCGGCAGAGATGCAGGCAACTAAAATGTAAGTACCCATCTGTTCGTGTTTTATTATTGATATTAAGGTTGTTTTGTGTTCGTGTGTCAATAAAAAACCCGCATAGGATTCCTTTTCTTGTTTGACGAATCTGCCGATAAGTCAAATGTGGGGGCTCCGAGAGCACGCAATCTTCCAACGGCACGCGCGGTGCACCCCGTGAGGGGTCAAGGCCTGATTTTGATACACCGTGAGTTGCCCCAATGTAATAAATGTTCAGTTTCGCAAAGCTAAAGGAATCTATGCGGGTAGATTTTTCCTTCGGTATGTCCAAAGAACCTGTTGTTCGACGTTTTTTTCTTCGCTTGTCCCACGCAGCCTCCGGTCCTGTCAAGGAGTTTCCCTCGATTCCTTTCTTCCCCCCCCCTTGCGTCTGCCGGTTGCATGCGCGACGGTGGGACGGACGACGGCCCTACGGTGGTAGCCCAAGTTGATCTGTCGTCGTCAGATCTTGTTGAGGTAGGCATCGATTTCGGCTCCGAGTGCTTCGAGCTCCTTCAGCTCGTCGCTCTTCACCTCGCGATGCTGCTTCATGTCAACGTTTTCGATGGCGAACTTAAGCGCCGTCATGCCCAGATAATCCACTTCGGTCCACCCCTGGATGTTTTTCTGGCGGATCGAGATGAGGTTGTTGTTCACCTCGCGTTCGGCCAGTCGGTACAACTCTTCCTTCTCGCTGTCGATCGTGAAGGCGTAGGGTTTACCCAATATCTTGAGCTTTATTGCTTGTTTGCCCATCGTTTCGCTCTCTATGTTTCCGAGGCGGTCTGCTGCTTGCATCCGGACGGAGGGTTCAACTATATGTTTGTGTACCCTTATTCCGTCGTTTCCGGAGGCTTCAACGTCCGTCTCGTCGGTCTCGTTTCGGGAATTGCTCCGCCGCAAACCTTGAGTGCTGCATGCGGCCTGTTATCTCTCGTTCTGAGCCTGCCTGCACCTGTGGGTGTCGCAGGTTCACGATTCCCGGGGAACATCCAGCAGGGCAATGCACTTGTCCACCTCCCGCATCAGGCGGTTAACGCGTGCTCGGGCCTTCTCTCTGTTCCGTTTGTCTCCGGCCAGTCCGGCAGCCAGCTGCTGGCGGGCGAGCTCCCCCTCAAGGGCTTTGATCCGCTCCTGGAGGGTGCGGTTTTCGCTCTTCAGCTGGCGGCATTCGGCGGTCAACTCGCCGCATATGCCCGACAGACGCCGATGGTCGGCGATCAACTGTCGGATGCGTTCTCCGAGATTGGTTATCACGCTCTTTTCCGCCATAGTGCTGTTCCGTTGGCTGCTTTCGACCTCTCAAAGGTAGTGAAAAGAACGGATATTCGCAAATTTTATTTCCGCGCCTTGTCCGTGCCGGTGCGGCGTGCGGCCGGCTCGACCACCTCGCCGTAGAGGTCGTAATCGGCGGCCGATGAGATTCGTACGTCGTAGAATCGTCCGCGCATCAGGCGGCGCGTGGCGGCCGGGATCAGAATCTCCTGGTCTACCTCGGGGGAGTCGTATTGCGAGCGGCCGACGTAGTAGTCGCCCTGGCGTGAGTCGATGATCACGCGCTGCGTCGTGCCTACGCGGCGCAGGTTGTTTTCGAGCGAGATGCCGTTCTGCAGCGCCATGATCCGCTCGACGCGCTGTTGCTTGACCTCTTCGGGCACGTCGTCGTGCAGCTCGCGGGCCGAGTAGGTCCCCTCCTCCTCCGAATAGGCGAAGACACCCAGACGGTCGAAGCGCACGTCGCGGACGAACTGCTCCAGTTCGGCAAAGTCTGCCTCCGTCTCGCCCGGATAGCCCACAAGCAGTGTCGTGCGCAATGCCAGGTCGGGGATTGCCGTGCGCAGTTTGCGGATCAGTTCATAGGCCTCGGCCTTGGTGTGGCGGCGATGCATGGCCGAAAGCTGCGCGTCGGAGATGTGCTGGAACGGGATGTCGAGGTACTTGCAGATCTTCGGCTCGCGGGCCATCACCTCGATCACCTCGTCGGGGAAGCCCGTCGGATAGGCATAATGCAGGCGGATCCACTCGATCCCCTCGATGCGGCAGAGTCGCTCGAGCAGTTCGGCCAGCCGGCGTCGGCCGTAGAGGTCGATGCCGTAGTAGGTCGTGTCCTGCGCGATGACGATCAGTTCGCGTACTCCGCGTGCAGCCAGTTTTGTGGCCTCCTCCACGAGCTGCTCCATCGGCACCGAGACGTGTGCGCCGCGGATCAGCGGAATGGCACAATAGCCGCAGTGCCAGTTGCAACCCTCCGAGATCTTGAGGTAGGCGTAGTGTTTCGGTGTGGTGAGCCAGCGGTCGGTTTCGAGCTCCGTGCGGTGCTCGGCCCCCAGGGCGCGGACGATGTCGGCCCAGTCGCGCACGCCGAAGAATTCGTCCACCTCGGGCAGTTCGGCCCGCAATTCGTCGGCATAGCGCTCCGCGAGGCAGCCGATGACGAAGAGACGTTCGATGCGTCCCGCCTGCTTGGCCTGCGCGGCGCGCAGAATCATGTCGATCGATTCCTGCTTGGCGTCGCCGATGAAGCCGCACGTATTGATTACCACCACTTTGGCATCCGTGCGGTCGCTGTCGGCCGCAATCTCGTATCCGGCGGCGGCCAGTTGTGCCATCAGGTGTTCGCTGTCGACCGTGTTCTTCGAGCAGCCGAGCGTTATGACGTTAATTTTTTTCATTGCCGAAGAGTGCCTGTACGAATTCATGACGGTCGAAGATGCGCAGCTGGTCGATTCTCTCGCCGATGCCGATATAGCGCACCGGGATGTGGAACTGGTCGCTGATGCCGATCACCACACCGCCCTTGGCCGTGCCGTCGAGCTTCGTGATGGCGAGTGAGGTGACCTGCGTGGCCTGTGTGAACTGATGGGCCTGTTCGAAGGCATTCTGTCCGGTCGAGCCGTCGAGCACGAGCATCACCTCGTGCGGCGCGTCGGGAATCACCTTCGACATCACGTTGCGGATCTTCGTCAGCTCGTTCATCAGTCCGACCTTGTTGTGCAGTCGTCCGGCCGTGTCGATCAACACCACGTCGGCGCCGTTGGCCTTGGCCGACTTCAACGTGTCGTAGGCCACCGAGGCGGGGTCGGAACCCATCTCCTGGCGGATCATCGTCGCTCCGGCCCGCTCGGCCCAGACGGCCAGCTGGTCGATGGCCGCGGCACGGAACGTGTCGGCTGCACCGATCCATACCTTGCGTCCGGCACGCGTGAGTTTGGCGGCCAGTTTGCCGATGGTGGTGGTTTTGCCGGCGCCGTTGACGCCCACGACCATCACCACGTAGGGTTCACCCTCCTTGACGTCGAGGCCGAAGTCGCGCTCCGAGCCGTGCGCCTCCTCCATCAGCCGCGCGATTTCGTCGCGCAGGATCGAGTTGAGTTCGGCGGTATTCATGTATTTGTCGCGTGCGACACGCGCCTCGATGCGTTCGATGATCTTCACGGTGGTTTCGACACCCACGTCGGACGTGAGCAGCACCTCCTCCAGGTCGTCGAGCACCGAGGCGTCGACCGTCGAGCGCCCCGCTACGGCGCGTGCCAGTTTCGAGAAGAGGCCCGTCTTGGTCTTGGCGAGTCCGGCATTGAGCTCCTCCTGACGGCGTTCGGGCTGCGGCGTCTCCTGACGTGCGGCCTCCTCGCGACCGCTCTCGGGGGCCGGATGCGTCTGCGGCGTCTCACGGGCCTCTGCGGCCTCATGTGCGGGGGCCTCGGGCTGAGGAGTGGCCGTGGAGGGGGAGGTTTGTTTTTTTCTGAAAAGATCGAAGAATCCCATGGGTATGCTTGTTTTTGGTATGTGCAAAGATAGTGTAAAGCCGCTACAAAAACAAACGGCGCGGAGGTTGGTGCCGGTTCGTGGGGGTGCGGAGCGTGTTTCCCCGAAATAAACCCTATCTTTGCAGGGAGAAAAACTACCGAAGATGAAGATTCATAGCATTTCGACGTGCCGTCAGCTGCTGTCGCTGATTCTGGTGCTATGTACGGTGTCCTGGGCTCGGGCTCAGGATCGGATCGTGCGGCGCGATTCGACGGTGATCGAGGCGCGCGTGTTGCTGATAACACCCGACGAGGTGCAGTACAAGCGCTTCTCCAATCCCGACGGGCCGACTTACGTGCTGCCCCTTGCGGCGGTTCACCGCATTGTCTACCCCAATGGTGACTGCGACCTCTTCCCCGCGGCGGCTTCCGGGACGATGGAGTCTCTCGCTGCGTCCCGATCTGCCGGTGAGGCCGTGCCGATGCAGAATGAGAGCCCCGCGAGCGGGGACGCCGGCGTGACGACGCAATATGATGCTGCCGGGAAAGTGCAACCTGCGGCAGCGTCACCCCGAACCGTGCGGGCCTATGCCGTGGGGGATTACTACGACGGGGAGGGGGTGCGTGGTGTGGTGTGCGCCGTGAGTGACGACGGGCTGCACGGGCTGATCCTTTCGCTCGAGGAGGCGACGTTGGCCTGGAACGCCTGCCCCAAGTCCGAGTTGCAAAGCGTCGGTGCTTCCGATACGAAGGACGGACGTGCCAACATGGAGGCTGTGGCTCGCTGCATTGCCAGCGGCAGGGCGTCGTGGGAGGATTTCCCGGCCTTTGCCTGGTGCCGTGCAAGGGGCGAGGGGTGGTATCTGCCGGCGATCGACGAGTTGCTGGCCCTGTGCGCGAATTACAACGGCGGAACGCGGGTGAAGAACGACCGCGAGGCCCGCAACCGGTTCAATGAGGCGTTGCGCGACCACGGCGGACGACGCATGGATCGGTTGGTTTTCTATTTCAGCTCGACCGAGGCGGACGGACGGGCGGCCTACTGTTCGCATACGTCGCTCACGCCGCCCTATGTCTCCTCCATCCCCAAGAGCGATCGTTTCCTTGTGCGGGCCGTGCATCGCTTCTGAGTCCCGTTGTCGGGGGAGGGAGTGCTCCCGAAGGTGGAGACGGAGGTGTGTGGATGAAAAATACAAAGGGCATCCTCAGTGGTGGGGATGCCCTTTGTATTTTAAGAGATCGAGGCTCTTAAAAATACGTTTTTTCAGCGTCTCTACTTCTTGCCGTCGAAGAAGGCCTTAACCTGGTCGTTGGGGACGATGCTCTCCTTGAAGATGTAGGCACCCGTCTTCTCCGACTTGACCATCTTGATGCATTTGGTGAACTGCTTGCCGACGCCGGTTTTCAGCGTTGCGACTACTTTCTTTGCCATAGTGCGTTACTCTAATTATTTGATTTCACGGTGAACGGTTACCCTCTTCAGATACGGATTGTACTTCTTACGCTCCAGACGGTCGGGGGTGTTCTTCTTGTTTTTGGTGGTGATGTAGCGGGACATTCCCGGAACACCGCTCTCTTTCTGCTCGGTGCATTCGAGGATCACCTGAACGCGGTTGCCTTTCTTTGCCATTTGTCACTTGAGTTTTAGTAAACCTTCTTGGGTGCAGCAGCCTCGCGGAGTGCTACGGCCAGACCTTTTTTGTTGATCGTCTTCATACCGGCGACCGAAACCTTGAGGGTGATCCAGCGGCCCTCTTCTTCAGACCAGAAGCGTTTGGTTTTCAAATTCGGAGCGAATTTGCGCTTGGTCTTGTGGTGCGAGTGGGAGACGTTGTTGCCGACCACTGCCACCTTGCCTGTAATTTCGCAAACTTTCATGGTATTTTGATTAAGTTAATCCCCAAAGGGGGATGCAAATATACAATCTTTTCTCCAAAAAGCAAAACCCGCAACATTTTCGCTGCGGGTTTTGGCAATTTTAGGCTGCCTGCACGGGGGCAACGTACGCTTTTCCGTGCGTGCGGTGCCGGCAGCTCGGCAGCCTGCGTGCGGATCACGGGTTCAGGCGCAGAATAGTCTCTTGACACAGATACAGTCCGTTGATCATGATTACGAGCGATCCGGTCGGGAACAGGATGGTGCCGCTGGCCGCGTCGTAGGTGGCTGCGGAGCTCTCGGCAACGCCCACCATGTGGTTGTAGGTGGCGATGCTCATCGGAGTGTTGCCCCAAAGCAGCAGGTTGAGCTGGTTGACACCGATGTCGACAATCACGTCATCCGGATTGGTGGCATCGATCATCATGTAGTAGGGGGCGTCCGAAGCCTCGGTGATACCATATTCTGTGCTGGCCAGCTCGGGCACTCGATTCAGGTCAAACGGATCGACCACGCGGAAGAGGTCGCGATCCTCCAGTTTCTCGACCGTCAGCCCTTCGATCGTGAACTGGCCGAGCGACAGCGCGCTGAATATGCCGCACTCCATCGTGGCCGAGGTGCTGACCGGCACCCACGTAGCTTCCGGATCGACGTAGGCTTCCGTCGTATAGGGCTTGACTGTCAGATCGGTGGCCCCGTCCGCACCATAGGCCAGGATCAAGATCACGTAATCGCTTGAGGGAGTCAGCATATTGGCCATGATTACATCCGCTCCTTCGGGGGTTGCAATCTGGGCGAGTGTTTCGGGTGCCAGATTGATGGCGAAGAGCTGCGACGTGAAGAAGAAGTCGAGTTCCGAGTCGAAATCTTGCATGTATTCATCATACCCCTCTTTGGAGAGCACGATGTAGCTGATGTCGGTGGCACGAGTCTCCGTGCGGAGGTTGACCTCCAGCGTCGATATGGACGAGGTTGAGGGCAGTGTGGTCAGTGTCAGTGCCGGAGCGGGGCTCTGTGCGTCGTTGGTGCGGAACGGGAGGGTTTCGGGCGTTCCGGATACCTCGGCGCCATCCATGTAGGCATATACCAGGACGCAGTCGGTCGAGGCCGGAATCGGCTCCTGAGACTGGAGGCTGCGGCGTCCTTCGGCGTCGAACTGCATGGAGATTCCCTGTTTCAGTTGATCGATCAGGGTCTCCGGCGTCGTGCGTTCGAACTCCTTCTGGCGCATGATGGTGGCAAGGACCGTCGAGTTGGGCTCACCCGTGAGCGTGTAGAGTACGAATGGTGCCGTTGCGTTGTCGATGGTGGCCTGCAGCGGGGCGGCTCCCTCACTCAGTCCATAGGACAGGGCCGGCAGCGTGTAGATTTTGCCCGATTCGAGCGTGTAGCTGTTGCCCGATCCGGTCTGCTTCGTGGTGAGGTTGCCGTCGCTTGTCTGAATCGAGAACTGGAAGCCCGAAGCGTAGGTGGCCGGCGGCAGGCAGAAGTAGAACCAGCGCGGCGTTTCGGGATCGAGCGCTACGGGGGTGTCAAACGCAAGGTGGTACTCGCTGTTGTAGGATTGCGAGAGGGCAATGTAGCTCATCTCGCCAGATGCCAGAACGGCAGGATCCGACCAGAAGTATTCACTGATGTAGTCGGTCTGGAGGGTAAGGTGGGTTACCTCGGTCTGGCTTTCGCCCGTGAGTCCGAACTTGAGCAGGGCGCCTACCTGGCGGAAGTAGAGCGGTTCGCCGGTGCTGTAGGCCACCATCGGACAGACGTACGGTGCGAATCCGTTCTCCACATAATTTTGTGTGGTTGCCCACCGGCACACGATCTGTTCGTCGTTAAGCATGGCGTAATCCGCGGCGTAGTAGGCCAGATAGGAGTCACTGGCCGTGACGTTGGGAATTGTGGCCTGGGTCGGATCCTCCGGATCGGGCAAGACTGTATATAACTGGTTGTTGATGAGGACGATGTCCTCTTCGGACCAGACGACACGACCACCCTCTTCGAGTGCCGTGCGGGTGTCGATGCCTGCGATTTGCAGGGTGACGGTCTCGCCTTCGTTCGGATTGCCGTGGTTGGGCAGCGGCAGATCCTCCACCTCGTTGCGCGAACAGGAGTTCAGCGCGACGAGGCCGCAAAGAAGTGCGAGAGACGTGATAAGATAAAGTAGATGTTTTTTCATCATGCAAGTTGTTTGTTAGGGATTAGTGTGTTTACAAATATACATAATATATGATACACAAGCAAGTTTTTTGTGCTGTAAATAATACTTTTTTCGACAGGCCGGAGTCGCGCGTGGATTGGGGCCGCGGAGGACGGTGTGGCGGTCGGTCAGGTGGGCGGAACGGCCGGTTGCAAATAGAGAAATCCCGACCGGAATTTTCCGGTCGGGATGCGTATCGATTGGTTCGATCGGGACGAAGTCCGTATCTTTTATTCGCCCCGCCCCGTTGTCCTGGAAGCGGATCAGAGGGAGTCGTTCATCTCGTCGCGCAGCAACCCCAGGGCGAAGGCACCGGCACGGTCGATGATCTGTCCGCGGTCCGTGCCGCACTGCTTGAGCAGGGCGGTCGTATGGTGGGGTGTGGCGACCGCAATCCATACCGTGCCTACGGGTTTGGCCTCCGAACCGCCCGTCGGGCCGGCAATACCGGTCGTGGCGACGGCGTAATCCGCACCGGCGATACGCCGGGCTCCCTCGGCCATCTGTCGGGCGACCGGTTCGCTCACGGCGCCGTAACGCGAAAGCGTCTCGGGATCGACACCCAGAATGTCGTGTTTGGCCTCGTTGCTGTAGGCAACCACGCCGCAGCGGAAGTAGGCCGAGGCGCCGGGCATGGCCGTGAACTTGGCGGCAATTGTGCCGCCCGTGCAGCTTTCGGCCGTGGCAAGCGTCTGATGGCGTTCGGTCAGCAGGCCGTGGATCAGCTCCTGGATCGAGGCGCGTTCGAAGCCGATGAAGTAGTGCGGGATGAGTTTGCGCAGCGCCTCGAAACGACGGTCGATCTCCTCCGTGACGCGGGCGCCGTCGACCTCGTAGGCCGACAGGCGCAGGCGGACGACTCCGGCGCTGGGCAGATAGGCCAGCTTGAGGTACGGAGGCAGGTCGTTCTCCCAGTCGGCAATGCGTTCGGCGAGCATCGATTCGGCCAGTCCGGCGGTGATCATCGTGCGGTGGACGATCTGGCGCAGCGAGAAGTGGGCCTTCAGTCGGGGCATTACCTCGTCCTGCATGAGGTGCTCCATCTCGAACGGGACGCCCGGCAGCGAGACCACGACCCGTCCGTTGCGTTCGAACCACATGCCCGGCGCCGTGCCGTGGGCGTTGAAGAGTACGGTGCATCGGTCCGGAACGAGCGACTGTCCCTGGTTGAGCTCGTTGTACTCGATGCCGCGTGCGGCGAGCATCTGCCGGACGTGGGCGGCGACGGTCTCGTTCTGCACGAGGCGGCAGCCGAAGAGGTCGGCCAGAGTCTTCTTCGTGATGTCGTCCTTCGTGGGGCCGAGGCCGCCCGTGATGATTACGATTTCGCACGTGCCGAGCAGCCGCTCGACCGTCGAGGTGATCTGCGTGCGTTCGTCGCCGATCGAGCACTTCTCGACCACGGTGATACCGGCCGTGTTGAGGTGTCGGGCGATGGATACGGAGTTCGTGTCGGTGATCTGTCCGATGAGGATCTCGTCACCGATGGTAAGTATGCTCGCTTTCATGACTCAGAGAGTGTGTGTGATATGGCACGTTAGGATCTCTTCTCCTCCGTTGTTTCCGTTGCGTGCGGCTCGGGCGGTGCGGCAGGAGCCTCTGTCGTTGCGGAAAGCGTGGGGGTGGCGGGCGCCGGGTTGCGCCGGGTGTCGATCAACTGCCGGCAGGCCTGTTTCACGAGGCTGGGCCCTTCGTAGACGTAACCCGTGTAGAGTTGGACGAGTGAGGCGCCTGCGTCGAGCATCTCCTGCACGTCGGCTGGCGACATCACGCCTCCCACGCCGATGATCGGGTATTCGGCGCCGGCCCGTTGGCGGATGCGGCGCACCACTTCGAGGGAGCGGCGGCGCAGCGGTGCCCCCGAGAGACGGCCGCTGCCGATGTGATCGAGCGACTCGCGGCTGGTGCGCAACCCCTGGCGCAGGTGGGTGCCGTTCGTGGCGACGATGCCGTCGAGCGGGGTGTCGACAACCAGATCGGTGATGCGGTCGATCTCCTCATCCGAAAGATCGGGAGCGATTTTCAGCAGAATGGGGCGGTACTGGTTCTGGCCGCGCCGGAATTCGAAGAGCGGCGTGAGGATGCGCAGCAGGTGGTCGGTCGTGTGGGCCGAGGCTTCGCAGTAGCCGTTGTCGCAACTGACGTTGACCGTGAAATAGTCCGCATATTGGTAGAGGTTGCGGAAGAGGCGCAGGTAGTCTCCGGCCGCGTCAGCCGACGGTGTCGAGGTGTTGCGGCCGATGCTGCAGCCGACGATCACGCCGTTGCGCGGACGGCGCAGGCGTTCGATCATCTGTTCGAGGCCCTGGTTGGGCAGTCCGAGTCGGTTGATGATGGCGTGGTCCTTCGTCAGTCGGAAGACGCGCGGACGGGGATTCCCCTCCTGCGGTCGGGGGGTGACGGTGCCCACCTCGACGAATCCGAAGCCCAGGGCGGCAAATTCGCGGATGGCTTCGGCATCGGTATCGAAGCCGGCGGCCAGTCCGATCGGGTTGGGGAAGCGGATTCCGAAAACTTCACGCTCGAGCGATGGATGGCGGATGGCCCAGCATTTGCGGAGGAGCCAGCGTCCGCCGGGGATCGAGCCGGCGAGGCGCAGCAGGTGCATGACGAGGCGGTGGGCCCGTTCGATGCTGAGTGCGAAGAGGATCGGTTGTATGAGTTTGCGGTACATAATCGGGACGCAAATATAGCGAAATATCCGACACGTGTGTTATATTTCGTCGGACAGATCGTGGGGCACGGGGGTTAAAAGTACTCTTCGCGGTAGCGGTAGTGGTCGCGCATGGCCTCGAACTGTTCGGGATGTTGTTTGAGGTCGCGGCTCAGTGCCTCGATGTCGAAGGCTCGGTCGATTGTCGTGCAGAGCTCCTCCCACGCAATCGGTCGCGGAGACGAGGGGCGGCAGGCATCGGGGTACCAGGCACCGAGCGGCAGCCCGAAGGCGTCGGCTACGGTGCGTACGACGTGAGCCGTGGCGTTGGCCTTGCCCTGGATCGAGTAGCCGGCGATGTGCGGAGTGGCCAGCAGCGTGCGCCCGAGCAGCGTGCGGTCGATCTGCGGTTCGTGTTCCCAGACGTCGAGCAGGCAGTTGCGGCCGCTGTCCAGCAGGGCTGTGCCGTCGACCACCGGGCCGCGCGAGGTGTTGAGCAGCGTGAGTCCGGGTTTGGTCCGGGCAAGCAGCCGGGCGTCGGCCAGGTGGCGGGTGGTCTCGTCGAGCGGGGTGTGGAAGGTGAGCAGGTCGGCCTCGGAGGCCACCTTTTCGAGCGGGAGGAAGCCGAGGTGTTCGCGGGCCTCGCGCGGCGGGTCGCAGCAGAGGACGCGGAAGCCCCACGACCGGGCGTATTCGTGGATGAGCGATCCGACGTGGCCCACGCCGACGATGCCGAGAGTGCGCTCGGCCGGAGACCAGCCCTGCACGCGCGACAGATAGACCAGTGCTGCGGCGACCCATTGCAACACGCCGCGGGCGTTGCATCCGGCGGCGGTCTCGACGCGGATGCCCTGGGCGGCGCACCACTCCAGGTCGATGTGGTCGAATCCGATGGTGGCGGTGGCGATCAACCGCACGCGCGAACCCTCGAGCAGGGTGCGGTCGCAGCGCGTACGGGTACGGATGATCAGTGCGTCGGCGTCGCGCACGTCGTCCGGTGTGAATTGGGCACCGGGCAGGTAGCGCATCTCGGCCCAGGGCTCGAGTACGCCGCGCAGAAAGGGGATGGCCTGATCGGCAAGGATCTTCATGATGAGGTCTCTCTCTTTTGGGGGTTGAATGTCTCTGCTTTCGAAAACAAAGGTACGGAAAAATCGATGATTGTCGCACGACGGAAATCCCGGAAAAATTTTTTACCTTTGTTACTTGGAGTCGTATGCGGTGC
>CALUII010000041.1 GCA_944320665.1 uncultured Alistipes sp. | reverse complement strand
AGAAGGCCGTCGATCACCTCGAGGAGGAGTTGCTCAACGTGCGTGCCGGCAAGGCTTCGCCCAACGTGCTCAACAGCGTCATGGTCGAGTACTACGGATCGCAGACCCCCGTGTCGGGTGTGGCCAGCGTGACGGTGCCCGATGCCCGCACGATCCTCGTGCAGCCGTGGGACAAGAACATGCTGCGTCCGCTCGAAAAGGCCATTATCGATTCGAACATCGGTCTGACCCCCTCGAACAACGGCGAGCAGATCCGTCTGACCATTCCGCCGCTGACCGAGGAGCGCCGCAAGGAGTTGGTCAAGCAGGTGCGCGGTGAGGCCGAAACGGGCCGCATCAGCCTGCGCAACGCCCGTCGTGATGCCGTCGAGGCCTTCAAGAAGGCTCAGAAGGAGGGCATGCCCGAGGATGAGGCCAAGGATGGCGAGGTGCAGTCGCAGAAGTTGCTCGAGAAGTACACGAAGTTGCTCGATGCGGCTCTCGACGCCAAGGAGAAGGAGATCATGACGGTCTGATACCTCCCGGTGAGGAGGGGTGTGGTCCGGCGTCCGTGTGGATGCCGTGGAAGATGCCCGTCGGATTCATTTGCAGCGTATGCTTCTCGCCATGAGGGGCGTACGTTGCTTTTTTTTGCAAAAAGCGACCGGCGTCCTGCTTTTGCGCTCCATCTCCTCCGGTCACTCCCAAAGACAAGTGCGCGAGGGGCGTCTGGCGGCGTGAAGCCCCGAAACTGAAACGCGCGCTGCATGGAAGGCGGTTTTGCATTTCGAGAATTTATGTTAATTTTGAGGCCGTAACCCGATATCGGCTCTCGTATATGAAAAAGTTGCTTCTCCTTCTGGCGCTTGCGCTCTTTTCGCTTTCGGCCTGCTGTGAGCGGGCCGTGGCGCAGACCTACGTCAAACTCAATGGACTCTATGCCTTGGCCGGAGTGGTGAATCCAGCCGTTGAATTTACCATCTCGCCCAAGTCGACGGTGCAGACCGAGATCGTCGTCTCGCCCTGGGAGTCGATCGGAGGCAAACACCTGCTTTTCGGTATTCTGATGGGGGAGTACCGCCGCTACTTCCGCGGACATAACGACGGCTGGTATCTCGGCGCCAATGCCGGTATGATGGCCTTCGATATTTCGAAGCCCTACCTCGACGGCTGGAACATCCGGTTCGAAAACCGATACAGCAAGGGGTATGGATTCATGATCGGTATATGTGCCGGTTACGAATGGCAGTTTGCCGAGCGCTGGTTGCTCGATGCCTTCGTAGGATGGTCGTGGATGTCGAGTTTCTACAACGGTTATTCGATGGATGGGCAGATTGACCTCTACCCGCATCGCCCCGTCGAGCCGAAATACCCCGATCCCTTCAACGGGTCGTCGGAGTGGTATCCCAACAAGATCGGTCTCTCGATCGGCTATCGCATCATCTCGCCCCAGCGCTACCGCGGCGAAGTGCAGCGTCGTCGTTCCGGCCTCGGGGAGTAACCCCGTGCTGCGTGCGAGCTCCGTGCCGGGGCCTTGTTTGCGGCAAGGCGGGGACGGGGCCCGGATGAAACGTGAAATTTTTTCTGTGGATTATTTTGTTTATAAAATAAAGTAGTTTATATTTGTATTGTGTCGACTGCGACATGCTCTTGCGGTGCGGAGGTTCGGATGCCCGCATCGCAGAGTCGGCGGGGCGTTTGTTTCGCGCGTCGGGCACCCTGTCCGGCCGGGTGGTGCGGTGGCGCGAAGGAGCTTGAAGAGAGTGTAGCTCCGCCCCGTCGAAGGCATCCGACAGAGATTGTTTCACGAAAAAACAGACCCAAAAGATGAAAACACGTGCATTTTCCGAGAAGGAGAGCCTGGAACTCATTACGCAGATGCTGCAACAGACGCGACAGAATCTCGAGATCGGCAGCGGAAATCTGTTTCTCTATTATGGATATGCGGCCGTCGTACTCTCCGTGGCGGTCTTTGCGGCCGTGCTTCTGACGCATCAGTCGATCTGGGCCGCAGGATGGTTTCTGATGTTCGTCGTGTGGATCGGGCAGCTCGTGGCGGGGCGCCGCCGCAGGGAGGCGGTTGTCACCTTCATGGACCGTGCCATTGCTCAGACCTGGCAGGTCGTCGGGATGCTCTTTGCGCTGACCGTGGTGGTGATTGCGGCCATCGGTTGGGGTACGGGAATCTATGATTTTGCGCTGATGCTGCCGCTGAGTCTGCTCTATGCCGGCATCGGAACCGCCGTTACCGGGGTGATCGTGCGGGTCGGTGCGCTGGTCTACATGCCGCTGGTGGCCTTCGTCCTGGCAATCTATATGCTGGTGATGTTGGCGGCGGGGGCGTCACCCGAGGCCTGGTGGCATCTGGGATTCGGTGGGGCCTTCCTGGTCATGATGGTCGTCCCCGGACATGTGTTGAACCATAAGGCAAAAAGGTCATGCTCCCGGAACTGAATCCTCTCATCCACTCACAACTGCGTCTGTCGATCATGACGCTGCTGGCGGTCGTGGCCGAAGCGGACTTCAGCTACCTGCGCGAACGGACGCAGGCAACGGCCGGAAACCTCAGTGTGCAGCTTGACAAGTTGAGCCGGGCCGGATACATTCAACTTACGAAGGAGTTTGTCGGCAAGAAGAGCCATACGACCTGCCGACTGACGGACGAAGGGCGGCGTGCATTGGAGGAGTATGTTGCGGCGTTGAAGTGCTATCTGAATTTGTAGACCCAACCCCTCTGTATCCGGGATTTCGTGTCCGGATGCAGTCGGTCTTGGGTACACGCCTTCCCTCGGCGGAGCCGCCGGGTGGCGGTCGCTTTCCCGGGGCAGGGCCCATCCCCGTTCGTGTGGCTCGATGCGGACGGCGTGGCTCGGTAAACAAAAAACAGCACGGACCGATGCGTGGTCCGTGCTGTTTTCTTGTAACAGCGAGTGGGTTTACTTGCGATATACCTTCTCGTAGCCGTAGATGGCATTCTCGCCGAGCTCCTCCTCGATACGGAGCAGCTGGTTGTACTTCGCCATACGGTCCGAACGCGACATCGAGCCGGTCTTGATCTGGCCCGAGTTCGTCGCAACGGCGATGTCGGCGATCGTCGAGTCCTCGGTCTCGCCCGAACGGTGCGACGTTACGCTCGTGTAGCCGGCGCGGTGAGCCATCTCGATGGCGTCGAGCGTCTCGGTCAGCGTACCGATCTGGTTTACCTTGATCAGGATCGAGTTGGCGCAGCCCATCTCGATACCCTTGCGCAGGAAGTCGACGTTCGTCACGAAGAGGTCGTCGCCGACCAGCTGGCAACGGTCGCCCAGCTCACGCGTGAGCAGCTGCCAACCTTCCCAGTCGTTCTCGGCCATGCCGTCCTCGATCGAGTCGATCGGGTACTTGGCAACGAGGCCCTTCAGGTACTCGACCTGCTCCTTCGACGAGCGCTTGGCACCCTTCTCGCCCTCGAACTTCGTGTAGTCGTATACGCCGTCGGCATAGAACTCCGACGAAGCGCAGTCCATACCGATTGCTACGTCGCCGCCCTCGGCCTTGCGACCCGGTTTGTAGCCGGCAGCCTTGATGGCCTCGACGATCGAATCCAGTGCATCCTCCGTGCCGTTGAGTGCGGGAGCGAAGCCGCCCTCGTCACCTACGGCCGTCGAGAGACCGCGGTTGTGGAGCACCTTCTTCAGGTTGTGGAACACCTCGGCGCCCATGCGCACAGCCTCCTTGAGCGACGGAGCGCCCACGGGACGGATCATGAACTCCTGGAAGGCGATGGGGGCGTCGGAGTGCGAGCCGCCGTTGATGATGTTCATCATCGGCACGGGCAGACACTTGGCGTTGGCGCCGCCGATATAACGATAGAGAGGCATGCCGAAGTAGTCGGCTGCGGCGCGAGCCACGGCCAGCGATACGCCCAGGATGGCGTTTGCGC
The DNA here is from genome assembly GCA_944320665.1 of uncultured Alistipes sp. Lineage (GTDB taxonomy): Bacteria > Bacteroidota > Bacteroidia > Bacteroidales > Rikenellaceae > Alistipes. The sequence continues at coordinate 13,744 of CALUII010000041.1, read as the reverse complement.
CGAGGTTCGACTTGGTCTTCGTGCCGTCGAGAGCGATCATGGCCTTGTCGATGCCGACCTGATCGGCCACGTTCATGCCGATGATGGCGGGGGCGATCACCTCGTTGACGTTGCGTACGGCCTTCTGGACGCCCTTACCGAGGTAACGGCTCTTGTCGCCGTCGCGGAGTTCGAGGGCTTCGTTCTCGCCGGTCGAGGCGCCGCTCGGAACGGCTGCGCGGCCAAAGGCGCCGCTGGCGGTACGTACTTCGACCTCGATGGTCGGATTGCCTCGTGAATCGAGGATCTCCCGTGCATGAATCTCAACAATCTGCATAGCGAAAAAAAATTTTGATAAAATGTTATGATACCAATTGTAGAAACTAACTTCCCTAAAATCGGTGCAAAGGTACGAAAATTTCCGGAATCGTTGTTGTCGATTCCGATTTTTATGCCTAACTTCGTTTTCGTATGGTTGGCGGAGTTGTCCTGCAGCACTTCGGGCGGAGGTATGGCGTGGGGTGCGGACGAGCGTCCGGGGGCAGGATTCGGCCGGCAACGGGGGAAGTGAAAGAGTTCAAACAGATAGTCGGATATATGAGAAAGTGGATGACCGGGTGCCTTGTTGCGGCACTGCTTGGCATGATGGGGTGCGACGAAAAGGGGGCAGAGCCGGCACCGACGTGGGATTCGACCCTTCTGGTCGGCGAATGGAAGCTGGTGGCGGCCTTCGACGACGAAGATGATACGTGGGAATATGCCTCGCCGGATGAGAGCCGCGAGTTGGTTTGGATGGAGTTTCGGGCCGACGGGACGGGACGTCGGGGCGAGTCGTTCGATTACGGAGGCCTGGATGCCGACTCCTGGGAGGCCGGATTGACCTATGGTCTTGAGGACGACCGTCTGTGGGTGGAGGCCGATGTGCCCGAGGAGTCGACCGAGTGGAGGCTCCGCAAGCTCACCGCCGGGGAGCTCGAGGTGGGGGAGTCCTACGAGGAGAACGGCGTGACATATACCGACGTGCTCTGCTGGCAGCGGCGCAATCGGTAGGCACGCACGGGAGGTAGATAAAAAAAGCAGGCCGGCGCATGTGCGTCGGCCTGTTCTCTGTTCTTGGCGGAAGTCGCGTCAGCGCATCAGGAGCGACGAATCGCCGTAGCTCAGGAAGCGGAAGTCGTGTCCGAGAGCGTAGTCGTAGATGCGGTGCCAGTCGTCGCCCACGTAGGCGGCGATGAGCAGCAACAGCGTCGATTTCGGTTGGTGGAAGTTGGTCACGATGTTGCGCACGATGCGGAATTCGTAGTCGAGCGGTGTGATCATGATCTGTGTGGCGGCCTTCAGACGGTCGAGCCCCTCCGTATTCATATAGGTAAGCAGCGTTTCCAGCGCCTCGCGCCCCGTGAATTCCCGCGGCAGGTCGTAGAGCTCCCATTGTCCGATGATGCGCTCCGTGGCGGGCGAGCCTTCGGTGCGGATGCGCCACGCAAGGGCCGGCAGCGATTCGAGCGTGCGGACTGACGTGGTGCCGACGGCCGTGACGGCGCCCCACTTGCGGAGCAGCGTCTCGACGGTCGTGCGGCGGATCTCGAAGTGTTCCGTGTGCATCGGATGCTTCGTGGCGTCGGCCTCCTTCACCGGCAGAAAGGTTCCCGCACCGACGTGCAGCGTCACCTCTTCGAACTCGAATCCGCGTTCGCGCATCTGCCCGATCAGCTCGGGGGTGAAGTGCAGGCCGGCCGTCGGGGCGGCCACCGAACCCTCGAAGCGCGAGTAGACGGTCTGATAGCGCGTGTTGTCGATCTCCTCGCTTTCGCGGTTGAGGTAGGGCGGGATCGGGATGCGACCGAGGTGTTCGAGCAGCTGGCCGAAGGTCATTGCGGCGCTCCACTCGAACCGTACGAGTTGCTCGCGACCGCCGTCGCCCACGCGCCACGCACGCAGGTACTCCTCGTGTCCTTCGTGGTCGAAGCGGATCTCGACCGGTCCCTCCTTCCATTTCTTGAGGTTGCCCACGATGCAGCTCCACGTGCAGCTGCCGCGCACGGCAAAGGCCCGTTCGTAGTCGGCCGGGTCGTGCGGTTCGAGGCAGAAGACCTCGATGCGTGCACCCGAGGGCTTGTGCATGATGATGCGGGCGCGGATCACCTTCGTGTTGTTGAAGACGAGCAACTGGCCCGCCGGCAGCACGTCGCCCAAGTCGCCGAAGTGGCGTTCGTCGATCGTGCCGTGGTCCCAGACCAGCAGTTTCGAGGCGCTGCGCTCGGCGAGCGGGAACTTGGCGATGCGCGCCTCGGGCAGCGGATAGTCGTAGTCGTTTATGTCGATATGTCTCTCCATCGGCGGCAAAGGTACGAATTATTGCCGAAAGCGGATTGCCGTTTGCGGATTGTTTCGTATCTTTGCTTGTGTAAACGAGTTTTTTTGCGTATGAAAACCGATTTTCTGGTGATAGGTTCCGGTGCGGCGGGCCTCACCTTTGCGCTCAAAGCCGCCGAACACGGCCACGTCACGGTCGTGACCAAGGGCGAGATGAACGAGTGCAATACCAATTATGCTCAGGGCGGTATCTGCTCGGTGACCTATGCTCCCGACTCCTTTGAGAAACACATTCAGGATACACTGGTCTGCGGCGCCGGCAAATGCGATCCGGAGGCCGTCGAACTCGTCGTGCGCCGTGCGCCGGAGTTGATCCGTGACCTCATTGCCTGGGGTACGCGCTTCGACAAGACGCCCGACGGACGCTTCGAACTCAACCGCGAGGGGGGACATACCGAGCACCGCATCCTCCACCACGAGGACCTTACGGGCGCCGAGATCGAGCGGGCGCTGATCCAGTCCGTACGCGAACACCCGAACATCACGGTGCTCGAACACCACTTCGCCATAGACCTGCTCACGCAGCACCATCTGGGAGAGTTTGTTACGCGTCATACGCGCGGACTGACCTGCTTCGGGGCCTATGTGCTGAATCTCGCCACGAACGAGATCGAGACGATGCTGGCGCGCTTTACGGTCGTGGCAACGGGCGGATGCGGCAACATCTACTCCTCGACGTCGAACCCCGTCGTGGCGACGGGCGACGGTGTGGCCATGTGCCACCGAGCCAAGGCCATCACCGAAAACATGGAGTTCATTCAGTTTCACCCGACGACGCTCTACCATCCGGGCGAGAAGCCCAATTTCCTCATCACGGAGGCGATGCGCGGCTTCGGCGCCATCCTGCGCCTGCAGAACGGCGAGGAGTTCATGGACCGCTACCATCCGATGAAGTCGCTGGCGCCGCGCGACGTCACGGCCCGCGCCATATATACCGAAATGACCCGCCGCGGTGAGGATTTCGTCTACCTCGATGTCACGCACAAGGATCCGGATGCCATACGCAGCCACTTCCCCAACATCTATGAGAAGTGCCTCTCGATCGGCATCGACATCACGCGGGAGTGGATTCCCGTCACGCCGGCGGCGCACTACAGCTGCGGCGGCGTGAAGGTCAATACGAACGGCGAAACATCGATCCGCCGGCTCTATGCCCTGGGCGAGACCTCGTGTACGGGCCTGCATGGTGCAAACCGACTGGCCTCCAACTCGTTGATCGAGGCGGTGGTCTATGCCGACCAGGCGGCGCGCCACGCCACTTCGCTGCTTGACCGGACCGATTTCCAGGAGGGAATTCCCGACTGGGACTTTGAGGGTACGCGCCACACGGAGGAGATGCTCATGATCATCCAGTCACAGCGCGAGATGCAGCAGATCATGTCGAACTACGTGGGCATCGTCCGCTCGAACCTCTCGCTCAAACGGGCCATGCGCCGCTTGTCGATCCTCTTCGAGGAGACCGAGGAGCTCTACAACAAGACCAAACCGAGCCGCGAGTTGTGCGAACTGCGCAACATGATCGCCGTGGCCTACCTCGTCATCAAGCAGGGCCGCGAACTGAAGGAGTCGGTCGGCTGCCACTTCAATACGGACTATCCGAAGGAGCCCCGGGCCTGATTCCCGCAAAGGGTGGGCAGGGACCGTTGCTCTGCGTGCGGAGCCTTTTCTCCCGGTATGACGGGACGGAGGGCTCCGCACGCTGCCTTGTGCCGAGTGTGCCGTGCGGCGGAGCGCACAATCGGAAGGGCTGCGATGCGAAAAGCGCATGCAATACTTCGCCAAACGCCGAATTATCGCTATCTTTGCGCCGCAATTCGCAGAATCAACGAGATAACCAACAGAGAAATATGACCCTACAGGAAGAGATCACCCGTCGGCGTACGTTCGCCGTCATCGCACACCCCGATGCGGGTAAAACCACGTTGACCGAAAAACTCCTGCTCTTCGGTGGCGCCATCCACGTGGCCGGCGCCGTCAAGAGCAACAAGATCAAGAAGGGGGCGACCTCCGACTTCATGGAGATCGAACGCCAGCGCGGGATCTCGGTCGCTACGTCGGTGATGGGCTTCGAGTACGGCGGCTGCAAGATCAATATCCTCGACACGCCCGGTCATGAGGACTTTGCCGAGGATACCTACCGCACGCTGACGGCCGTCGATTCGGTCATCATCGTCATCGACGGCGCCAAGGGCGTCGAGGCCCAGACGCGCAAGCTGATGGAGGTCTGCCGCATGCGGTCGACGCCGGTGATCGTCTTCATCAACAAGTTGGACCGTCCGTCGAAGGACCCCTTCGACCTGCTCGACGAGGTGGAGAAGGAGCTGCACATCCGCGTGCGTCCGCTGGCCTTCCCGATCTCGAACGGCCCGACCTTCAAGGGGGTCTACAACCTCTACGAAAAGCACTTGTCGCTCTTCACGTCGGACGAAAAACTGACGGCCGACGCTTCGACCGTCGAGATCTCCGACCTCACGTCGCCCGAGCTGGCCGCACACGTCGGCGAGCAGTATGCCGCCCAGTTGCGCGCGGATGTCGAACTGGTCGAGGGCGTCTATGATCCGTTCGACCGCGAGGCTTATCTGCGCGGCGAGGTGGCCCCCGTATTTTTCGGTTCGGCCGTCAACAACTTCGGCGTGCGCGAGTTGCTCGAATGTTTCATCCGCATCGCGCCGTCGCCCCGCCCGGCACCCACGGAGAGCCGCATGGTGGAGCCCACGGAGCCCAAGTTGACGGGCTTCGTCTTCAAGATCCACGCCAATATGGATCCCAACCACCGCGACCGCATCGCCTTTCTGAAGATCTGTTCGGGCCTCTTCGAGCGTAACAAGAACTACCTGCACGTGCGCAGCGGCAAGCAGATGAAGTTCTCGTCGCCCACGGCCTTCATGGCCGAGAAGAAGTCGGTGATCGACTTCGCCTATCCGGGCGACATCGTCGGCCTGCACGATACGGGCAACTTCAAGATCGGCGACACCTTCACCGAGGGCGAAAAACTCAAGTTCACGGGCATCCCGTCGTTCGCCCCCGAGCAGTTCCGCTACATCGAGAATGCCGACCCGATGAAGTTCAAGCAGTTGGCCAAGGGTATCGACCAGTTGATGGACGAGGGTGTGGCGCAGCTCTTCGTCTCGTCGCTCAACGGACGCAAGATCATCGGCACGGTCGGCGCCCTGCAGTTCGAGGTGATTCAGTACCGTCTGGAGCACGAGTACGGTGCCGCCTGCCGCTGGGAGCCGATCTCGATCTACAAGGCCTGCTGGATCGAGAGCGACAACAAGGCGCAGCTCGACGATTTCAAACGTCGCAAGCATACGAATATGGCCGTCGACAAGCACGGACGCGACGTCTTCCTGGCCGATACGAGCTATGCGTTGGCTCTGGCTCAGGAAAACTTCAAGGAGATCCGGTTCCACTTCACGTCGGAATTCTGACCCCGCCCTCCGTACGAAACCCGCAGGCCGCATCGGCGCAGTTATCTCTGTGTCCCGTTGCGGCCTGCGCCGTGCCGTGGCGGCGACGTGTTCGTCTCCCGAGGGGCGTGGCATGGCCGGGCGGCACGGATCTTGTATTGCGGTCGGATGGTCGCATGGGCCCTCCGGCGAGGGTGCCTTGGTGAAAAAAATTTGGATTTTCGGCAAAAAGTGCGTAACTTGCGTCGAAGAATTGCAGCCGAATCCCGCTTCCGACGGCTCGCGCTGCGAATACGAACCCTTTAAACCCGATTGCCTATTGCGAGATATCTACTCTTTAAGAATTTGAAAGAGAGAGGTTTATGAATGTACAGGTATTGAGCGACCAAGTGTTGCTTAATCAGTATCTTGCAGGTGATCAGAGTGCCATATCCCAGCTCATCGAACGCCACAGCCACCGCGTCCGCGACTACATCCGCATGTTGGTCAAGGACGAGGAGGTAGCTGACGACATCTTCCAGGAGACCTTTATCAAGGCCGTGCGCGTCATAGACGACGGACGCTATGCCGACAACGGCAAGTTCCTGTCGTGGATTCTGCGCATCGCCCACAACCAGGTGATCGACCACTTCCGGGCCCGCAAGCAGGACAAGACCGTCAACGAGGCCGAAGCCGGCTACGACGTGCTCGGCAGCCTGCGCTTCACGGAGGGGAATGTCGAGGATGCACTGGTCAGCGAACAGATCGAGCGCGATGTGCGCGGCCTGGTCGAACTGCTTCCGGCCGAGCAGCGCGAGGTGGTGATGATGCGCTATTTCTCGGGTTTGAGCTTCAAGGAGATCGCCGAGCAGACCGACGTCAGCATCAATACGGCGCTCGGCCGTATGCGCTATGCGCTGATCAATCTGCGGCGCATGATCCGCGAAAAAAATATGGTGCTCTGCTGACCGCCGTGCAATAATTCCGGCCGCCGGGGCGTTTGTTCTGTGAAAACCAACAAACGAATGCCTATGGAGGATTTCGACAAGAACGAGACATCGCGTGCTATCTCAGACGAGGATCTGATCATGCGGGAGGTGATTCAGGGGGATGCCGATCTCTGTTATCTGCACCACTACCTCTCGGAGATTTTTCGTAAGGGGTGATTTTTTAGGGTTAATTTTTGATGGTGGGAGAATTCCGGAAGCGGAGTTCTCCTTTTTTTGCGGGCATACGCAGGGGAAGATGCGTCGTTTCGGCGCGAAATGCCTATCTTTATCGGGTCAATGCGTGGTGTTATTATAAATAAGTAGATCGTCCCATGTCCGATTTTCGTCTGAAAGTTTTCCGCAGTGTGGCGCGCAACCTCAGCTTCACGAAGGCTGCCCAGGAGCTCTTCATCAGTCAGCCGGCCGTCAGCCGCCACATCCGCGAGTTGGAAGAGTGCTACCGCGTGCAACTGCTCGAACGTTGCGGCGGTCGGATCGATCTCACGGATGCCGGCCGGCTGCTGCTCGACCACTGTGACCGCATCCTCGAGGAGTACGACCGTCTCTCCTACGACATGAGTCTGCTGCACCGCTGTCATGAGGGAACGCTGGCTGTCGGGGCCAGTACGACCGTGGCACAATACGTCCTGCCGCCGCTCATGGCCCGCTTCCTGGAGAAGTTCCCGAAGATCGAACTGTCGCTCGTCAACGGCAATTCGCGCGAGGTGGAGGAGGCGCTGCTCGGTCACCGCATCCAGGTCGGGCTGGTCGAGGGGCTGGCCCGTTGTGCCGGGGTGCGCTATACGCACTTTCTGCGGGATGAGCTGGTGGCGGTGGCCGGTGTGGGGACGCCGCTGGCAGCCCGTGAGGAGCTGACGCTCGACGAACTGCGTGAGGTGCCGCTCGTGTTGCGTGAAAACGGATCGGGAACCCTTGAAGTCATTGCCCGGGGGCTGGCCGAACATGATCTGAAGTTATCGGACCTGAACGTGCGGCTCCATCTGGGTAGTACGGAGAGCATCAAACTCTACCTCGAGAACAGCGATTGCCTGGGAATAGTCTCGGTGCGGGCCGTGCGCCGCGAGTTGTACGAAGGACGGCTCAGGGTGGTGGAGATCAGCGGACTGAAGATGCAGCGCGAGTTCCACATCGCCGAACTGCAGGGGGCGGGCGACGGACTGGGGGCGCTGTTTGCACGATTTCTGCTCCGGTATAACGACAGGTTATAGTGCATAACGAAATGCGATTTTTTTTCGTGCTCCGTTTGTGTATCTTTGTCGCGTCTAACCGATAAATGCTTACTGACTTATGGTCCTCAATGAACAACGGAGCAACGTCCTGCACGGCATCCTGCTGATCGTGCTCTTCTCCTTCTCGGCCTTCTACATCGCTCAGTTCGAATTCGTCAAACGCCTCTCGTTCAGCCCGCTGATCGTCGGCATCCTGTTGGGTATGCTCTACGCCAACAGCCTCCGCAACCGACTGCCCGAGACGTGGGTTCCCGGTATCAAGTTCTGTTCGAAACAGGTGCTGCGCCTCGGTATCATACTCTACGGTTTCCGCCTTACCTTCGCACAGGTGATGGCTGTTGGTCTGCCGGCTATTCTGGCCGATACGATCATCGTGGTCGTTACGCTGCTGCTGGGTGTCGGTCTGGGACGTCTGCTCAAGATGGACCGCGACACGGCTCTGCTTACGGCAACCGGCAGCTCGATTTGCGGCGCTGCAGCCGTGCTGGGTGCCGAGGGTGTGGTGCGTCCCGAGGCGCACAAGACGGCGGTGGCCGTGTCGACCGTGGTGATCTTCGGTACGTTGTCGATGTTCCTCTATCCGGTCTTCTGGCGCAGCGGCATGCTCGATCTGACCCCCGGACAGATGGCCGTCTATACGGGTTCGACCCTCCACGAGGTGGCGCACGTCGTCGGTGCCGGTAATGCCATGGGGGCCGAGATTGCCGATACGGCCACGATCACCAAGATGATCCGCGTGATGATGCTGGCTCCCGTGCTGGTGGTAATGAGCGTGGCACTGGCTCGCCGCAAATCGTCGGCCACGTCCACGGCAAAAGAGGGGGAACGCGGCGGTCGGATCACGATTCCGTGGTTTGCCTTCGGTTTCCTGGCGGTGATCGGCTTCAATTCGTTCGATCTGCTGCCGCAGGCCGTGGTGGCGGGAATCAACGATTTCGATACCTTCCTGCTGACGATGGCCATGACGGCCCTCGGTACCGAGACCAACTTCCAGAAATTCAAGCAGGCCGGTGCGAAGCCCTTCCTGTTGGCGGCTCTGCTCTACGTCTGGCTGCTTGTGGGCGGTTACTTCCTCGTGGAGTACCTGGTGCCGCTCTGCTGATGCGACAAAAGAACTTTTGACCTGAATTCGTTTCATAGAGCAAGGCCCCGAACTCCTGCCGAGGAGTCGGGGCCTTGACGCTTCAGAGGGGAGGCCGCCAATCACTTCATCCAGCGATGGGCCTGCCGCAACTGCATGGCGAGCGATACGGTGGCTCCGGCTGCAAAGAGCAGCGATACGCCTACCCAGGCGATTACGGCGACCGTACCGAAGACGATGGGCTGCATCAAAATCCAGATCGAGCTGAGCAGCAACAGGATGCCCCAGGTGAGCGTCCAGCCCGAACCCGGAATGCCGAGCGTGTGCATGTCGCCGCTGAGGCCGATGGCTCCGAAGCTGCGCATGAGCAGCCAGAACCCCAGAAAGATCGGGAGTGTTGTGGCCGAGAGGGCCTCGTTGCTGATGAGCAGGATGCCGAGCAGAAGTTCGATGATGCCGCCGGCCAGCATCCAGCCGCGGCCCGTAATGTAGTGGCGGTTCGAGGTCGAGAGCATCACCTCGAGGAGTCCCGCCAGGAGAATGCCCCAACCGAAGAGTACGGCCATCCCTACGTAGCTTTGCGCCGGGTAGAGGAAGACGACGATTCCGAGAAGGAAGAGCAGAAGGCCGGCTATGAGCAGCAGCCACCAACGGCGCACGGCTTGTTTCGAGTGTTCGATCAGTCGTTCGAAACGTGTTTCGGAAGTTTCCATACGTACAGCGTTTTTTAAGATTGAACAAAAGATTGTTTCCGCCTCTGAGAATGCAATTGCTGTACCAGAACGGATTGTCAGACGGGGAGGCTGTTGCGGAGGTGCCGGGCGGCGGAGGTGCTTTGCGCGGGGGGGAGGCGGGATGACACGATGTCGTGTCATTTTGGCAATCGCGAGCCGGATGCAGGGCGGGCGTTGCGGCGGGCAAAAAAAAACGAGGGCCTCGGAAGGTATTCGATCGCGCGGCGAGCACCGCCGTCTCCGATCTTAGTCGCGAAGCGCACTACCGAAGTACCCTTCGCCACAACCTGCCGATTTCCTCAACCAACCTAAAACTACTAACCTAATGAACCTTAAAACTTCAGGGGCAAAGGTAGAACGAAAATCTGGATTATGCAAATATTTTAATATAAAATTAAATAAATTTATTAAGGCTCTTTCCCGCGGCTTTCTCCTCGAATCGTGCATTTCCGGATGGTGCGGGTGTAGGAAATCGGAACAAAATGGTTATTTTTGTATAACGATCGGTTCCGTGCGTCCTTGTGGCGGTCGGCTTCGGTGCCGCAGTGGCCCGTGTCGCGTCGCCTGCCCCGGGGACGGGGAACTCCGAATCGTCAAATCTGTTAATGTGCATATTCGAGATGAAACCGAATCCGCGTATCAGCCTGATGGTGGCTACCTACAATTGGCCCGGTGCCTTGGAATTGACCTTGCAGAGCGCTTTGCGCCAGAGTCTGCTGCCGGTCGAAATTCTTGTGGCGGATGATGGTTCGACGGACGAAACGCGCGAACTCGTGCAGCGTATGGCGGCGCAGAGTCCCGTGCCGATTCGTCATATCTGGCATCCGGACGAGGGATTCCGTCTGGCGGCCATCCGCAATCGGGCCATTGCGGCGGCCGTGGGGGATTACATCGTTCAGATCGACGGAGACATCGTTCTCCATCGCCATTTTTTGCGGGACCATGCCGCTTTTGCCCGTCCCGGGAGTTTCGTCAGCGGCAGCCGCCTGATGTTGACGCCGCAACGCACTTCGCAGTTGCTGGCGGAGCACGATGCCTCGCGGCTGTCGCTCTGGAGTCCCGGGGTGCGGCATCGGCTCAATGGGTTGAGGCTCGGGTGGTTGATGCCGCTGCTTTCCGGGTACAAGGCCGATCGTACGCGGGGATGCAATATGGCATTCTGGCGTGAGGACATCGTGCGGGCGAACGGATACAACGAGTCGTTCAGAGGATGGGGGGCCGAGGACTTCGAGTTGGCACTGCGGCTCTGCAACAACGGCGTGCAGCACCGCCGCGTCAAATTCGGTGCCATCGTGTTTCACCTCTACCATCCGGAGCGGTCGCGCGATGCCGTGGAGGCGAACGTGGCGCTGCTCGAGCGAACCCGTGCCGAGGGGCATCGACGGTGTGAGGACGGAATAGACAAGTACTTCGGGCGATAGGTTACGTGAAGAGCGTATCCGAACCGGGGAGGTCGTACCGTGCGAATCTGCGTGCGGATCGATCTCCCCGGTTCGTTCGTAGGTGTCGTTACCAGTGGATGATCCGGCGCCAGAACCGCCACATGCGCGGTTTGGACCAGCTGTGGCAGCCGAAGGGCAACTGTTTGTGGCAGACCTTGTAGCAGTAGGCCGGGTGGGTGTCGAAGGCGAAATCGAGTGCTTCGCGCCAGGTCGGGTAGCGGAACTCGCGCGGGACGGTGGCCCAGAAGACATCTTCGTTGTAGAGGTGGTGCTCCTCGGCGAGGAAGAGCTCGGCTTCATCCCGGTAGCGGACGCAGGCCGCACGGAAGGCCTCGACGCGGCGCAGGGAGAGACCGCCGTTGCCGATGCGTCCGTAGAGGATCTGGCGCGTGGCCTTTCCCGCACGTTCGGCCTGGCGGCTGCGATGAGCCATCCATTGGCGCACGAGCGGCAGGTTGTAGATCGGGCGGCGCACCCAGGGTGCGGCCACGCAGTCGTATCCGCGTGTGCACCACGCTTCGAGCTCCTCCTCCTGACCGAAGATCCAGGCGTCGGGATGGCAGATCAGCAGGTATTCCGTATCGGCAAACAGGGCGTAGAAGTCAGCCGAAAGCATCATGCGGTTGTAACCGGCGATGCCGTTCCGTGTGCCGAGCCACTCTTCCGTCACGGCCAGTGGGCGCAGTTGCGGAAACTCCGTGACGTAGGCGTGCGGATCCATCCCCTCGGGATGGAGCAGAAGGAGCGGGTAGCGCGTCAGCTGGCTCACGGTGCGGGCGATGGAGGCGCGTTCGGTCTCGGTCGGTTGCGGACGATAGACCGGGATCACGATCTGGATGCGGGTGGAGGTTGCTGTGGGGGGATTCATCGGGTGCATGATGCTTCAGGCCTTGCTCCGACGCAGGTGGCGCAGGCGGTATTTGAGGTATTTGGGCAGGAGCTTCCATCCGCTCAGCGAGGCTGGGTGGCGGCGCAGGTAGCTCAGTGCGTCGTGCAGGTTGCGTACGTCGAAGCACCCCTTCTGCCACATGAAGCGGATGAAGAAGGCTTCACCCTGCAGGTCATAGCGTTGCAGTTCGGCTGCGGAGAGTGGTGTGGCGCTCATTGGCAGGCGGGCGGACCACTTCGTATGGAGGCGTTCCATCCCTTCGAGCCAGCTGCGCGAAAAGGAGCCCTCGGAGAAGTGCTCGACCAGAACCGTGTGGCAGACGTAGTTCGTATGGCCGCTTGCCGCAACGGCCAGCGAAAAGTCGAGGTCGTAGCAGTGAAAGCCCGGAAAGGTCGCGGCATCGAACCGTGTCGTCTGCCACACGTCACGACGCACGAAGAGGCACAGTCCGTCGAGTGTCACTACAGGGGAGAACTCCTCCCGCTGCGGATTGATCCGTCGCGGATGGCCGCTGCCGCGCATGTGCTGAACGTAGTTTGTGCGCAGGTCGCGGTTGCAGGTATTCCAGCCGGTCAGCCGGCGCAGTTTCACGACGCTGCCCGCAAAACCGACCACGCCGGTTGCCGTTTGCTGCAGCTGCGGGGCCAGCAGGCCCCCCCAGTTCGGTGTGAGGAAACGCACGTCCTCGTGCACGAAACAGAGCAGGTCGTAACGTGCTCGGGCGGCGCACTCGTTGTAGACGCTGCAGAGTCCCTGGTGTGCCGTGCGGTTGTCGAAGGCAATGAACTCGAAGGGCACACCGATGGTTGAGGCGATGTTGTGTTCGAGTGCGGCGGCAGCCGCGGGGTCGATCGAGCAGCAGATGATCGTATACATGGAATGCGTCTTCGTTTTTTCAGTGCAGGATATAGTGTATGGCGGCTTCGGCCGTGCGTTCGCCGTCGAGCGCCGCCGAAACGATGCCGCCGGCATAACCGGCCCCTTCGCCTGCGGGGAAGAGGCCCGGCAGGTCGGGGTGCATGAGCGTGGCCGGGTCGCGCGGAATGCGCACCGGAGTCGACGTACGTGACTCGACGCCCACGACCACCGCTTCGTTGGTGACGAAGCCGTGCATGCGTCGGCCGAAGGTGGCGATCCCCTGGCGCAGTCGTTGGGCGATGAACTGCGGCATCCATTGGTCAAGCCGCGAGGGGGTGATGCCCGGGATGTAGGAGCAGCGGGGCAGGGTGGTGCTGGCGCGGCCCGCGACGAAGTCGGCCACGCGCTGTGCCGGAGCGATTTGGTGGTCGCCCCCTTCGCGGCGGGCCAACTCCTCGAACTCCTGCTGGAAGCGCAGTCCGGCCAGTACGCCCCAGCGTTCGGTCAGGTGGGCGAAATCCTCGAGGCGGATCTCCGTCACGAGTCCCGAGTTGGCATAGGGCGACGTGCGGCCGCTGGGCGACATGCCGTTGACGACGGATTGTGCGGCGTCGGTCATGGCCGGTACGATGAAGCCTCCCGGACACATGCAGAACGAATAGACGCCGCGCCCGCCCTCCTGGCTGACGAGCGAATAGGAGGCGGCCGGCAGGTATTCGCCCCGCTCGGGCTGGTGGTATTGGATCGAGTCGATGAG
>CALUII010000040.1 GCA_944320665.1 uncultured Alistipes sp. | reverse complement strand
GGAAGTCGGCCACGCGCATCGTGATCTGGCCGTTCAGGACGATGTCCTGACCGTCGTAATTCTCCACAACACGCGGCTTGACATCCTTGCCCGACATGTCGGGCGACGTGTCGACGTGGGCGATGAAGCCGATCACGGGGGCATTCTCACACCCCTTCGTGGCGGGGATCGTACCCATCGTATAGCTGTACTGGTCGGTCGTTACGTCGGTCAGACCCAGGGCCTTCATCTCCTCGTTGAGGTGGTGCAGCAGCACCAGCTGCTTTTCGGTCGAGGGGTAGCTCTCGCTCTCCTCGCACGACTGCGTGTCGAAGGAGACGTATTTCAGAAATCGTTCTTTGAGTTCCATATCTTTTTTCCGTTTTTTTATTGTTTGTTCACATCAATTCGTTGTCGGGACAGATTTTACTCCTCCTTTTTGGCCTTGAGCGTGTGCCAGCCGAAGTAGCCGATCAGCACCAGATACATCACCAGTCCGAGCCACTCGGCGCTGTTCGTTGCGGCCCACTCCGTCAGACGCCACTCGGCACCCGCAAACTTGAGTATGGCGCTCACTACGCCCATCAGTGCGCCGCCGGCGATGAAGCCCGAGGCGATCAGCGTACCGCGATCCATGCGGGCTTTGTTGAGCGCCTCGTCCTTCGAGCGGCTCGATACGAACCAGGCGATCAGGCCGCCCACGACCAGCGGGGCGTTGAGCGACATGGGGATGAACATACCGAGGGCGAAGGCCAGGGCCGGCACGCCGATGGCCGTCAGTACGAGGGCCAGTACCGCACCGCAGAAGTAGAGCATCCAGGGGGTCGTGCCGCCCGACATAAGGGGCTGAATCACGGCGGCCATCGCGTTGGCCTGCGGGGCGACAAGCACGCTGTCGCCGCCGAAACCGTATGTTTTGTTGAGGATGATCATCACGCCGGCCACCGTGGCGGCTGCGACCGCCGTGCCGAGGAATTTCCAACCCTCCTGTTTCTTGGGGGTGGTGCCGAGCCAGTAGCCGATCTTCAGGTCGGTGATGAAGCCGCCGGCCATCGAGAGGGCCGTGCAGACCACACCGCCGATGATCAGTGCGGCGGTCATGCCGCTGGCGCCGCTCAGTCCGACGCTCACCAGCACGAGCGACGAGAGGATCAGCGTCATGAGCGTCATGCCCGATACGGGGTTCGAACCGACGATGGCGATGGCGTTGGCAGCCACGGTCGTGAAGAGGAAGGCGATGACGAAGACGATCAGAATGGCCACTACGGACTGCATCCAGTTGTGCAGTACGCCGAACTGGAAGAAGATGAAGGTCGTGAGCAGCGTGGCGATGAGAACCGAAAGGATCAGCTTCATCTTCAGGTCGCGCTGCGTGCGTTCCGACGTCTCGGCCGACTTCTTGCCTCCGCCGAGCTCCTTCACCGCGAGGCCCACGGCCTGGCGGATGATTGTCGACTGGCGTACGATGCCGATCAGGCCGGCCATGGCGATGCCGCCGATGCCGAGGGGTTTGCCGACGAACTGATAGAGGTTCTCGGGTGTCAGCAGCTGCTGCGGGTCGGCCAGCAGCGACGGGTCGGTGACTCCGAGCAGGTTACCCATTACGGCGGGGTCGATGCTCTGGGCGAGGGTGCCGACCAGGGGCACCACGACGAACCACACGAGGCACGAACCGGCGGTGATGATGAGGGCATATTTCAGACCGATGATATATCCCAGACCGAGCAGGGCGGCCGAGGTATTGAGTCCGAAGACTACCTTGAACTTGTCGGCCAGGGCCGTGCCCCAGGCGCAGATGCGCGTCGAGACCGACTCGGTCCAGAGGCCGAACGTGCCGACCACGAAGTCGTAGAGACCGCCGATCAGACCTGCTGCGGCGAGCAGCTTGGCCTGGTTGCCGCCCTTTTCGCCCGAGACGAGCACCTCGGTCGTAGCCGTGGCCTCGGGGAAGGGATACTTGCCGTGCATGTCCTTGACGAAATATTTGCGGAAGGGGATCAGCAGCACGATGCCCAGGATACCGCCCAGCAGCGACGAGAGGAAGACCTGATAGAACTTGGCATCGAGGCCGAGGATGTAGAGGGCCGGCAGCGTGAAGATGGCGCCGGCGACGATCACGCCCGACGAGGCGCCGATCGACTGTATGATGACGTTCTGACCGAGCATGTTTTTGCGTCCGGTCATGTTGCCCACGCCCACGGCGATGATGGCGATCGGGATGGCGGCTTCGAAGACCTGACCGACCTTCAGTCCGAGGTAGGCTGCGGCGGCCGAGAAGACGATGGCCATCACCAGACCCATTGTCACCGAATAGGGGGTTACCTCCTTGGGTTGTGACGTGGCGGGCATGAGGGGCTTGTACTCCTCGCCGGGACGTAGTTCCCGATAGGCATTTTCGGGAATCGATGTGTGTTGTTTCTCTTGTTGTTCCATAAGGGTTTATAGGGTGTGTAGTGTATGGGTTTGTTTTTACGGGTTGTAGCGGGCCAGCTCCTTCAGCACGTAGTAGCGGTTGATCGAAGCCGGGGCGCCGTGTGCCTCCTGATGTTGGTAGACGGTGCAGGCTGCAGCGGCCAGACGGCACTGTTCGTCGTGCGTCTCGGCCGCGGCGGCCAGGTCGGCGAGCAACTCGGCACAGGCCTCGAGGTCGTTTTCTCCGAAGCCGTACTCCGCGACGAGGCGTTCGACGAACCGCTCGTCGCGTAGCAGGGTGTCGATATCCAGATCGAGTCGCTCGATCAGTTCGCTCTTCGTTGTCTCGACCAGTTCGTCCGTTGGCATCTCGGCCGTGCGGCGCAGCCCGAGCCGATGGAGCAGCGAGCGGAGCAGTTGGCCGATCTTGTCGATTTCGCGCAGGATGAAGTCTTCCATTCGTTGTCGGGTGTTTGTGACGTTGGCTGGCGGGTGCGTGTGGAATTTAGCGGTTGTCTCCGCTGCCGTGCAGCAGGTGGCGCTCCTTGCGCGAGCGAAGCTTTTCGACATTCATCCGTGCCACCTCCTCGAGATCGAAGCCCAGGTCGCGCGACAGCGTGGCGCAGTACCACAGCACGTCGCCGATCTCCTTGGCAATCTCGAGTTTACGATCCTCGGTGAATTGCTGTTCGTTGTCGCGGATCACCTTTTTGACCTTGTCGGCCACTTCGCCCGCCTCGCCCGTGAGGCCGAGTGTGGGGTAGATGATGCGTCGGTCGTCGGGATAGATGGCCGTTTCGAGCGCATGGTTCTGGTATTCGTTGAGTGTCATATTTTGGTCGTCTCTTGTTTTGTCCAAAGGACAAAGATAGTCTTTTTTTTGCGAACGGGCAACAGCAGTTTGTGCGATGTCGTGCGGTCGGGCGGGAAAGAGAGAGGGCAGATCCCGCGGGGTCTGCCCTCTCTCCCGGCTTAGAACCGGTCGATGATCTTTTCGAGCCCGATGCCGTGCGATCCCTTGATCAGTACGAGGGTATTTTCCAGCCTCTCGGCGTCGAGGAGCACGGCGACCTCGTCGCGTGAGGCGAAGCAGTGGATCCGTTCCGATTGTTCGGAAACGGGCAAGGCCGCTGCCGCTTTCTTAAACTCGTCACCGACCAGCCAGATCTGCGTGTCGGGCAGGGTAAGGGCGCGGCGGATGACCTCCTCGTGCTCCGTGTGGGACCATTCGCCCAGTTCGAGCATGTCGCCCAGAATCACGAGCTTCGATGTGCGCGTACCGCTTGCCTCCGTGCGGAAGTTTTCGAGTGCGGCCTGCATGCTCGACGGGTTGGCGTTGTAGCAATCCACGATCAGCGTATTGTGTGCCGTTTCCATGCGTTGCGAACGGTGGTTGTCCGGCCGGTATGCGGCTACGGCGCGGCGTATGGCCGTTTCCGGGACCGCGAAGTGACGTCCTATGGCTACGGCGGCGGCGATATTGGCCTCGTTGTAGTCCCCCTCGAGTTGGTGTTCGACACCCGATGCGAGCGCCGTGTCGTAATACGCGGTCTTCAGTGCAGGGCGTTCGGCCGCCATCGAGGCCAGTGTAGCATCGTCACGCCGCACAAAGGCCGTTCCGCCGTGTGCGGCCAGGAAGTCGTACAGTTCGCCTTTGCCGCGGCGTACCCCTTCCGGGCCGCCGAAACCCTCGAGGTGGGCACGGCCGACGTTGGTGATGAGTCCGTAGTCGGGTTCGGCGATCGAGCACAGAAGGGCGATTTCGCCGCACGAGCTGGCTCCCATCTCGACGATGCCGAACTCCGTGCCGCGCGGCATCGAGAGCAGGGTGAGCGGTACGCCGATGTGGTTGTTGAGGTTGCCCTGTGTGGCCCGCAACGTGGGGTAACGCTCCGCGAGCACGCGGCTCACGAGCTCCTTGGTCGTGGTCTTTCCGTTGCTGCCCGTGATGCCCAGGATCGGGCACTGCAGCCGGCGTCGATGCAGCCGGGCCAGGGCCTGCAGAGCCGTGAGCGTATCATCGACCAGCGTCATGCGGTTGCCGCCTGCTGCAGCCACCTCCGGATCGTCCACCACGGCATGTACGGCGCCGTGTGCGAGGGCCTCGGCCGCAAAGCGGTTGCCGTCGAACGTCGCGCCGCGAAGCGCCACGAAGATCGAGTCGGGCTCGATCCGGCGAGTGTCGGTCGAGAGGTGCGGATGGGCCTCGAAAAGCCCGTAGAGGTATTCGATGGTGGAATCAGACATGTTTTTCGCCCGTATGGAACTTCACTTCGTCGATGAATTTCTTGATGTTCTGTTCCTCCGCGCGTGGACAGATCATCAGTACGTCGTCCGTGTCGACAACGATGTACTCCTTCAATCCGCTGATGACGGCTACCTTGCCCTCCGGCAACGAGATGATGCTGCTGCGCGTGTCGTAGAGGTAGCACCCCTCGGCCGGTGCGGCATTGGCGTAGCGGTCCTTGCGGGCGTGCTGATAGACCGAGCCCCACGTGCCGACGTCGCTCCAGCCGAAATCGCCGCAGCGCACGTAGACGTTGTCGGCCTTTTCCATCACGCCGTAGTCGATCGAGATCGAGCGGCACTCCGAGAAGGCCATGTTCACGGCATTGTTTTCGGCTTCGGTGCCGAGGGCGCGCATCACGCCGCGGAAGAGGGCGTCGTGCTCGGGCAGGTATTTGCCGAAGGCCTCGATGATCGTGCGGACCTTGCAGATGAAAATGCCCGAGTTCCAGAAAAACTCGCCGCACTGCAGAAAGGTCTGTGCCAGTTCGAGGTTGGGCTTCTCGGTGAAGCACTTGACCTTGCTTACGGGCTGGTCATCCGACACCTGGATGTATCCGTAGCCCGTGTCCGGACGGGTGGGTTTGATGCCGACGGTCATCAGTGCGTCGTGCTCGGCCGCGAAGTCGAGGCACTCGCTGATGATTTTGCGAAAAGACTCTTCATCAAGAATCAGGTGGTCCGACGGCGTGACGATCATCTCGGCTTCGGGATCCTGCTTCAGCAGCGTGTAGGCCGCATAGGCGATGCAGGGTGCCGTATTGCGTCCGATCGGTTCGCACAGAACCTGCTCGGGCCGCAGCTCGGGCAGGTGTTGCAGCACCAGATCCTTGTAGTTCTGGTTGGTGACGACCAGGAAGTTCTCGGCCGGCACCATCGGCGCAAAACGTTCGTAGGTCTGACGGATGAACGAACGTCCGGTGCCGAGTATGTCGAGGAACTGTTTGGGCATCATGCGGCGGCTGCGGGGCCAGAAGCGGGCGCCGACTCCGCCGGCCATGATGACGCAATATTTCGGATGATTCATAAGTTGTAGTATATAATTTAGGAGAGGTTTGTCGTTATGATTAGACAAAGATAAAAATAATTCGTAACTTTGGCGGCCTCCGGGCGATAAATTTTCACGCAATGAAGATCAAACTCATTACGATTCCCAACCTGCTGACCCTTGGCAACCTTTTGTGCGGATGCGCTGCGTCCGTATCTGCTCTGGTACGGTCCGATCTCCATACGGCATTCTGGTTCATCGTCGCGGCGGCACTGTTCGATTTTTTCGACGGTTTTGTCGCCCGGCTGCTGCACCAGGCCTCGCCCATCGGCGGCGAACTCGATTCGTTGGCCGATGACATTTCGTTCGGTTTTGCTCCGGCGGCAATGCTCTTCACGGTCTATGCCGCATCGCCTGCGGCGGTCGCGTGGAGCGAGACGGTGGTGACGGCGGGGCAGTACCTGCTCTTCGTGTTGGCTGCCTGCTCGGCGCTGCGCCTGGCCCGTTTCAATGTCGATACGACGCAGCAGTCCGAATTCACGGGACTGCCCGTGCCGGCCAGCGCCCTGCTGTGCGGTTCGGTGGCGATGTTGATCGCCTCGGGTCATGCGGTGATCTGGAAGGAGGCGCTGCTCGTCGGAACGTGTGTCGTGTCGTGGCTGCTTGTCTCGCCCATCCGCATGTTTGCCCTCAAGTTCCACGGGTTCGGCTGGCGCGGAAACGAACTCCGTTATGGATTCTTGCTGGTCGCCGTGCTCCTGCTCGCTCTGTGGCAACTGAAGGCGGTGCCGGTCGTTATCCTGCTCTATGTGGTGGTGTCGACCGTGCGCTGGCTGTACATGCGCCGTGCTGCGAACAAGGAATGAATGCTGACGTGTGTCGGATCCCGAAGGCCGGGGCGCTCCGGCGAAACGATCGGGTTAAAAATTTTTGATTATCTTTGCCGACAGAATCTCCGTATGTCGAAGTCCTTGAATAGAGTACTGATTGCCGTGTGGCTCTGTGTGGGAGCCCTGGTGCTGCCCCTTGGGTCCCGCGCACAACTCGATGCCGCGGCCCTCATGCGTGCCCAGCAGCAAGGACAGGATACCGGTCTGTATGGTGCCAACCCCTATGAGTCGCAAGGTGACGATGAGGCCGAGGTGCAGGATACGACCAAGAAGGAGCGCCGAATCCGCAAACCGCTTGAATCCTACTTCTTCAGCGATTCGGTGCGCGCCATGCCCAATTTCGCCTATACGATCAGCCCGGAGTTCAACCGCGTGCAGCTGCAGCCGATCGATACGACCCTGACCAACTGGCGGATCGATTACCCCTTCTATGTCGAAGGAGTCGGTGAAGCGGCTATCGGTGCCCTCGGTCAGGCCTCCATCCCGCTCGATTACTTCGAACGGCCCGCGGGGGAGGATTTCGACTTCACGAACCCCTACCACGTCTACATCTACCGCATGCAGAACGTGCCGTTCTATAACGTCAAGAAGCCGATGATCCGCATGACCTACCTCGAGTCGGGTCAGAAACGCTACCGCGAAGAGAATTTCCACATCATGGTGGCGCAGAACATCTCGCCGTCGACGGGCTTCAATGTGAACTATCGGGCGCGCGGCACCCGCGGCAAGTACGACTGGTCGCGGACCAAGAACCAGAACCTCTCACTTGCGTTCAATCATACGGGCAAACGCTATTCGGTCCATGCCGGCTACATTCACAACCGCATCGACAAGCAGGAGAACGGCGGCGTGGTGGGCGATTGGGCCATTGCCGACACGACGTACGACATGGCGACGGGTGTGCCGATGCGTCTGACCGACGCCCAGGCCAAGAACGCCTACCGCAACAACTCGTTCTTCATCGAGCAGTCGTACGGTATTCCGCTTCTGCCGGTTACGGATCGCGATTTTTCGATCGGTCAACTGCCGGCCATCTTTATCGGACATTCGTTCGAGTACGATTCGTGGAGCCGGGTCTATACGGATGTCAATGCCCCCTATATCAATGAGCGTGGACACCGTGACGAACAGGGCAACTTCGTGCCCGATACGCTTTCGTATTACAATAATTGGTACATCAATCCCGTTCAGTCGCGCGACTCGACCTACGAGCGCGTCATCTCGAACCGGATCTTCGTGCAGGCACAGCCGTGGGACCGTAACGGTGTGGTCGGAACCCTCGACGGCGGTATCGGCATCGATCTGTACACCTTCTCCCAGTTCTCGCTGGGAGACTACCTCACGGGGCGCACGTCGAAAGTCAACAAGACGAGCTTTTTTGCCTATGGCGCCGTCGAAGGTAAAATCAAGAAGTATGTCGACTGGGGAGCCAACCTGAAGTTCTACCCCTCGGGATACCGGAGTGGAGACCTCTCCGTGGGGGCAAATATTGCCCTGACGGGATATATTCACCAAAGACCCCTGATACTCAGCGGCAGTTTTTCGCTCGAACGCCGCTCGCCAACCTATTGGCAGGAGCATCTTTTCTCGAACCATTTCATCTGGTCCACTCCTTTGAACAAGGAGAATGAGACTCGTTTCGAGGTGGCGTTTGCCATACCCTCGCGGGCCTTCGAGGTCCGCTTCACCGAAGGGGTGGCCACCGACAAGATCTACTACGGCAGCGATGCGAACATCGCTCAGGACAACGGTAGCGTCAGCCTCACGAGTGTGTATGCACGCAAGGATTTCCGCATCGGCGGATTCCATTTGGACAACCGGGTATTGCTGCAGTGGAGCACGAATCAGGAGGTTGTCCCCGTTCCGCTTTTGTCGGCGTACCTGTCGTATTATTACGAGTTCTGGGTGGTACGCGACGTGTTGCGGCTTCAGGCCGGTCTGGACGGCAGGTACAACACGAAGTACTACGCTCCGGGCTACAATCCGGCCGTGTCGCAGTTCTACAACCAACGCGAAGTGGAGGTGGGTAATTACCCCTATGTAGACCTCTTCGTGACGGCGAAGTGGAAGAGAATGCGCATCTTCTTGAAATATCAGCATGTCAATCTGGGATTGTTCGGCAATGGCGAATACTTCTCCATCGCACACTATCCGCTCAATCCGGGCATGTTCAAGATGGGTATCTCGTGGGGATTCTATGATTAGCGTACTCTTCGGCACGGGACGAACTGCCCGAAAAGAGACCTCATATGCTGAAGAAAACCTTTTTGTCATTTGTTTTTCTGACCGTTCTGACCTCGATTTACGGTTTCGATGCCGACTATGCGGTTCCGGCCGCACGAATCGACCCTGCTGTTGACGACCATTCGTTGCTTGCGGCGGGGGAGTATCGCATCTCGGCCTACGACAACATCATTCGGAGCGTATCCGAACGCGCCGGCAATGACTGGCGGTTGGTGAGCGCCATGGCCTACCATGAATCGCGCTTCGATCCGACGGTGGTGTCGCGTCAGGGTGCGCGCGGTTTGATGCAGATCATGCCGGTGGTAGCCCGCCATTTCGATGTGCCGGTGGAGACGATTGCCGATCCGGCAACCAATGTCTGGCTGGCCAACCAGTTGCTGACGCAGATCGACCGTATGCTGCAGTTGCCGGCCGGCGTGCCGGAGCACGACCGGATGAGCCTGGTGCTTGCCAGCTACAATGGCGGCGTGGGCCATGTGAGTGATGCACGCCGCCTGGCGTCGTATTACGGTGAAGATCCCAACTCGTGGGAGGTGGTGTCGCGCTATCTGGAGTTGAAATCCGATCCGGCCTATTACGAAAACGAGGTCGTGCAGAACGGACGCTTCACGGGCAGTAACCAGACGTTGGCCTATGTGCGCGATGTATTGGGCCGTTACGATCGATATTGCCGTACGGTGGAGCGATAGACTGACAAGTGGCTCCGGAAAGGAGATAGTAGCCCGTTGCGGGTCGGGCCGATGCGGCCGGATCCCCGGGTGAACCAATCGATGAGCGCCGGACTCTACGCTGAATGAAGCGTATGAGTCCGGCGCTCTCGTTCGGAATAGGGCGCTCAGGGCTACGCGTGGGGGGGGAAAGGAAAATCGCTCTTGCGGCGTCAGGGTTCCCCCCCCCGATTTCGGGCGCTCTTCTCGCGGCTGTCGCCCGGCGCGGGTGGATGCCTGCGCACCATCAGTATCCCCAGCGGAAATCGTCCACGTAGAGGAGGTTGGTCATGCAACCGACCATGAAATCACCGTAGGCGCTCGTCGAGCAGGAGATCACCAGCGTGTAGTTGCCCGAGGGTTTGAGCTCCTTGTCGTAGTAGTACATCGGGATGTTTGCGTCGATCATCGATCCGCCGGTCGAGGCCTCCGTGATGAAGAGCGAGCCGTAGCCGATGATGCGTCCCTCGTCGGTGCTGCTTTGTTGCGTAGGATCCCACGTGCCCGTCGGTGCCGAGGTGCCGGAGGTGACCTTGTGGCGGGCACCCCAGTCAACGATGGCTGCAAAGATGCGGGCACGGTCCTGATCGCCCGATCCGATCGGGGCTCCGTCGTGTTTGTCGACGTCGACCGGGCCGATCTTTTCGGCGTAGTATTTTACCCGCAAAGTGGCCGGTCGGGCGGTCCAACTGTAGGCCTGGCCGAATTCGACGACGCCCGTGGTCAGGCCGTCCTTGTAGAAGATACCCGTGAAGAGGTTTCCGGCAGCCAGAATGCCGACCGGTGCCGCAGCCGTCAGTTTGGCACAATGACTTCCCTCCATGCCGGCATAGGTGCCCTGCGTGCAGAGTCCTGCGGCAAACGAGTTGTTGCCGCTGGCCCAGGTGAGGGAATTCCGGTTCTCGGTCGTGAAGCACGACAGGGCGCCGTCCTCCATGTTGCCGGCCGGAATAAGGTCGCCTGCCGCCGTGGTGAAACTTCCTTCGGGGCCGCTGGCGCCGTCAAGTGTCAAGCGGTAGTCGTAGCTGGTGCCGGCAAAGAGCCCCGTCGAGGGATCGACATGATAGACGGTCAAGCCATGTTCGTTCGTACTTTCGATCCACGTCGGGGTGAGCGTGGCGCTCCACGTGCCGTTGTCGTTGCGCACGGTCTCGACCTGCTTCCACTCTTCGGTGCCGGTGCGGCGGTATTCGAGTGCCACCTGCTCGACTCCGGCCTGTGCGGCGATGCTTAAGGTGCCCGTGTGGGCCCACAGGTCCGCCGTTGAGATGGCAACGCTTTGATCCGTGTGCAGGACGTAGAGCCGCCAGCGTTCGACGAAGTCGTGGTAGTGTACCTCGACATAGCGTACCGAAGAGAAATCGGTAAGCGCCTCCGGTTCCGGCGACATCGTGGTAATGCCGCGCGGACCGAGTTTCAGGGCGGTGATGTGAATCTGCGACAGGTCGGTGTCGGCGCCCACGTAGGCCGTAGCCGTATGTTGCACGGGGTCGATTTCGGCGGCTCCGATCTGCCCTTCGACCGTGAAGGTGCGTTCGATCGTCTGCTCGGCACGGAACTGCCATTCGTACTCCTGATAGAGCGACAGCGTCACGTAGTAGGGACTGCGCAGGTCGAACGTACCGGTGAGCGGTTGCTCCGACTCGCCGCCTTCGGTGATCTTCACCTCGTTAATCTGCACGCGGCTGATGTCGGTGGTCTCGTCGAGGTGCAGCGTGACGATGCGTTTCTCGAGATCAATGTCCGAATTACCGACCGTGAACCCTTCGCCCGTAACGCTGAGTACCTGAATCGGAACGACCGGGTAGGGCAGGTTGTTGTCGATGCATGAGGCTGTGCCGAGTGCGACGCTCACGAGGAGCAGCAGAGAACGGAGGAGTTTCATGGTGCGTATGAATGCGCTGTGTGTTTCGTCAATTGTTCAAAAAACAGGTGTGGACCCGGGTCCGAAAGCGGGACGCGGCGATCAGTAGACCCATTCGAGGTCGTCGACATACATGACGTTGGTGCTGCATCCCGTCATGAAGTCGCCGTAGGCACTCGTCGCTGCCGAGAGTACGAGGGTGTAGCTGCCCGAAGGTTTGGCCGTCTTGTCGTAGAATTCGAGCGGAAGATCGACCGTGATCATCGAGCCGCCGGACGAAGCCTGCTTGATGAAGAGCGAACCGTAAGCGATGATCTTACCCTCGGCGACGGCATCGGCTCCATTCATTGGGTCCCACGTGCCGGTCGGAGCCGACGTACCCGAGGTGACCTTGTGGCGGGTGTTCCAATCAACGATGGCCACATAGATGCGGGCCTGATCCTGTTCGCCGCTTTTGAGCGGGGCACCGTATCCTTTGTCGACATCGATTGTGCCGAGAGCTTCGGCATAATATTTCACGCGCAGGGCGGTCGGACGGGCCTGCCATGCATAGGGCTGGCCGAATTCCACGACACCCTTGGTCAGACCGTCCTTGTAGAAGAGGCCGCTCATCAGGTTGCCCGCAGCCAGAATGCCGACCGGAGCTGCTGCGGCCAACTTGGCGCAGTGAGCGCCGCCCATGCCGGTGTAGCTGCCCTGGGAGCAGAGGCTCGATGCAAACGAGTTGTTGCCGCTGGCCCAGAAGGGGGCTGATGCATTGCTGGTCGTGAAGCACGACAGGGCGGAGTTCTCCATATTGCCGTCGGGGATGCTCTGTCCGGCTGCTGTTGCGAATTGCCGCACGTCGCTTTCGGCGCCCTGGATCGATACCTTGTATTCGTAGGTGGTATTGGCGAAGATACCGGACTGTTTGTCGAGTCGATAGGTGGTATGGCTTGTATTGGAGCCCGCGCTCCACGAGGGGGTGGCTGTTGCCGTGTAGGTGAAGTCGCTGCCTTTGACTCCGGCGATCTGCTGCCACGAGCCGCTGCCGGCGGTGCGGTAGCTGAAGAGCACCTCCGAGGCGGCCGGATCGGTGACGATGGCGCGGAACGTGGCCGTATTCTGCCACAGGTCGCAATCGGCAGCCGTTGTCTCGATCAGGCCCGGGATGGCGATGCGCAGTTCGCCCGTGCCGTTGCCGCCGTTGGCATCGGTCAGTTCGAATGCCACGTCGTGGAAGCCGGCGCTGAGTCCCTGAAGGAAGGTGCTGCCCAGCGTTACGGTGATGTTGTTCTCATCCTTGGGCGTGCAGACAATGCCCTCGGGAGCCGTTGCCGAACCCGAGGCGTCGTAGAGCGGATAGCGCTGTGCTCCGTCCGTGAGGGTAATGGTGGCCAGCGAGCGTACCGATGAGACGTTGAAGACCAGGTCCTGACGGTTGAAACCTACGGTGCTGCCCATCGCGAATCCATTGCCCGAGATCGTAGGCTGCGGACTGAAGAGGATGTTGTCCTGATGCTCCTCGGCTTCGGTTTCGACCTGAACCGTGATCGAGGCCGAGCCGTTCGGCGTTTTCGAATACTGGAACTTCAGTTTGTAGATCGTGGCGGGGGCGGCCTGCTCGATGACGCCCGTCTTGGTTACGGTGCCGAGCGAACTGCTTGCACCTTCGAATTTCCAACTGAGGTTGGAGACCCCTTCGGGCAGGATGAAGTAGCCGGTGTTTTGGTCCTCCGTCAGGTCGGGGGTGAAGCGCAGGGTGGCGGCATCGGCCATGGCCGTTGGTTCGGGCTGATCGCACGTATAGACATCGACATGCATGCCCTGATCGAACTGCTGGCTGGCCGAGTTGTCGAAGGTTACCTGCACGCCCGTGTTGATCGAAGGGCAGAGGACCTCTTCGGTTGTCTGCTGGAGGGCGGCAATGGCAAAATCCTTTTCTCCGCGATAGCTGCGTTCGCTCCACGATGCGGGGTTTTGTGATCCGGCATCGACGGCAATGCGGTAATTGCCGGCGACGAGCAGCAGGTTCTCGGGCATCTCGGCAAGCGACTCGTAGCGGCGAATCAATCCGCCGTCAGCTTTGTAGATGCGGATGAGCATCTCCTCCATCGGGTCGTATGTGGCCCGGGTTGCGGTCTGCTCGTTCATCTCGATGCGGAAGCGTACGCTTCCCGTGCCTTCGGTTCCGGCCTCATCGGTCTGACAGCCTCCGGCCGCGAGCAGCAGCAGGGCCGGAAGGCAGATATGGTGCATGAAAAACGGTTTCATCGTCTTGTTGCGTAACGGGGAAAAATTAGTGAACAACGTGGAACATCATCGTCTTTTCGGTGGTTCCCGAGGCGTCGGTGATCTTCAGACGGAAGTCGCAGTCACCCGTTCCGTCGAGAGCCGTCATGGCCGGGATGAATTCCGAAATGTCGAACTGGACCTGGGTGGCTCCTTCAAGCGAACTGCCGTCGCCGGGCAGGAATCCGAGCTCCTGCAGACGGGCCTTCATCTCCGGGGTTGCCGGGTGGAGCAGGTCCATCTTGGAGGCCAGGTTGAGCATCGTCAGGGCCTCGTCGGGCAGCACCTCGCCACCCAGGATCTCGATTTCGAAGCCGGAGATGCCCGTGGATGAGGTTACCTCGATCGCGGCCTTCATCGATGGGTTGTCCGACGGCGAGATGGTGTAGCGGGTGTTGAAGTCGAAGCCGTTGAGGCCGATTACGGCCGGTCCGTTTGCTGAGGTGCTCTGTGTGGCCTGCAGGGTCAGCGTGGTGTAGGTGCGGCGGTTTTCGCTGTCCGTGACAACGATTTTGGCCGTATGCGTGCCCTTGTAGTTGTAGAGGCCGTACATGCCAGCATCGTTGACCTTGATCAGCAGCTGGTTGGCGCCTTCCGCGCGAACGACGGCATATTCCGTGGCCCCGTTGTCGGGCCAGAGGGCAACGCGGTGGTCGGCGTATCCGGCCTGCTCGAGTGCCGTCAGGAACGAGGCGTTGTCCGAATCGAAGACGCAGTAGGCCTCGGTGATCGTGGCCGTGCCCTGCGGAGTGGCCGTGAGCGAGATGAGGTCGTTGCAGCGTACGGGCGTAAAGTCGAAGTCGAAGATCGATTCCGAAAGTACGAACGGTGCCGCAATGTCGTGTCCGCCGTCGAGTGCCAGTTGCGGGCCATTGGGGTCGCTCACCTCGCTGTCGATGTCGGGAATCTCCTCCTCGCCGAAGGTGTAGAGTGCCGACATGACGTCGACATCGATCGGGGCGTCGTAGACCCAGGTTTCGATCGTCACCTTGAACTGCACGTTTCCTTCGTCGGCGTGTTCGATCGATATGGCGATGCGGCGCCACTGGCCGGCTTTGACGTCGGGGATGGTTTGGGTCATCGTGACGGGCTGATAGTCGGGCTCTTCACCCTCGCCGTTGACGTTGTAGCTGCCCGAAAGGGTGACCGTCAGTTCGTTCGACTCTTCCGGGGCATGGAAGTAGGCACAACGGGTCTCGTCGCGGGTGAATTCTTGCGAGGTTTCACCCAGCGCAACGGTGGTTTTCAGGTCGTTGGTGCCGTCGTTGAGGAAGAGGTCCTTCAGGTCGGCCGAAAGTTCGACGCTGGTCTTGATGTTCGACAGCGTGCAGACCAGATCCTGAACCGTGGTCGTCTCCTTCTTGACTACCGTGCATTGGGTCGAACCGCCATAAGCGGGACTTTCCCAGGCCACGGGTTGGATCTCGTCGGGCGAAAGGGCCTCGACGCTATAGGTTCCGGGGGCCAGTTCGATCGGTGCCCCGAGCCCCTTGATGTCGGAGTAGGTGCCCTCCCAGGCGACCTCGTGGGTCGAGTTGTTCGTCACCTTGACCTTATAGCTCTCATCGGCTTCGGTTGCTGCGCGGGTATTCATGGGGGCGGAAGCCGCATGGCCGCTGATGAGGGTTTCGGTATCGAGTGAGACGCCGACATGCAGCCCCGAGAGTGAGAGGTAGCCCACCTGGTTCGTATCGGTCGGTGTGTTGTCGAAATCGATGCGGTCGCGGTTGCAGCCGGCCGTTGCCAGCATCAGCAGTGCGGCGCAGCCCAGGTGCAACAGATGGTTGGTATGTTTCATAACGCGTCGTTGTATTTTGTGCGTAATTAATAGGTTGTTCAAGCTTCCGGGTTGAGTTCGACGGCCGTCTCCTCGAGTTCGGTGAAGGTGTCGTCCAGTTGGATGCTCAGGCCGCTGCTGCCCACCTGCGAGGCCTGCACGCGTACGGTGTGCAGACTGCGGGCCACGGTCGTGCCGATCTCCGTTTCGGGGAACTCGACCGTGGCGCCGTTTTGGCTCTTCACGGCCGATCCGCTCAGGTAGAGTTTCGTGGCCGGCTTGATGAAGACCAGCGGTTGCTGGGTCAGTGTGCTGGTGAAGCGGTTATCCGACTCGGTCCGCAGCGTAAAAGTGGCCTCGCTGTAATATTGGGTGAACCAGTCGTCGAACGCGAGTTGCACGGCGGCATTTTGCAGCGTGACCGTGATGTCGGTCGTGATCGTCTGTCGGGAGAGGATCGTGAAGTCTGCCGTACCGGCAAACCAGGCGGCATCGGGGCCCTCCTGCGAGCCATCGCCCGAGGTGACGGAGGCCGTGTAGTTGCCGCGGATCATCAACGGAGAGTCGTAGCCATTGACCGTCTCCCAGGATTGATCGTACGACTGCTCCTGTCCGGCATCGTCGGTATAGGTGCCGGTGATGTGCAGCGGGAAGGTGTAGGGATCGGGGATCACTTCGGCCGGAAGGTTGGCCGTCTCGGCCCGGGTCCGGGTCGTGACGTCCGATGAAACCTGAGCCGTAATGCGTACGCTGCCCCGGAGGTCATCCGTCTGTGCAACGGGGTCCGACGCGGTATTGCAGCCGGTCGTGAGCGCCGTTGCCGCGAGGGTCAGCAGAGTAAGGATCTTGTTCATATCAAGTGTAAATGTTGAATTCAGAAACTGCATCTTTGGTTAATTGAGTATCCGGACGCGGACGTTGTCTATATAGGCATTGTAGTAACTTGCGAAGCCCGACAGGTCGGCGTTGCTTTTCCAGCGCAGGCCTGTGGTGCACGTTGCGTTAATCGTATATTGATAGCTCGGGGCATCGGTCGTCAGCCGGTCGTATCCGGCATAGGTCGTATTTTTGGCGATGGAGATGGTGCCGCCATCGATTTCGACCGGGTCTCCCGTACCCGGATAGCGTTTGCTGGCGGAGTCATATCCTCCGATCTGGCAGGAGAGGTCGTTTTGTTCGGCGGCCGCATTGAAACTGACCTGGATTGTGACGCTTTTCCCCTCCTTGATGGCACTTAACGGCGCGCTGTTGATGCAGGCCGGATAGTCGATGCCCCAGGCGACGTAGTGACGCAGGCACAAGGCGTGGTAATTGGCATGAGCGCGGGAGATGGACCAGCCCGGGACTCCGTATCCATCGAGGGCTTCGGCGTCGTAGTTGATCAGGCCGCCGGAATCGTTGGAGCCGAAATCGCCGGTGATGCCGCTGAAGTCTTCCTCCATCAGATAGGGTACGGTCATCGGTACCTGTGTGGTGGATTGGTCTGCGATCGTGGCCGGCAGGGTCAGTGCGCGGTCTGCGAGCAGAACATTGGCCGATTCGTAGTCCACGGTGAGTGGCAGATTGTGCAGGGCTTCGGCCGTATGGGTGTCGGCGTAGACTGCTGCACGGAACGTGCCGTCCGGCCGGCGGTCGAGCGTAAGTGTGGTGCCGTCCGCGGCGCTGAACGGAGTGGCAAAGAGCGGTTCGGAGGCGTTGATGTGGAGCTGGGTCAACTCTTCGCCCAGGTTGTTCTGTGCCACGGTAAAGTCGAGGTAGGTTACGGGGCGTGCCTCGGGCACGGTAAGGCGGATGGGGGTGGTGTGTCCGGCCTCAAGACTCTTGTTGACGGTCGTGTGTATGGCCGCGGCCTGATACCCCTCGGCGTCGTAGGCCCGGAAGAGGATGTCGCCGCTCAGGTCGACCGGTGCGATGAAGATCCAGGCATAACTGCCCGATGCATCGTTCAGGCCGTCGTCTGCCAGATCGATCACCACGGTGTTCGAGCCGTTGCTCAGCGTGGGGGCCGCTTCGGGAGTGGCTGCATCGAAGCCGAGGGTGCCGACCACCTCCGTCGGAAAGACCACCTCGAGTCGTTTGACCGGACGGCCGAGGAGGTTGCGTCCCTCCGGGATCTCGATTCGTACGGCATGACACAGGTGTTTGAAAGAGAGTACGGTCTGGTTGTCGGGCGCGGCTTCGAGGGCACCTCCGGAGACGGGGGCGCTAACCATGATGTCGGAGGTGGCGTCGTAAGCGCCGCTTTGTGTCATGGGCAGCGTAAAGGTCACCTGTGTGCCCGTATGTTCGGTCGGCAGGGGATAGGTGGCGTAGTAGG
>CALUII010000039.1 GCA_944320665.1 uncultured Alistipes sp. | reverse complement strand
CCCGAGTGCGACCTCGACATCATGGTCGGCGGTACGATCGACAACATCCTCATGGTCGAGGGTGAGATGAAGGAGGTGTCGGAAGAGGTGATGCTGGGCGCCATCAAGTTCGCACACGAGGAGATCAAGAAGCACTGCGCCGTACAGATCGAGCTCTCGAAGGAGCTGGGCAAGGATGTGAAACGCACCTACTGCCACGAGACCAACGACGAGGAGCTGCGTCAGACGATCATCCGCGAGCTCTACGACAAGGCCTACGCCATCGCCACGAGCGGCACGATGAAACACGAGCGCGAGGATATGTTCAACGCGCTGGAGGCCGAGTTCGCCTCGCGCTACACGGAGGAGGAACTCGTCGAGAAGGCCCCGCTGATCCACAAATACTTCCACGACGACGTGCAGAAGAAGGCCATGCGCAACATGATCCTCGACGAGGGCAAGCGCCTCGACGGCCGCCGTACGGACGAGATCCGTCCGATCTGGTGCGAGACGGACTACCTGCCCGCCGCCCACGGCTCGGCCATCTTCACCCGCGGCGAGACGCAGGCCCTGACCACCGTCACGCTCGGTACGAAACTCGACGAGAAGGTCAAGGACGAAGTGCTCGTACAGGGTACGGAGCAGTTCGTGCTGCACTACAACTTCCCGCCCTTCTCGACGGGCGAGGCCAAGGCGTCGCGCGGTCTGTCGCGCCGCGAAATCGGCCACGGCCACCTCGCCTGGCGCGCCCTGAAGCCGATGGTTCCCGTCGGCGAGGAGAACCCCTATGCCGTACGCGTGGTATCGGACATCCTCGAGTCGAACGGCTCGTCGTCGATGGCCACGGTATGCGCCGGTACGCTGGCGCTGATGGATGCCGGCGTGAAGATGAAGAAACCGGTGTCGGGTATCGCCATGGGTCTGATCTCCGACTCGGCCACGGGCCGTTGGGCCGTGCTGTCGGACATCCTGGGCGATGAGGACCACCTGGGCGACATGGACTTCAAGGTGACGGGTACGCGCGACGGCATCACCGCCACGCAGATGGATATCAAGATGGACGGACTCTCGTACGAGATCCTGGCCAAGGCCCTCGAACAGGCCCGCGTCGGCCGTCTCTATATCCTCGACAAGCTGACGGAGTGCATCGCCGAGCCGCGTGCCGAGTACAAGCCCTTCGTGCCGCGCATCGTGCAGATCACCATCCCGCAGGACATGATCGGTTCGGTGATCGGCCCCGGCGGCAAGGTCATCCAGGACATTCAGAAGACGACCGGCACGACGATCACCATCACCGAGGCCGACAACAAGGGTTGTGTCGATATCTTCGGTCAGGACAAGGCGTCGCTCGACGGTGCCCTGGCGCGCATCAAGCAGATCGTCGCCATCCCGGAGGTGGGCGAGACGTACCACGGCAAGATCCGTTCGATCGTGGCGTTCGGCGCCTTCGTCGAGATCATGCCGGGCAAGGATGCCCTGCTGCACATCTCGGAGATCGACTACAAGCGCTTCGAGACGATGGACGAGACCGGCCTCAAGGAGGGCGACGAGATCGACGTGAAACTGATCGGCGTCGACCCCAAGACCGGCAAGTTGAAGCTCTCGCGCAAGGCCCTTCTGCCCAAGCCCGAGGGCTACGTGGAGCGCGAACGCAAACCGCGTGAGGAGCGCGGAGGACGCCGCGGACGCCACGAATAGTCCCCCACAGAAAAACGGTCGACAGCAGTATTTTACAGAAGAGGAAAATTTCCGCACAAAATTTGCATTATCGACAATAGTTTTTCTATATTTGCAGTAGCCACGGCCTCAGAGGCCGTGGTCTGGCATGCAACTGAAGATTGAAACAAACAATTCAAAAACAACCTTAATTTTTAGAACTATGAAAAAGCTGGTAAGATTGAGCATGGTGCTCGCGGCTACCGCCCTGGTATTCTCGAGCTGTAACTGCTTCAAGAAAATGGCTAAGAACCGGGACGATGTCCAACTCAACTGCACGCCCGAGGTTCTCGTACTGAACAAAGGAGTCGTTGCAGCCGATCTGAACGTAACGTTCCCGGCCAAATACTTCAACAAGAAGGCCGTGCTGAAGGTAACGCCCGTGATGGTATTCGAGGGCGGCGAAGTGGCCGGCAGCCCGATCTATCTTCAGGGCTCGAAAGTGAAGGAGAACTACACGGTAGTCGATGCCGCCGCCACCTGCACGATGAGCGAGCACGTCGAATTCCCCTACGATCCGCGCATGCAGCAGAGCGAACTCCAGCTCCGCGCCGAGGTTAAGTGCCCGAGCGGCAAGTGCAAGGAGTTCACGCCCGTGAACCTGAACAACGGCGCGATCCCCACCAAGGAGGAGGCCGCCATCCTGGCCGGTACGGACGAGGCTGCCAAGGCTGCCCTGCTCAAGGAGTACGGCCTGACGGTTGCCTACGGCGTGAACACGCTGCAGAACGACCTGGACTATGCCGCGCTGATGGATCAGCTGGCCAACGACTTCAAGAAGGTGACCACCGTAGTCGACAAGGCCGATATCCTCTATGCCATCAACTCGTCGGTCGTAACGTCGAAGGCCAAGAAGAACGCCGATCTCGACGCATTCAAGGCCAACGTGGATGCCAACCTGCAGAACGACCGCGCTTCGCAGAGCATCATGGTGAAGGGTTACGCTTCGCCCGATGGTCCGGAGAAGTTCAACGACGAACTCTCGGCCGCTCGTAGCAAGACCGGTCAGAAGACCATCGCTCAGCTGCTCAAGGATGCCGGTCTGGAGATCGACGCCGCAGCCTACGGTGAGGACTGGGAAGGCTTCAAGGAGCTCGTAGAGAAGTCGGACATCAAGGACAAGAACCTCATTCTCCAGGTACTGAGCCTCTACTCGAACTCGGTACAGCGCGAGAGCGAGATCAAGAACATGGCCAGCGTCTTCAATGAGCTGAAGGTCGAGATCCTGCCGCAGCTGCGTCGTTCGCTCGTTGTGAACACCACCGACATCCAGGGCAAGACCGACGCCGAGATCATGGATTGCATCAAGAACGGTCAGGAGCTCAGCGCCGAGGAGTATCTCTACGCTGCTCAGGTCCTCGTTAAGTGCCCGAAGGAGCAGGCTGCCATCCTGACGACCGCTGCCAAGAAGTACAACGACGCCCGCATCTACAACAACCTGGGTGTTGCTCAGGCCGAAATGGGTGACATGAAGGCCGCTCTGGAGTCGTTCAACAAGGCTGCCAAGCTCGACGCCACGACCGAGGTGAACAACAACCTCGTAATGGCCAACCTGGGTAACGGCAACATCGAGGAGGCCAAGAAGTACGCCAAGGCTGCCGACGCCGAGGCCAAGGCTGCCGTAGCCGCTGCCGAGGGCAACTACGCTGCTGCCGCCAAGTCGCTCGACGGATACAACCTCGCTATCGTTGAGACGATGAACGCCAACTACGCTGCCGCCAAGAAGGCCATTGCCGCCGACAAATCGGCTGATGCCGACTACCTGCGTGCCGTAATCGCCGTTCAGGAGGGTGACCTGAAGACGGCCGAGGCTCAGCTGAAGAGCGCCGTGAAGAAAGAGGAGCGTCTGATCGCCAAGGCCGAGAAGGACGTTAACCTGAAGGCTCTCTTCGACAACGGCTTCAAATTCTAAACACGCCCGCTGAATCGGGGCGGACAGGGCCGGTCGGCAGACCGGGTCCGCAACGGAACAAGGGGCACGAGAGAGGTTCGGGTTCGGTCGTCGACGCAACATAAGACGTACGCACGCCACGAATACGGACCCCATCCCCCGCGAAGGAGCCCCCTCCCGAAAGTCTTTCCACCCCATTCAGAGTGCCGCACACGAAGCGGATGTCCGACCCAACGGGTCAGACATCCGCTTCGACTTTTTAGAGACCCGGTAACAAGCCCGGCGCTTTTTTTGCAGGAGTGCTCCCGTATTTTGAAATAAATTCTTATATTTGCTCCAAAACCCCATTTCTTATGGAATACGCGAATCACCTTAACGAATACGCTCCGGCTCAAACCGAAGCCCAGGTAGCTGAAGAAGTGGCCCTGATGCGCCAAAAAGCGCTCCGAAACGAAACCACGGAGATCTACAAATTCTGCTACTCGGCCATCGACCTGACGACCCTCTCGTGCAACGACTCCGTCACGTCGGTTACCGAATTTGCACGAAAGGCTGTCGAATTCTACGACAAATATCCGCATATTCCCAACGTCGCCTCGATCTGCATCTACCCGGCCTTTGTCGAAACGGTAGGCGTCGCCGTCGACGGTTCGCCGATGCGCATCACCAGTGTCGCCGGCGGTTTCCCTGCCGCCCAGACCTATCTGGAGGTGAAGGCTCTCGAAGTGGCAATGGCCGTGGAGAACGGGGCCGACGAGATCGACATCGTGCTCAATGTGGGCCGCATGCTCACGGGCGAATACGATGAAGCAGCCAACGAAGTGGAGGTCATCCGCGCCGAAATGGACAGCGACATTGTGCTCAAGGTGATCATCGAATCGGGCGCCCTCCGCACTCCGGATCTGATCCGCAAGGCCTCGCTGCTGTCGATGTTTGCCGGCGCCGACTTCGTGAAGACCTCAACGGGAAAGATCGACGTCGCAGCCACGCCGGAAGCTGCCGTGGTGATGTGCCACGCCATCCGCGACTACTACGAGAAGACAGGACGCAAGGTCGGATTCAAGGCCGCAGGCGGTGTGCGCACGCCGCAGGAGGCCGTACTCTACTACACGATCGTGGAGGAGATTCTGGGCAAGGAGTGGCTCACGACGGAGCTCTTCCGCATCGGCGCCTCATCCGCGGCCAACAACCTGCTCTCGGCCATCGAGGGACACGAGGTAAAATACTATTAGTCAAGTCCGGGGGGGGACGCACCACGGACTGCATAAGGTCTGAGAAGAAACGAATCCGGGCCTGTCTCGCTTTGCGTGAGACAGGCCCGGATTAATTTTATACGGATCGACACAAAAGGCACACGCGCCCCAAGGGCAGCCAGCATGCTACACACAAGCCCACCTCCGACGAGAGACGGAGCGTCCTCCGGACTCACGGGGAGGCGACCCCACGCATCACCGCGCCATCATCGCGCACGCCCTACGCCGTCTGAACGGGCTCACTCGCCGACCGCATCGGCATCGGACGCCCCGGCAGCACGCCGCAGTGCCCCGGCAGCACGCGACACGGAGTCTTCCGATTCCGGGAGAGCGTCCCGGGATACCCCGCCTCCGTCCGGTTCCACCTCGTCACCGGAGGCTTCGCCGTCCGGGCCAACCGTTTCGTCCGTCTCCGCCTGTGCGGCCTCCTGCTGCAACCATTCGATCGAACGCTGCACCACGGGATCCACCGGACAGATGGCCGCATAGAAGGCATTCTCCTCCAACGGCGTGTTGCGCCCGATGTAGGCCCGGAGTTGCGCCTCGATCAACCGATGCGAGCGGTCGATCTGCGGATAGTTGGGCGCTACGCCCTGACGCCGGGCATAGCGGATAAAATCGTCAAGCATCGTGCGGTCGTTGTCAAACAGACGTTTCAATGCCGGCAGGCTGACCATACGGTTCAACTCCTCGCGGTGGCGGTCCGAGTACTCCATCGTGTAGCGATAGAGGATGTTGCGGCCGATCACCTCGAAGAACCAGGGTGACATGCCGGTCGTATCGGCCGGCACGAAGAGGTCGGGCATGATGCCTCCGCCCCCGTAGACGACCTTGCCCTTGGGAGTGACGCGACGCAGCGAATCGGCAAAATGGATGCTGTCGGCCGAAAAGAACTCGTTGTTCTCGTATCGGTTCCAAAGGTCGGCCTCGTATTCGTCGTCGTGTCCGATCGTATAGGGTTTCTGGATCGAACGGCCCGTCGGCGTATAGTACCGGGCCGTGGTCAGGCGCAGGGCCGACCCGTCGGCATAGGGAACCTGGCGTTGCACGAGCCCCTTGCCGAATGACCGGCGGCCGACAATCGTGCCGCGGTCGTTGTCCTGCAGGGCTCCGGCCAGAATCTCGCTCGACGAGGCACTTCCCTCGTCGATCAGCACGACCACCTCGAGCTCCTGAGCCGAACCGCTGCCGTCGGCATACTCCATCACACGGTGATGATGGCGGTCCTCCGTATAGACGATCAACTGCCCCTTGTGCAGGAATTCGTTGGCAATAAGAATCGCCTGGTCGAGGTATCCGCCCGCATTGCCCCTCAGATCGAAGAGCAGCTGATCCATCCCCTCGGCCTTGAGGCGCAGCAACGCCTGCGACAATTCCGCATGCGACGTGCGGGCAAACTGGCCGAGTTTGATGTATCCGATGCGGTCGGTCAACATGAAGGCGGCCTCGATGCTCTTGATCGGCACGGCGCCGCGCACCACCTCGACCTCGACCGAATCGGCAATGCCGTAGCGGTGCAGGGTCAGCTTCACGCGGCTGTCACGCGGGCCGCGCAGACGGCGGACGATCTCCTCCTGGGGAATCTTCTGTCCGGCCACGAGGGTGTCGTTGACGCGCACGATGCGGTCACCGGCTCGCACGCCGGCCTTGTCGCTCGGCCCCGAGGGGATGACGTTGATCACCGTCACGGTATCGGTCAGCATGTTGAAGACCACGCCGATGCCGTCGAACTCCCCCTCGAGGGGTTCGTTGACCGCCTGCATCTCGGAGGCGGGGATGTAGACCGAATGCGGATCAAGCTCCTGGACGAGCAGCGGAAGGACGTGTTCGGTCAGCGAATCAAGCGAAATGGAGTCGACATACTCCTGCTCGATGAGTGCGAGCGTGTAGTCGAGTTTGTTTTCGGGCAACGTCATGCGCGTCACCGCCTGCTGCAGCTGCGACTCGACGCCATGGCGCCCCAGGAAGCGGCCGAAAAGCAGGCCGAAGGCCACGCCCGCAGCCAGAATCAGTGGAAAGAGAATGGTACGTTTCGTATTCAGGTAATTCATGATTCGCTAAAAAATAGAGAGCGCACTACTTGTTCTTGAACGTGTAGCTCAGACCGACGCTGAGCAGCGTCTTCGTCTGCACGTCGAGGTTCTGAGCCCGGTTGTAGTAGAGCTGGAAATTCAACGACGTGGAGAGGTATTTTGTTGCGTGGATCTCGATCGTATTTTCCCAACGCACGATCGGATGGATCGCCAGCACGGGCTTGTCCTGCGGCAGCGGATTGGCCTGCGCACTCCAGGCGTCGTAGGCCTTTTTGTAGGCCCGGTAGTCGTTGTACCTGTTCTCGGTGACGAGGTTGGTCATCCAACCGAAGAACGAGAAGAGCGTCGTCCGGTAGCGAATCACGTTGCGGCGGCCGAACGTGCGGTCGAAATCGATCTGAATCGACGAACCGCCTTCGTATTTCGATGTCCGGTCGGGTGCCGTGAGGCCATAGGCCTCCCATCCCGCCTTGTCGTCCCAGACGTTCATGCGCACCAGTTCGCTCTCGACGAAGACGGCACTCAGGGCCACCGGCGCGAGGTTGACCACGAAGGGCCACTTCTCGACCGGACACGTGTAGGTGATACCGAGCGAGGCATCGAGGTAGGCCGGCGACATGAATCCGTTCTTGCGGTCGGTGGCGGTCTGCTGCGTACGCGAGATGTATCCGTTCATGAACTGGCTGCGGAACTTGATGATCGAACCATAGGTCCAGTTCTTCGACATGCGGAAGGCCGGGGCCGTCGAGAAGGAGAATTCGTCCTGATTCTTGAACCAGACGCCGTTGCTGACCGTCGTTCCGTCGTCGGCCGTCGTCTCGACCTTCATGCGGTTGTAGCCGACGTTGGCCGAGAACTTGGTCTCGATCGAGAAGAGGTTCTTCTTGAAGGTGTGATGCACGTAGAGCGTGGCGACCATGGCGATCGAGTTGTCACCGCCCGATGTGGCAATCCACGAATCGTTGTAGGCCGTCAGCGACCCCTGCAGACCGGCACCGATCTCCAGGAAGTTGCGCTCCTTGCGGATGGCGGCGCGTTCGGCCCGATAACGGGCCCGATTGAAGAAGACGGGGTTGACGGCCGTGGGCTTCACCTCGTTGACGAAGGCCGCATCGGTCTGCTCCATGTCGATTTCATCGACCGAGATCTGGGCCGAGGCCGGCACGACTGCGCCGAGTGTCCAGGCGGCCGCAAGCAGGATTCCGTAAAGATACTTCATAACAGCGCGATGTGTATGTGGGTGGGTGTGCAACGGCGGACGAGGCGCATCCGAATACGCAAATGTATGGATTTTCTTGGTAAAATAGCTACATTTGTCCGAACGAAATCAGAATCGCACCACCATGAAATTCATCGGAGCACACGTCAGCGCCTCGGGCGGGCTGGAAAACGCCCCCCGCAATGCGCATCGAATTGGGGCAACGGCCTTTGCCCTCTTCACCAAGAACCAGCGTCAGTGGAGCGCCGCGCCGTTGACCGGGGCTCAGATCGAGGCCTTTCGCCGCGCCTGCGACGAGGCGGGATACACGGCGGCTCAGATCCTGCCGCACGACTCCTACCTGATCAATCTGGGACACCCCGAAGCCGAGGGGCTGGCCAAATCGCGTGCCGCCTTCTTCGAGGAGATGGCGCGCTGCGAGGCACTGGGGCTCGACCGGCTCAACTTCCACCCGGGCAGCCACCTCAACAAGATGGCGCCCGAGGAGAGCCTCGACCGCATCGCCGAGTCGATCAACCAGGCACTCGACCGCACCCACGGCGTGACGGCCGTGATCGAGAATACGGCGGGACAGGGTTCGAACCTCGGCTTCGACTTCGAGCACCTGGCCTACCTGATCGACCGCGTCGAAGACAAGTCGCGCGTAGGTGTCTGCCTCGACACGTGCCACGCCTTCGCCGCGGGCTACGACCTGCGAACGGCCGAAGCCTGCGAGCGGACCTTTGCCGAATTCGACCGCATCGTCGGCTTCCGCTACCTGCGGGGCATGCACCTCAACGACGCCATGAAGATCCTTGCGAGCCGCGTCGACCGCCACTCGCCACTCGGTGCCGGTGAGATCGGCATGGAGTGCTTCCGCTACATTGCGCGCGATGCCCGATTCGACGGCATACCGCTCATCCTCGAGACGCCCGACGAATCGCTCTGGCCCGAGGAGATTGCCACGCTGCAGGCCCTGGCGGCCGAGGCATAGACCCACGGCATTTACACACAAAAAGACGCCGCCCCTTGTCCCGTGAGCAGGAGACAGGGGCGGTGTCTGTTTCATCAGCCACCCGATCACAGCCGGTCGAGACACGTGCGGATGATGCGGGCGCTGTCGCGCACCTCCTCCTCGGAGATGGTGAGCGGCGGCGAGATGCGGAACGCCGTGTCGCAGTAGAGGAACCAGTCGCTCAGGATGCCCGCCTCGTGGAAGAGTTCCATCATGCGGAAGAGCTTCTCGGACGACCCCAGTTCGACGGCCAGCAGCAGGCCGCTTCGGCGTATTTCGCGCACCTGCGGATGGTCGGCCAGCAACTCCTCATAGAGAGCCCCCTTGGCCTCGACCTGCTCGACGACGCGGTGCTCCACGAGGTAGTCGAAGGCAGCCAGGCCGGCGGCGCAGCAGACCGGATGGCCGCCGAAGGTGGTGATGTGTCCCAGTGTGGGGTTGGTCTGCAACGTATCCATGATGCGCTTCGACGAGACGAAGGCCCCGAGCGGCATGCCGCCTCCGAAGGCCTTGGCCAGACAGACGATGTCGGGCGTGACGCCGTACTTGATCATGGCGAAGAGTTCGCCCGTGCGGCCCATGCCGGTCTGTATCTCATCGAACACGAGCAGCGCCCCCACCTCATCACAGCGGCGTCGCAGCGCCTGCAGATACCCCTCCACGGGAGGGCGCACACCCGCCTCGCCCTGCACGGGTTCGGCCAGCACGCAGGCCGTGCGTTCGGTGATGCGCTCCAGCGCCCCGAAGTCGTTGAACTCGATCGCTTGCACGTCGGGCAGCAGCGGCCGGAAGGCCGCCTTCCACTCCTCGCCCTCGGGCGTACCCATCATGCTCATGGCACCGTGCGTCGAGCCGTGGTAGGCGCGGCGCATCGAGATGAGCTCCGTACGTCCGGTGAAGCGTTTGGCCAGCTTCAGCGCCCCCTCGACCGCCTCGGCCCCCGAATTGACGAAATAGACGCTGTCGAGCGGTGCGGGCATCGCCTCGGTCACCTTCGTAGCATAGACCACCTGGGGCCGCTCGACCAGCTCGCCGTAGACCATCACGTGCATGTACTGCGCGGCCTGCTCCTGCACGGCGCGCACCACCTGCTCGTTGGCATGCCCGACGTTGTTGACCGAGACGCCGGCCACCAGATCGTAATAGCGTTTTCCCTCGGGCGTATAGAAGAACGACCCCTCGGCCCGCGCCACCTCGATCATCTGCGGCGAGGGCGACGTCTGGCCCACGTGGGCCAGAAACTGTTTGCGAAGAATAGTATTCTGGTTATTCATCATCATCACGAATGCAGCGATTGCACTATATATATGTTCATCAATGTCTTGCAGGAAAACATGACGGGTCATACCGGCTCACAGCCGCACCCATCCCGGTTTCTTCGGCCACACGTGTCCCACCCGACCACTTCGGCCACACCCGACCGGACGCTACGGGTCAGTCCCCGGACCATCCGCCCGGTCATCGGCCTCTGCTACCGCCCGGCCTCAAGATCGGACTCGAGCCGGTCGAGGATCTCGCCCGAGTTGCGCACCGAACGGCACATCCAGCGATAGAGCACCTCGGCCCGTTCGGCGGGCGTAAGCGCCCAATCCGGGACCGTGAGGCGCATGCGCTCGGAGAGCATGTAGATCAGGATGGCGGCCGAAGCCGAGACGTTGAGACTCTCGACCATACCGCACATCGGGATGCGGAGGAACTCGTCGGCCGACTCGATCACCTCGTCCGAGATGCCGGCATGCTCCGTACCGAAGACCAGCGCGAAGCGTCCGCGCGTGACGTCGAAGGTCTCGGGCGTGCACGACTCGCGGTGGGGCGTGGTTGCCACGATGCGGTATCCGGCCCCCTTCAGCGCGGCGAGGGCTTCGGCCGTCGAACGGTGCTTGCGGATGTCGACCCACTGGTCCGTACCGCGCACCACCGAGGCCGACGGCGTGAAGCGGCAGAGCGACTCGACCGTGTGCATCTCCTGCAGGCCGAAGGCCTCGCAGTGGCGCACGAGCGCCGCGGCATTCTGCGGATGGAACGTATTCTCGGCCAGGATGGTCATGTAGCGACTGCGGCGTGTGACCGTGCGGTCGAGCGTCGCGTAGCGCTCGGGCAGCATGAATTCGGCCAGCAGCGCGATCCGCCGCTCGTACCACGCCTGCGACAACGGGCGGTTATCGGCGGTATTTGTCATCTTCGGAGCGTATTTTGAGGTAACTTTCGTAGCGTTCGTAGGGTATTTCGCCGCGCTCGACGGCATCGATCACCGCGCAGCCCGGCTCGTGCGTATGAGTGCAGTTGTAGAAGCGGCAGCCCGGCGCCACGCGCATCATCTCGGGAAAGTAGTGCCACAACTCGGCATCGTCGATGTCGATCAGTCCGAAACCCTTGATTCCGGGCGTGTCGATGATCCACCCGCCGTCGGAGAGCGGATACATCGTCGAGAAGGTAGTCGTATGGCGCCCCTTGTGGTGGCTGTCCGAGATCTCGCCGATGCGGATGTCGAGCGTCGGGTCGATCGCCTGCACGAGGGTCGACTTCCCCACACCCGAATTGCCCGCGATGAGTGTCGTGCGTCCCGCGAGCAGTTCGCGCACCGGCTCCAGTCCGCGCCCCTCGGCCGCCGCCACCTCCAGGATGCGGTATCCGGCCTGTTCGTAGATGGCCCGGAAGGCCTCCAGCGCCTCGGGCGACTGGATGTCGCACTTCGAGAGCACGATGACGACAGGCACCTTGTATGCCTCACACGTCACCAGGAAGCGGTCGACGAACTCCGTCGCCGTGACGGGCTCGGCGAGCGTCACCAGCAGCAGCGCCTGATCCACGTTGGCCGCGATGATGTGCGATTCCTTCGACAGGTTCGACGCCCGGCGGATGACGTAGTTGCGCCGGGGCAGGATCTCGGCAATGACACACGCCTCGTCGTCGCCCTCGGCCGCCTCACACCGCACGACATCGCCCACGACCACGGGGTTGGTCGAACGCACCCCCTTGAGCCGCAGTTTGCCGCGGATGCGGCAGCGCACCGTTTCGTCGCCGACGCGCACCTCATACCAGCTGCCCGTCGCACGGATGACAAGTCCCGTAAAGTTCCGTTCCATGATTCGTTACGCGGTTCGTCCCATCACATTTCGCCGTGCCCGGCCGGCGGGAGCTGCTCCCCCACCCAGTCGAGGAAGGGAAAGACCCGATCCGAGAGCTCCCGCACGGGAAGATACCACCGTGACTGCTCAACGGTCTGCTGCCCGACCAGGCCGTAGTCGGCATTCAGGTTGTCCAGTGCAGCGAAGGCCACGCTCAGCAGCAGCA
The DNA here is from genome assembly GCA_944320665.1 of uncultured Alistipes sp. GTDB lineage: Bacteria > Bacteroidota > Bacteroidia > Bacteroidales > Rikenellaceae > Alistipes. Next base: position 5,428 of record CALUII010000039.1, on the reverse strand, counting down.
GGTACTTGACCAGTGCGATCGCAATACCCAGCACCACGTCGAGAAGGCCGAAGCCGGCAAAGTGGAATAGCTTGCGCAACAACCGCCCGACAAGGGCCACCAGCAGGATCGTGACGACCAGCACCACGGCAAAGCCGCCGGCCTGCGCCACCGCCTGATCCATCCGGAGCCATTCGCCCACGGAGGCGCCGTAGCGTGCGGCAAGCCAGATGGCCACGACGATACCTCCGAGCGAACAAAGCTGGAGAATCAGGCCACGGCGCCAGCCTTCGTACAAGGCGAGCAGCAGCACGAGATAGACAATCAGGTCAAGGGTATTCATCCGACAGGTTGGCGGGAGTCATCCACAATCCAAAGGGCAAAGATAATACAATCCGAAGGTAAAACCAAAACCTTCGGACCGATCGGCCGGGGTAAGCCCCTGCGGGAGCGGCCCCATGAGGCGCCACTCCCGCAAGAGTCTTGTTCCGCATCACATTTCAACGGCCGGCGCCGCCCCCCTCCGAACGGACACGACGGGTCGGCACGGATCTCATTACGGACGATTGCGGGCGGTCGCTCACACCACCTCTTTCAACCGCACGCCCAGTGCGTCGCAAATGGCGCACAAGGTCTTGAGCGTCACGTTGGCACGTCCGCTCTCGATGCGGCTCAGATTCGATCTTTCGATGTCGCAACGGTAGGCAAGCTCCTGCACCGTCAATCCCCTCTCTTTTCGCAACTCCCTGATTCGACCAGAGATGTGTACGATTTCCTCTTCGTAGCTCATCCTTAGACAAATTGAAACAGAATCGTATTCGCGATACAAAGTTTCGGATTAAATCCGCAACTTTGCGTATCCTATAACACACAGCATCCATTCGTTAGCGCCGCGCGCCGTATGCCGTCGCCGCATCGAGGCCTGCAACCGACGAAACCTCATCCTCCACATCAGCCGTCCGTCCGGCGGGTGGACAGGTCACTCCACCCACACGACGTAGTCCCTCTTCCGCGCCGCGGCAACCGGCGGCTCGGCCTCAAGCGGATAACCCAGCACACAGTGGCCTATCCCCTCGTAATCCCCTTCGATGCCCCACTCCTGCAACAAGGCCCGACCTTCGGGTGAGTCGAACACCTCGCGGGCACGATGAATCCAGCAGCTGCCCAAACCGAGGTCGTGTGCGGCCAGCAACAGATTGCCCATCACGAGCGTGCCGTCGTAGAGGCAGGTCGGACGCTGCCGGTCGGCCAGCACCACCAGCACGACCGGCGCTCCGTAAAACGGATCGGACGACGTGCCCATCACCGCCGCATTAAGTGCCGACAAACGGTTCCGCACCGCGGGATCGGTCACCGCCACAATCACGGGCGACTGCATTCCACGCCCCGTCGGGGCATAGGTTCCGGCCTCGGCCACCTGCTCGATGAGCCGCCGGTCGGGCACGGCATCGGGCCGGAAGCCGCGGATGCTGCGCCGTGTCTTGATACACTCGAGTGTCTCCATAACGTTCTGCAAAAAAGATTCCACTTATTATTTCTTGATCCTCACGTACACGCAGACCCCGGGTTCGGCCATCGGACCTCCCCGCCGCCCTCGCCTGAGGCCGCTTCGCAAATTTACAAAGCCGTCCGCAATCCGTCAAGTGCCGTTTTGCGGTTTTTCTCGCCTCCGGACACGGACACGCCCCGCCCTTCCCGGCAGATGCCCTCCCCCGCCGATGAAACTTTTGCCCCCGGGAGCTTGCAATTCGGACGCAGGTTTTCTACCTTTGTCTCGATCTATGATTCCACAAAAACATCCGGTTTCATGAAACATCTCCTCACCGCAACGTTGCTCCTGCTCATGAGCCTGCAGCCCCTCGCCGCACGCGAGGTCTTCGCACTCAACGAGGGGTGGCGTTTCTTCTACAAATACGAAAACAGCAGCGACAACGCCCGCACCGTCACCCTGCCCCACACGTGGAACACCGACATCACGGGCAGCGGCATCTTCTTCCGCACGACGGCCACCTACGAAAACGAAATATACGTTCCGTCCAGTTGGCGCGGCAAACGGCTCTTTCTCAAGTTCTACGGGGCCCAGAACGTAGCCGATCTCTTCGTCAACGGCTGCCACACGGGCGAACACCGCGGCGGAGCCACGGCCTTCGTCTTCGAGATCACGGACCACATCCTCTGGGGCAATCCGAACGACCTGCGCGTCGAGGTGAGCAACACGGGACAGAACGACGTCCTGCCCACCTCCTCCGACATGAACCTCTACGGAGGACTCTACCGCGGGGTCGAACTCATCGTCACCGACCGCACGGCCATCACGCCCGACCTCTACGGCGCCGACGGCGTCTGGATCCGCCCCCACGTCGTCAACCACGAACGGGTCGAGGCCGAAGCCGAGGTGCATCTGCTCGCCTATCCGCACAGCGGCCCCTGCACACTTTCGGTCGAGGTGACCGCCCCGGACGGCTACCAGGCCTTCTTCCGCAGCCTGCGCGTGAAGCCCGACAGCGGGAAACCGGTCTCGATCCCCTTCACACTCGAACAGCCCGACCTCTGGGAGCCGGGCCATCCGGCCCTCTACACGGTCACCGTACGACTCGAGGAGGAGGGCTCCTCGCGCGACTCGGTCATCGTCCGCACGGGCTTCCGCGACATCCGCGTGACATCCGACGGCGGGTTCCGCCTCAACGGCCGCCGCATTGCCCTCAAGGGCGTGTCGCTCTACCACGACAACCCGGTGGTCGGCAGCGCCTTCACCCCGACGGATTACGATGCCGACTTCGACTTTCTCCACGAACTGGGCGTCAATGCCCTGCGTTCGGCCGGCATGCCCCACGGACAATACCTCTACGACCGCTGCGACCGCGAAGGGCTGCTGGTCTGGATCGACCTGCCCCTCGAACAGGCCCCCTTTCTCGGCGACATGGGATACTACGCCACCCCGGGCTTCGAAGCCAACGGACGGACGCAACTGCGCGAACTGATCGCCCAACACTACAACCACCCGTCGGTCATGATGTGGGGACTCTTCACGGGATTGTGGACCCGGGGCGACAGCCCCGTCGCCTACCTGCAGTCGCTCAACGAGGAGGCACACACACTCGACCCGTCACGTCCGACGGTGGCCTGCAGCAACCAGAACGGCGAGATCAACTTCATCACCGACCTGATCGTCTGGCAGCAGAATGTGGGTTGGGAGAAGGGCTCGCCCGACGACGTGGCCATCTGGTGCACGCAGATGCGCCGCAACTGGAGCCACCTGCGCTCGGGCGTGGCCTACGGCAACGAGGGCATCCCGGGTCACCGCGACTTCGAGACACGCCCCACCCCCCGCACCAACTGGTTTCCCGAGAGCCGTCAGACGCGGTTCCACGAATCGTATGCGAAATACCTCGACAGCGATTCGCTCTTCTGGGGGGTGTGGATCAACAACCTCTTCGATTTCGGATCGGCGCGGCGCCCCTACGGCATCAATGCCTCGGGACTGGTAACCATCGACCGCCGTCTGCGCAAGGACGCCTTCTACCTCTACAAGGCGCTGTGGAACCGCAACGAACCGACGCTCCGGATCGTTGACCGCCGTCGCCAGCTGCGTGCCAACGAGGCCCAGCAGTTCAAGATCTACACACGCGAGCGGCCCACGCTGCGCATCAACGGCGACACACTTGCCGTACGCCAATGGGCTCCATGTCAATGGCTTTCGGATTCGATCCGTCTGGAAGGCGTCTGCACGGTGCAGGCCACGACGCCCGACGGACTCAGCGACAGCACGACGATCCGCATAGGCAGCGCCTTAAAAGAGCAGCCGCTGCGGGACCTTCGGCGAACAACAGGTCTGCGACGGATAGATTAGCAACGAAGGGCAGGCGGTCGGCAAAGACCTGAATGTAGGGTTCGGGGCGGAAATCCGCGCCGCCGGCGTGCCGTCCGCGCAGGTCAAGGTCCTCAGGCCCGGCCTCGACGTACCGTTCCGACAGCGGCGGCTGGGGGATACCCATCCACCCGCACAGCAACGCGAGCAGTTCGAGGTTGTAGTCAACCAGGAAGCGCCACTCGCGGCGGTAGAAGGGCTCGAGCTTGGGGGCATAGTGCTCGAAGTAGGGCGACGAGCGGTACGAGGCGACCAATGCCCCCCAGTGCTGGTGCTGCCAACGCTTCGAGTAGTCGAGGCGCAGGTCGCGCATCGGCGTGCGGGGCCGGTTGGCACGGCACACGTGCACGGTCAGCTCCATGGGGCCGTCGCAGGCCAGAATCCGCGTGCGGTTGCGTTCCGTACGCTTCACGAAGTGCTCGCCGAGGTCGATCGTGCAGTCGCCCCGCTGCAGGCGGGCAAAATATTCGACCGACCCGAGGTAGGTCAACGGCAGAATCGTCATACGTTTCACCAACTTCTTTCGTCCGATACACCTATTTATCTTCAACGGAGGCCGTTCGGGCCTCGGCCGCAGCGGATGTCCCGTGTTCCGCCTCCGGCTGGTCGGGTTCGTGCCAGTCGCCGTTGGCCCGGATGAGTGCCACGAGGCGATCGAGCGCCTCCTCCTGCGGGATGTTGCGTTCGACGACCGTGCGCCCCTTGTAGAGGGTGATGCGCCCGGGTGCGGCACCCACGTATCCGTAGTCGGCATCAGCCATCTCGCCCGGGCCGTTGACGATGCACCCCATCACACCGATGCGCAGGTTGCGCAGGTGCGACGTGCGGGCCTTGATGGCATCGAGCGTGCGCTCGATGTCGTAAAGCGTGCGACCGCAGCTCGGGCAGGCGATGTACTCCGTCTGCGACATGCGGGCGCGGGCCGCCTGAAGGATGAGCAGCTCGATGCGCTCGATCTGCGCTTCGGTCAACTGCGGCGCCACGATGCGGATGCCGTCGGCCAATCCGTCGAGGAAGAGCACACCCAGATCGGCCGCTGCACGCACGGCCACCGTCTCGGCGTCGGCCTCGTCGTAACGGCGCACGACGGCCACCGGTTCGCGGTCGTCGAGATTGAGTATGGCGGCCCGCAGTTCGGCCGTCGGGTTTTGCGACACGGCCTCGATTTCGCGGAATCCGGCCGGAAATTCGCTGTGCACGAGCGGCGTCTGCATACCGCTGCGACGGCGGTATTCGGTCGGCGAGTAGCGCTCGGGGTGACGTACGTCGAAGTGCCCCTCACGACGACTGAAGTGGTCGACGAGCAGCTGTGCGACGGGCACCTCGTTTTCGGGGGCCTCGGTCAGCGAGACGCGGATCGTGTCGCCGATGCCGTCGGCCAGCAACGCACCGATGCCGACGGCGCTCTTCACCCGTCCTTCGAGTCCGTTGCCGGCCTCCGTAACCCCCAGATGGATCGGGTAGCGCATCCCTTCGGCCTCCATCGCCTCGACCAGCAGGCGGTAGGCGGCGACCATGACGCGCGTGTTGCTCGACTTCATCGAGACGACCACCTGGTCGAAATCCAGCCGGCGGCACTCG
>CALUII010000038.1 GCA_944320665.1 uncultured Alistipes sp. | reverse complement strand
ATCCTTCCACCCCGTTGGTTAATGCCGGTGCCATTGCGGCCTGTTCGATGGTCAAGCCGACGGGCGATGCCGCGGCCAAGTGGCAGGCGATCCAAGGATTTATCGGTGAGTTGGCCGGTTCGGATGTCGCGGTGATAGACGAACTCTATCGATCGGAGTCTGCGACCAATTTCAACAACAAATCGATTGCGTGGTTGTTGCGCAACTACGAGCGCATCTACGATGATCCGGATATGGCACTCGATCTCTACACGCGGCAGTGTTCGCTCGGCATCACGGCGCGTCAATTGGCCGTGATGGCCGCGACGATTGCCTTCGGAGGTACGAATCCCGTAACGCATCGTCCGATATTTCGTTCGGAGTTGGCCCCGCGGATCGTTTCGATGATGGCGACCGTTGGTTTCTACGAGCATACGGGCGACTGGCTTTTCCAGACCGGGTTGCCTGCAAAAACCGGTGTCGGAGGTGGTATCATGGGGGTTGTGCCTGGAGTGATGGGTGTTGCGGCCTTCGCTCCTCCGCTCGATGATGCCGGTAACTCGGTTAAGGCGCAGTTGGCTCTGAAGTATATTGTCAATCGATTGAATCTCAATATATTCAATCCTTGCATCTGCGCGATGGAAACCTCGCAATCGCAGCCTGCGTCGGCTGGTGTCTCGAAATAGTCCGCAGTATCTTCTGCCGATCGGGTGCTGGAGATTCCCGGGCCTGATCTACGGAAAGCGAAGGGAGCCGATTTCCATACATGGAAATCGGCTCCCTTCGGCGTATTGATTGGCCGTTACGGCCTCCTGGTGCAGAATCTAGAGGGTCTCCTCCTCCACCTTATGGAAGAGTGCCACATCCTCGACCGGAGAGTTCATCACATAGGCATATGCTTCGGCAATCTTAGCGGCAGCCAACTTGCTGTATACCTGTGCCGACTCCATATACTCGGCCGCCTCGCCGGCCTGACGGGCCAGCAGGTAGGTGATGATGATGTGACCGGCAGTCTCGACCAGACGACGGGCATGGAAATCCTTGTATCCGTTGCACTCCTTGTCGAGCGTCTCAACACGCGAGTGCATCTCCTCATATTGTGCAGTCAGCTCGCGCAGTTTGGCAACGACGGGCTGCATTGCCTCGCAGTAGTTTGCCTCCTCGTATCGTTTGATCTGCTCGAGGAAGGTGCCCTTCGTCACGGCGTTGATGGCCGCTACGACCTGCAGCTGCGAGGTACCCTCGTAGATGTTCATGATGCGGGCGTCGCGATACAGACGCTCGCAGGCGTAGTCCTTCATGAAGCCCGATCCGCCGTGGATCTGCACAGCGTCGTAGGCCAACTGGTTGGCATACTCCGATGCGAAGAGCTTCACAAGCGGTGTGAAGCCGTCGGCCAGGCGGTTGTAGAACTTCATCTCCTGACGCTCCTCGGCCTCGAGTGAACGCTCGTGTGAGATGTGTCCGTACTGCTTGTAGATCTCGACGAAGCGTGTTGTTTCATAGAGCAGTGCACGTGCACCCTGCAGTTTGGCCTTCATGTTGGAGAGCATCTCGGCCACGGCCGCAAAACGGATGATCGACTTGCCGAACTGGGCACGTTCGTGCGCATACTTCAGTGCCTCGCGATAGGCTGCCTCGCACAGACCCACCGACTGGGCGCCGATACCCAGACGGGCGGCGTTCATCAGCGACATCACGTACTTGATCAGACCCATCTTGCGGTCGCCGACCAGCTGTGCCGGGGCATTCGTGAAGACCAGCTCGCACGTCGGTGAACCCTTGATACCGAGTTTGTTCTCGATACGGCGTACCTTCACGCCGCCGTCGCGCTTGTCATAGACCAGCATTGACAGACCGCGTGCGTCGGTCGTGCCCTCCTCCGTACGGGCCAGCACCAGCGAGATATCGCCGTCGCCGTTGGTGATGAATCGCTTCACACCGTTGAGCAGCCACGTCTGACGCTCCTCGTTCCACGTTGCCTTGAGCATCACGGCGCCCAGGTCCGAACCGGCATCGGGCTCCGTGAGGTCCATGGCGCACGTTGCGCCGGCCGAAACCCACGGCAGGTATTTGGCCTTAAGCTCCTCCGAGGCAAACTCGTTGAGCGTTTCGGCGCAGTCCTGCAGACCCCAGATGTTCTCGAATCCGGCATCGGCGCGGGCTACCATCTCGTTGGCCATCACGAAGCATACGAGCGGGAAGTTCAGACCGTCGTACTTGCGCGGGAGGGTCAGGCCGCTCAGACCGGCATCGACAATCGCCTTGAGATTCTGCACCGTACCCGAAGCATACTCCACATGGTCGTTCACTACACGCGGACCTTCGTGGTCAACGCCCTCGGCATTCGGGGCGAGGACGTCGCCGCACACTTCACCTGCGATCTCGAGCACGCGGCGGTACGAGTCCATTGCATCTTCGAAGTCGTGGGGAGCATAGTCGTAGAGATCCTTCTCGGCGAAACCGCGCTCCTTCAGCTCCACGATTTTGCGCATCATCGGATGCTGGAGGTGGAACTGCAAATCCTTGTTATCTGAAAAGAAATTAGCCATTACTTCGAGTTTTGCTTGTAGTACTTAATCATCTTCGGAATCACGTCATTCACGTCGCCCGTGATGGCGTAATCGGCGATTTTATTGATTGGGGCTTCGGGATCGGTGTTGATCGAGATGATCATCGACGACTGGTCCATACCGGCCGTGTGCTGGATCTGGCCCGAGATACCGCAGGCGATGTAGAGTTTCGGACGTACCGTAACGCCGGTCTGACCGATCTGACGGGCGTGATCCGTGAAACCGGCATCCACAGCCGCACGACTGGCGCCCACCTCGGCCCCGAGCACTTCGGCCAGTTCGTGTACTAACTGGAAGTTCTCCTTCGAGCCCATGCCGTAGCCGCCGGCCACGATTACGCTCGCACCCTTGATGTTGATTTTGCGCTCCTCGATCTGACGGTCGATGATCTTCACGGCCAGATCCGTGTCCTTGACGAATTTCTGCCAGTCGATCTTGCGCACCTCCCCGGCGTGGGGTTTCGCAGCCTCCTCCTTGCGCATCACGCCCTCGCGCACGGTGGCCATCTGCGGACGGTGGTCCGGGTTGACGATCGTGGCGATGATGTTGCCGCCGAAGGCGGGGCGAATCTGATAGAGCAGGTTCGTGTATCCCTTTCCGGTCTTCGGGTCGGCGTGGTCGCCGATGACCAGCTGCGTGCAGTCGGCCGTCAGACCGCTGTGCAGGGCCGACGATACGCGCGGCGCGAAATCGCGGCCTACGGGCGTTGCGCCGAAGAGGGCGATCTGGGGTTTCTCCTGCTCGATCAGACCGCACATCACAGCCGTGTGGGGCAGCGTGCGGAACGGAGCAAAGATCTTGTCGTCGGCCACCCAAACGGTGTCGGCGCCATACTTGGCCAACTCTTTTTCAATACCGGCGAGGTTTTCGCCGATCACCACGGCCTCGAGTTTCACCTTCAGCGTGTCGGCCAACTCGCGGCCCTTGGTCAGCAATTCGAGGCTCACGTCAGCGACGGCCCCGTTTTCGAGTTCAATATATACGAATACGTTATTCATCTCTTCTGTGCTTGGGGTGTTTGTTAACCGAGCGTGTGGCTCGCAATGAGTTCGACCATCAGGTCTGCGATATCGCAATCGGCTGCAGTGAGTTTCTTGGCCTCCTTTGCCTGGAAGACGACGTTTTCGATCTTCTTAACCTTCGTGGGCGATCCGGCCAGACCGAGCTGCTGCGGATCGGGATTCACGTCGGCTGCAGCCCACTCCGTAATCTGCAGGTACTCCTTCTCGGTGGCGCGGCGGGCGGCCTCCGTATCGGGTGCAGCGGCGATTTCCGAGGGGGTGAGGGCAAATTTGTACTTCATGACGCGCTTGGCGTTCTTCGGGCGGCACTCCGGGGCCGAGGCATTCACCGTCAGCACCATCGGCAGCGGCGATTCGACCACTTCGGTACCGTGATCCAGGCGGCGTTTCACGACGATCGATTTCTCCTTCAGTTCGACAATCTCCTCGGCATAGGTTACCTGCGGCAGGCCGAGTTTTTCGGCAACCTGCGGACCCACCTGGGCCGTATCGCCATCGATAGCCTGGCGTCCGGCGACGATCAGGTCGGGTTGAATCTTGCGCAGAGCGCACGACAAGGCGTACGACGTAGCCAACGTATCCGAACCTGCGAATTCGCGGCCCGAGAGCAGATAACCACCGTCGGCGCCACGGAACATGGCGTCGCGGATGATGTCGGCCGCACGTGCCGGACCCATGGTCAGCACACGTACCGTTGCGTTACCGGCCAGTTCCCGGATGTGGAGAGCCATTTCGAGCGCATTCAGGTCTTCGGGGTTGAAGATCGCGGGCAGCGCCGAACGGTTGACCGTACCTTCGGGAGTCATGGCATCCTTACCCACGTTGCGGGTATCGGGCACCTGTTTTGCCAGAACAACAATGTTGAGCTGTTTTTTCATCATATAAGTTCCAATAAGGTAATATTTCTCATCAGTTTCTCGGGTCCGTCCTGCATGCCGGCACAGATACCTATTTATAATACAAATTTCAAATCTCTGCGTCGTGGTGGGCGGAGGCGTGGCGTGATCAGCGCACGATGGTCTCCGAGCGGTCGGGACCCACCGATATGATCTTCACCGGAACACCCGTCTCGCGTTCGATGAATTCGACGTACTGCTTGAACTCGGCGGGGAACTCCTCGTAGTGCTTTACGTGACGCAGGTCGCATTTCCAGCCGGGGAACTCCTTGTAAACCGGTTTCACCTCGCCCTCGATATCGAAGGGAAATTCATCGGTCTTGTGTCCGTTGATTTCATAGGCCGTAGCGATGCGGATCGTATCGAAATCATTCATCACGTCGGCCTTCATCATGATGAGCTGCGTGACGCCGTCGATCATGATGGCATACTTCAATGCTACGAGGTCAAGCCAACCGCATCGGCGTTCGCGGCCCGTGACGGCGCCGTATTCATGGCCGATATCCCGCAGACGGGCGCCCGTTTCGTCGAAGAGTTCCGTCGGGAAGGGGCCGCTGCCCACGCGCGTGCAATAAGCCTTGAAGATGCCGTACACCTCGCCGATACGGTTCGGGGCGACACCCAGGCCGGTGCAGACGCCGGCACAGACCGTGTTCGACGAAGTGACGAAGGGATACGAGCCGAAATCCACGTCGAGCAACGTGCCCTGTGCTCCTTCAGCCAGGATGCTCTTTCCTTCGGCGAGGGCGTGGTTGATCGTGTATTCGCTGTCGATGATGCGGAAGCTCTTGAGGTACTCTACAGCATCGAACCACTTGGCTTCGAGTTCGGCCACATCGCACGGATAATTCAGGCCGCGGAGTGTGATTTCGTGGCGGGCCTTGGCCGCTTCGTATATCTGACGGAAGTCCGGGCGCAGCAGATCGCCTACGCGCATACCCGTGCGGCTTACCTTGTCCGTATAGGCGGGACCGATGCCTTTGCCCGTGGTACCGATCTTCGAACTGCCCTTTGCGGCCTCATAGGCGGCGTCGAGCAGGCGGTGTGTCGGCAGGATCAGGTGGGTTTTCTTCGAGATGCAGAGTTGTTTGCGCAGATCGTGCCCGCTGGCGGCGAGGGCTTCGGCCTCGTCACGGAACAGGATCGGGTCAAGCACCACGCCGTTACCGATGATATTGGTTTTGCCGCCCTGGAAGATACCCGAGGGGATGGAGCGCAGGATGTATTTTTCTCCGTTGAATTCCAGCGTATGTCCGGCATTGGGGCCTCCCTGGAAACGTGCTACGACCTCATAGGCGGGGGTCAGCACATCGACGACTTTGCCTTTGCCCTCGTCTCCCCACTGCAGGCCGAGGATGACGTCCACTTTTTTCATCTTGTCTTAATTGTAATTTGGTGCAAAAGACATTTTTTGCTCCCAAAGATAGGTATTTTTCTCCTAAAAACCCAACGAAAACGGATTCATTGTTTTCTGTGTTTGTCGGAGGGGCCTGGGACAGGGGGATAACGTGGGGGGATTGGGGCTGTGGAGGCGGAAAATGAGTGGAATGGCTGGGGGGATTTGGGGGCTGTATTCGGGTGGCAGGAAGAGCATGTTGAGTGAGCGTTCGCATGACATAAAAAAGAATGAATCCATACAGTCGCCTAGCAAGGTGGTGTGTGGACTGTATGGATTCGTCTATTTTGGTTGTGACTTTTGCCCTTCTCCGCGATGTGCCGCTGAATCGTACGTAGCGCCGAGCGGTGAGGTTGAGTGGGGCGGATCAGATATCGACGTCGTCGTCTTCGTTTTCGCGCGGCTCGGTTTCGTCGGATCCGTCGTCTTGGATTTCGTCGGCGCCCTTGATCTCGTCGTCGTAATAGTCCTTGTCGTCGTCATCCTGGGCGTGGTCGTCGATCTTGACGTCGATCTTCACCAGGTAGGCCACCTCGTCGGTATCGAAAGGTACGGCGTAAAAGAAGTCGCCGTTCGGCTTGTCCACGCGCATCATGGCGTCGGTGAATCCCATGGGATATTTTTCGCGTACGGCTTCTTGCAATTCGGCAGGCAGGTTGTGGAAACTGGTAACGATATGTTTCTTTGCCTTGTTTGGTGTAGTCATGTTTGTGTTAATGCTCTGAAATTTTCCGCAAGTATACGCAAAATTTGCCGATCGCACCAAATTCAGAAAATTTTTTTACAATTTTTTTATTGAACCGGAAGTGCCGGTGCCATAATCGGAACAAAATGCCTATCTTTACCCGGAAGAATTGCTCTATGGATACGATGATTCAGGATCGAATCGCGACGCTGCGGCGTCAGCTCGAATACCACAATTATAAATATTATGTAGAAAATGCGCCCGAGATCTCTGATTTCGAGTTTGATGCATTGATGCGTGAACTGCAGGATCTCGAACGGGCTCATCCGGAGTATGCCGACCCCAATTCTCCGACGATGCGCGTAGGCAGCGACCTGACCAACGAGTTTCACTCCGTGGCCCATCGATTCCCGATGCTGTCACTTGGCAATACCTATTCGCTCGACGAATTGCACGAGTTTATCGACCGCATCGACCGGGAGGTAGGAACGACGGAGTTCGTCTGCGAGTTGAAGTTCGACGGTACGGCCATTTCACTTACTTATGAACACGGACGTCTGTTGCGTGCCGTGACGCGTGGCGACGGCACGCAGGGGGATGACGTGACGGCCAACGTACGCACGATTCGTACGGTGCCCCTCGTGTTGCAGGGCGAGGGGTGGCCCGACTATTTTGAGATCCGGGGCGAGATCCTGATGCCCTACGCTTCGTTCGACCGCCTCAATGCCGAGCGAGAGGCGGCCGGTGATCCGCTTTTTGCCAACCCGCGTAATGCGGCGGCCGGTACGCTCAAACAGCAGTCGTCGGTCGTCGTGGCGCATCGCGGTCTGGATTGTACGCTCTATCAACTGGCGGGTGATGCCCTGCCCTACGATTCGCATTGGGAGAACCTGCAGTGTGCGCGTTCCTGGGGTTTCAAGGTCTCGGATGCCATGCGCATCTGCCGTACACGCGACGAAATAGACGATTATATCCGCTATTGGGACGAGGCCCGGAAGGGACTCCCCTTCCCGACCGACGGCGTGGTCATCAAGGTGAATCGCTATGCCGATCGCCGCGCTCTCGGCACCACGGCCAAGGTGCCCAAGTGGGCCGTCGCCTACAAGTTCAAGGCCGAACAAGCCTTGACGCAACTGACGAGCATCGACTTCCAGGTCGGACGCACCGGGGCGGTAACTCCGGTAGCGAACCTCGAACCGGTGCAGTTGGCCGGAACGACCGTGCGCCGGGCCACGTTGCATAATGCCGAGCAGATTGCGCAGTTGGACGTGCGTCCGGGTGATTGGGTCTATGTCGAGAAGGGGGGCGAGATTATCCCCAAGATCACGGGGGTGGAACTTTCGCGGAGACCGGCCGACAGCGTGCCGTTTCAATACATTGACCGCTGCCCCGTTTGCGGGACGCCACTCGTGCGTTACGAGGGGGAGGCAAAACACTATTGTCCGAACCAGAGTCATTGTCGTCCGCAGATTCTGGGGCGCATCGTGCACTTCATTCGCCGCAAGGCGATGGATATCGACGGGTTGGGCGAGGAGATTATCGACCGACTGTTCGAGGAGGGGCTGCTGCACGATGTGTCGGACCTGTATGACCTGACGGTCGATCAGGTGGCCCGCACGCGCATTACCACCAAATTGCCCGAAAACCAGGCCTTGAAATTGATGCAGAACATCCGTGAGGGAAAGCGTTCGAACAGTCAGGTGGTGCGTAAACTTCTGGCCGAAGGGGCCGTGAGCAACGTGTCGGAAATCGCCTCTCTGCCGTTGGAACGCTTGATGGAGGTGGATTTCGAGAAGGAGATCGGGCGTAAGACGGCCGAGCGTATCGTGCGTAACATTGCGGCGTCGACACAGGTTCCTTTCCGTCGGGTACTTTTTGCTCTGGGGATCCGTTTCGTGGGTGAGACAACGGCCAAATACCTTGCGGCGCACTTCCGTTCGCTCGATGCGGTGATGCAGGCGTCGCGCGAGGAGCTGGTCGAAGCTGAGGAGGTAGGGGCAAAAATTGCCGATGCGATCCTGGACTACTTTGCAGATGAGGAGAATCGGCGGATCATTGCCCGTTTGCGGGCGGCCGGAGTGCAGACTGTCGAGATGGAGCGTGAATTGACATCGGATACGTTGTCCGGTCTGAGTTTCGTGATCTCGGGAACCTTCCGCAACCACAGTCGCGACGAACTCAAGGCGTTGATCGAAACGCACGGAGGACGCAACCTGGCGGCCGTATCTTCAGCGACAGACTACCTTGTGGCCGGAGAAAAGATGGGACCGGCAAAGAGGCAGAAGGCCGAAAAACTTGGCGTACGCATTCTCTCCGAGGAGGAGTTCGAGACGTTGCTGGCTGAAGGGCAGTCGTCCAATCCCCCATCGGAGGTTGCAACTTTGCCGACGGAGGCGGCGCATGCTGTGATGCCTGAACCCGGCAGTCGTGCATCAACCGCTCCCGGGGGGGAGACAGAGGGGGAACCCTTGGTCGGAGAGGCTGCCGGAACAGAGGCGCGCGAACGCGACGGGCAGGGTGTGCTGTTCTGATCGTATGGTGAAAACTGAAGGTGAGGACAGGGTGTCCTTGTGGAAAAATGATGAAAATGTTGAGGCGGAATGACGAAAAAATCGGATAGATTTCGTATATTTACCTCGTATAATCTATGCTGTGTGGCGGTATCACGTGAGTAGAATGCTCTGCGTGCCTGCCCGGCAGAGATACATCACTACTCAAAAACGGAATCATACTTTATGATACGACACAAACTGAGCGGCGTCGGTGCCGCCATGATTACCCCCTTTACGGCCGATGGCCGTGTGGACTACAAAGCCTTGGCCCGCATGATTGACTACGTGATCGAGGGCGGCACGGACTACATCGTTGCACTCGGTACTACGGCAGAAACACCGACCCTCTATATGCCCGAACGAGCCGTCATTGCGATGTTCATCTCGAACCACATTGCCGGCCGGGTGCCCTTGGTAATCGGAGTCGGCGGCAATTCCACCTCGGAGGTGCTTGACCAGTTGCGTGAATTCGATTTGCGTGCGGCCGATGCCATCCTGAGCGTAACACCTTATTATAACAAGCCCTCACAAGAGGGACTCTACCAGCATTTCCGCACGGTGTCGGAACATTCACCGGTCCCGGTGATCCTCTACAATGTGCCGGGCCGTACGGGGGTCAACATGACGGCCGAAACGACGTTGCGTCTGGCTGCGGATTTCGACAACGTGTTGGGTGTCAAGGAAGCCTCGGGCAACCTCGATCAGATTCGGCGGATTATCGACATGCGACCCGACAATTTCCTCGTTTTGTCGGGTGACGACGGCATGGCTATCGACGTGATGCGCAACGGTGGCGATGGCGTGATCTCTGTTGCGGTCAATGCTTTCCCCGAACGCTTCATGCGCTGTATGAACTATGCCAAGGCGGGCGACTACGATCGTGCCGATCAGGAGTACAAAGCACTCGATGAAGCCGTCCATGCCCTCTTTGCCGAGGGAAATCCGACCGGTGTAAAGTGTGCCTTGTCGGTTATGGGGCTGATCGAAAATAACCTGCGCCTGCCGTTGGTCCCGGGTACGGCCAATCTCGAGAAACGTTTCCGCGAGTTGATCGCAGCACACGATTTGCGGTGATTTTCCCGTTCTGAATAAGACAGAATAGAGAATACACCATGAAGAAATTCGTTGCATCCAGAGGATGGACCTTGTTGTTGGGATGGCTGTTGCTGTTACCGATACGGGGCGCGGCACAGACCCCGCCCGATGAGGAGGAGATCTTCGATCGAACGACTACCGCATCGTCGCCCTACTACTACCCCAACTTGTGGATTCGGTATAATTCGGGCGACACGACATTGACGGTCGATGATTACCGCTATCTGTATTATGGTTATGCTTTTCGTGACGAGTACAAGCCTTTGTCGCCGAATGAGGAGCGTGACCGTATGATGTTGATTGTCTCGCGGATCGATCCGGACAAACCGCGTGTGGAGGACCTCGAAGCTCTGATCCTTTCGGGTCTCAAGGCCCTCGAGTTGGATCCATTCAGCCCCAACCTGCTCAATCTGATGGCCTATGCCTACGGCGCTTTGGGCAATCGGGAGCAGGAGGAGATCTATTATGACCGTATGGAGAAGGTGCTTGCCGCCATTAAATCTTCGGGTGATGCGCTCACGCAACGAACGCCCCAGCATATCCTGATGTTTGGGCACGCTCTCGATGTGATCGCCTCCGAGGGGCTCACGCCGGGTAAAAGTCGTGTGGTAAGCCGTACGACGGAGTATGTCCCGTTGGTTGCCCCGACACGTATCGATGACCGCAAGGTCAAAGGCTTCTATTTCGATTACAGCCGCATCTACCGCAACAAGCCTGAAGGATATACCTTCAAGCGTGAGCGTACGTGGCAGTTCAATAACCTCAAACCCCGTGAATACAAATGATTAAAACCTTGTTTTTCCGCTTTCGTGGAGGCCATGTCGCCCACGGAAGCCATCATGTCGGACTGCGCATGTTGTTGGTTGTGAGTCTGCTGTTCGTCTCGATGGCTTGTTCGAAAAGCGATTCTCCAGCACCTGAGCCTGAACCGACACCCGATCCCGAGCCGGAGGTGATACACCATACGGTGATGGCCTATTTGCCGGGTACTTCTCTGTTGAGTTTTTATCTTCAGAATCTTCAGGCCATGTGTGAAGGGGCTTCCGAAGAGGCACTCAAAACAAATCGGGTATTGGTGTGTTATCAGCCCAAGGGGGCGGGAACGGCTACCATTCTGGAGATCATGAACAACGGAACGAAGGTCAGCATGACCCGTACGGTGAAGAGTTATCGCGAGTTCAATCCGTCAGATCCGACGTGCATTGCCACGATGTTCGACGATATGATGGCAGAGGCACCGGCCGAAAGTTATGGTGTGATCATTGGTTCGCACGGCAAGGCCTGGGTATCGGCCTCAAGCGGAGCCCTGAGTCTTCCGGCTCAGCCGGGAGTCGTTTCATATTGGCAGACGGCCGAAGGAGCGCTGCCGACCCGATCGTTCGGAGATACCGGAGCCGAGATGAATATTACCGACCTGGCCTCGGTGCTTGAGGGCTTGTCGGTTAAACCCGAATATCTGATTTTTGATGCCTGCTTCATGGCCAATATCGAGACGTTGTACGATCTGCGTAACAGTGTGGATTATATCGTGGCGTCGCCGTGCGAGGTGATGGGTACGGGATTCCCCTATGATCGGATTATGCCCATACTCTTGTCCTCGGAGTCTGTCGAGGAGAAGATGCAGCAGACCTGCTATGAGTTCTACGATTCGTTCAACACGCAGACGGGAGTTTGGCAGTCGGCATGCGTATCGATGGCTGTTACGTCGGAGCTGGATGCTTTGGCCGAGGTGATGAAGAGTGTCCATGCGGGTGCGACGCGTGCCTACGAAGCGTCCGAATTACAGATCTATGATGCGCTGTCTACGCCGCTCTTTTTCGATCTGGGTGATTTCGCGAATCATTATTGTGCCGACGAAGCACTGTTGAATCAGTTCGAAACGCAGATGGAAGCCGCCTTCCCGTCATCCGCACGTTTCCATACACCGGCTTTCTATTCGGCCTATAATAATGAATTGAACCCGATCCATTATTATACGGGAGTGACCGTGAGCGAACCCTCGCGTCAGTATGTCATGGCCAATCGATCGACGAATTGGTATTTGGCATCGCACTAAACCGCGAATCGAGTTGGGGCTGGGAGCCCTTGGGAATGAAACAGCAGCGGGTGCCCACGTCATTGGGCACCCGCTGCTGTTTAGACATATACGGTTGAACAAGCAATCCGTACGACCTACTTACTCATATTGTCCGGATTTGAGTCGTTCCACCTCCTCGCGGGTCAGGAAACGCCAGGCGCCGCGCTTGAGGTTTTTCTTGGTAAGACCGGCGTAGTAGACACGATCCAGCTTCTTCACTTCGTAGCCCAAGTGTTCGAAGATACGACGAACGATGCGGTTGCGGCCCGAGTGAATCTCGATTCCGATCTCTTTGTGGTCCTCCGACGCGTAAGCGATCTCATCGGCATAGATTTCTCCGTCCTCGAGTGTGATGCCTTCGGCAATGGCTGTCATATCGGCCCGTTCGAGCGGACGGTCAAGCGTCACCTGATAGATCTTTTTCTTCTTGTATGAGGGGTGTGTCAGTTGACGCGTCAAATCTCCGTCGTTGGTGAAAAGCAGCAGTCCGACGCTGTTCTTATCGAGACGTCCTACCGGGTAGATACGTTCCGTGCAGGCACCCTGCACCAGATCCATAACGGTCTTGGTTGCGTGCGGATCGTCAAGAGTCGTCACATATCCCTTCGGTTTGTTGAGTACCAGGTAAACCTTCTTTTCGCCTTGTACGCGGCTGTCGTTGAACTTCACTTCGTCGGTCGGCTTCACCTTCGTGCCCAGTTCGGTGACGATCACGCCATTGACCGATACCAGGCCGGCCAGAATGAAATCGTCGGCCTCACGGCGCGAGCAGATGCCCGACTGTGCGATAAAACGGTTCAGACGCATCTCGCCCGTCTGCTTGTTGGGATTGTAGCGTGGATAATCGGTCGTCTTGCCTTTTCCGCGTCCCCCTTCGCGATATGATCCCGTATGAGAGGCGCGCCCTGCCGAATAGCGGCGATCGCCCTGTCCCGAGGTGCCGCGGTTGTCGTTTTCGCGTGCGTAACGATTGTTTCCGCGTTGTGCCGTACGGTCGTTGTTGCGTTCCGGGGAGCGGTGTGTACCACGAGGACGGTCAAACCCTTCCTGGGGGCGACTCCCGCGTCGCTCCTCGCCCGAATCGTTGCGTCCGAACGGTTTCTTCGCGCGGGTGTTTGTGCGGTATTCGTGATTGGGGCGCATGTTGCGTTCGTTATCCCGACCGTCGCGTTCCGACGAGCGCAACGAGCGCTGTTCGCCGATCGGACGGTTGTCTGCCGTAAAGTGGGGATTGAACGAGGCCCGTTTGCGCGGGGCCGTTGCGGGCTTCCCGTCTCGGTCGGAAGCCTCATGTCGGGTGCGACGGTCGCTCCGTTGTTCGGAGGTATCAGCCGTCGTGCGGGTTCGTTTGTCGCGGCCGAAGCGCGCGAGTGCGGGTGCCGAATCCTTCTTGAAATCTCTCATGGTCATACACGTCGTGGGGCCGGTGCAGAAGCTCTTTGTGTGGGTTGTCCGGAGGATCGAAGTGCAGGGGCCCACCGGCCGCCGGTCCGGACGTTTCACAACGCCCTGCCCCTGCTCTCGGAGTGTTTCCGGAGCGGATTCCGTGCGGTGTGCGAAGAGCAGAATAATCTCGCAACCACAGGTTCCGAGGGGCAAAGGTAATTCAAATTTTCGGATACGTGCACGATCTCAGCGCCTTTTGAAGAGAAAAGCCTCCAGAGGGCACATTTTTGACGAATTAACTCTATCTTTGCCGGCATGATGAGGATGAACCGCGAAATTCTGCGTATTGCGTTGCCCAACATCGTATCGAACATCACCGTTCCCGTGATGGGCATTGCAGCCACGGCTATTGCCGGACACTGGGGCGAAGACTCTGCGGCAACGATCGGATCGTTGGCCATCGGAGTCTCGATCTTTAATTTCATCTATTGGAACTGTTCGTTCGTGCGCATGGGAACCAGTGGATTGACGGCCCAGGCATTCGGTGCAGGTAACTTCCGCGAGTGTACCAACATGTTGGCTCGTGCCTTGTCCGTGGCCTTGTTGATGGGGATACTGATCGTGGCACTGCAGTATCCGTTGGGGGAAGCGGCATTGTGGGTGATGAATGGCAGCGAGATGACGCGTGAGTATTACTATACGCGTATTTGGGCTGTCCCGGCCGGTATTCTGCTCTTTGGATTCAATGGCTGGTACAACGGCATGCAGAATGCTGTCATTCCGATGTGTACGGCCATTACGGTGAATGTGGTGCATGTGTTGGTGAGTCTCTGGTTTGCCTTTGAGCGGGACTTGGGTATCGTCGGAATCGCTTATGGATCGGTCGTGGCGCAGTGGACCGGTGTGACGCTTTCGACGTTGCTGCTGGTGATCTTCTACCGCAAGCGGCTGACGCGAATCGACTGGCGTGAGGTGATCGATCTCAAGCCGTTGCGTCGTTTCTTCGTCGTGAATCGCGATATCATCCTGCGTACGTTGTGCATTGTGGCGGTCTACACCTTCTTTACGGCCGCTTCGGCCCGGATGGACGATCCCGCTCTGCTGGCGGTCAATACGCTGCTGTTGCAGCTCTTCACGCTCTTCTCCTACATGAACGACGGTTTCGCCTATGCGGCCGAGGCGCTCACGGGTCGTTTTATCGGTGCACGCGATGAGGTTGCGTTGCGCGACTGCCTGAAGCGGTGTCTGTTGTGGGGGATGGCGGTCTCGGTACTTTTTGTGGGTATTTATGTGGGTTGGTGGCGCGAATTGGTGGGGATCTTTGTCGATGCCGAGGCGCCTAATGCCGAAGCGATCCGCACGCTGGCTGGTGAGTATATTGGCTGGATTATCGTCATCCCGTTGGCAAGTGCCATGCCCTTTATCATGGACGGGATTATGGTGGGAGCGACCCACTCGCGCATCATGCGCGACTCGATGTTTTGGTCGACGGTTGTCTATTTTGTCATCTACTTCACGCTGCACGGGCTGATCGGAAACAATGCCTTGTGGCTGGCCTTTATGCTCTACATGTTCCTGCGAGGGGTGATTCAGTACTTCATGACCCACCGGTTGCATGCCATTTACCGAATGGCCTCCGCAGCGGTCGGGGAAGAGCAGGAACGTTGAGGAAGATCTACCCCACGACGGCTGCGTCTGGAGGAAGGATCAGACATAACCGTCTGAGGTCGTAAGAAAGGGGGGCTCGTCCGCATGGACGAGCCCCCCTTTCTGTGTTGTATCACGATGGTGGATTATTCCTGCGGCTGCTGAGCCTGAATCTGAGCCAGCAGATCGTTGTAATAGGCGTACTTCTCGGCCATGCCGGCTTCGTCACGCAGACGGAAGCAGATCGACTTGAGATAATCTACGGCATTCAGGTCGTTGGGCTTCAGTTCCAGGGCCTTCTCGAACCAGGGAATGGCTTCGGCATAAACGGCGTTGATGGTCTTCTGCTCCTCGTCGTAGGCAGCCTTGCCAGTCCACGGTTTGTTATTCAACTCGTCGTTCATGGCGTTACCCTTCTCCACGTAGAAGTAACCCGTCCAGAAGAAGCCGTCGTACTGCTCCGGAGCCAGTTCCGATACCTTCGTGAAGGCCATGATGCAACCGTCGTTGTTCTTGAGGGCTGCATAGATACGCCCCAGACCGAACCACATGTCCACGTTTTCGGGGTCAGCCTCCAGCGTTTCGTTGAAGCGTGCGAGCAGATCGGCCGGATCGCCGATACCCTCTTCCGACGTATAGAGCGACATCAGACCGTCCAGGATACGCTGACTCTTCGGGAACTTGTCCAGACCGGCGAGCAACGTCTGCTTGGCCTTCTGCAGGTTTTCGGGATCGGCCTCGCGCTGTCCGTAGTAGCAATAGAAGAGATAGTAGTACGAAGCACCCTCGTCACCGTCATAACCTTCGGCAATAGCCTTTTCGAGGTATTCGGCGCCCTTGGCAAACGAGGCCGGGTCGTTCGATCCGTTTACCGTTTCGAGATAGCCGGCATAGTAAAGCAGCTCGGGATCTGCCGTGCCGTAGGCCGGAACGGACTGGGCTTCGTAAGCCAGGCCGAAAGCATCGGCCGCAGCCTTGTAGTTGCCCAGTTCGAGATTGACGTTACCTACCTGCGAGCAGAAGTTGCTGATCTCCTGCAGTCCGTCCTTCACCTTCGAAGCAGATTTGGGGTCGATCTCGTAGGCTTTTGCATAGGCTTCGATGGCTTTAGCGATCAGATTGTCGCCGAGTTGTTTGGTCTGGGCCCAGGCTACAACCTTGTTGTTCTGGATATAGGCGCGGAAATAGGGATAGACCCATACGTCATAGACCTTGTCGTTGAGCGTCTCCTGCTCTTTGGACGAAGGCTCGCCGACCGTAAAGGTCATCATCTGTGCGTCCATGTTGCCGAACAGGTTCTTTGTGGGTTCGGCTGCTGCCTCGTAATAGGATTTGCCGCAAAGGATCCACGTGTTGGCCTTGGCCGCCTTCTTGGGGTTGGCAATGTCTGCCTCGCTCTTCTCGATGCGGGCCTTGAGCACATCCTCATTGACCTTCTGAGCCAGAGCTGCCGGTGCCGCAAGCAGCAGAGTCGCCGCAGTCAGCAAAATCGCTTTTTTCATAATACGAAGTTATTAGAGTTTGTTGATTGAATGATTGATTTCTGTATTTTTACTCTCTAAGCCTGTGTCTGTTCCTCGGTTGCCGGCTCCGGAGAGGCTCCGTTTGACGGGTCGGTTGCCGGGGTTTCGTTCTCATCGTCGGCATGCGGCACGGCGATGACCGAAGCGATGGCATCTCCTTCGCGCAGATTGATGATGCGGACACCCTGTGTAGCGCGGCCTGCGACGCGGATCTGCGATACGGCCGTACGGATCGTGAGGCCCGATCGGTTGATGATCATCAGATCGTTGTCGTCCGTGACGGCCTGGATCGAGATGAGTTTGCCGGTCTTTTCCGTGACATTGATCGTTTTCACGCCCTTGCCGCCGCGGTTTGTTACGCGGTACTCGTCCAGATCGGTACGTTTGCCGTATCCATTCTCGCTCAGCACGAGTACATCCTGTTTTGAGTCGGGTTCGACACAGATCATGCCGACCACTTCGTCGCCCTCGTCGATCGAGATGCCGCGTACGCCGGCACCCACACGTCCGATCGGGCGGACCGTATTCTCGTTGAAACGGATGGCCTTTCCTTCGCGTGCGGCAAGCATCACTTCGGCCTGACCGCTGGTCAGTTTGGCCTCGATCAGCTGGTCACCTTCACGGATGACGATGGCATTGACCCCATTCTGACGCGGACGGGAGTAGGCTTCGAGTTTTGTCTTCTTGATCGTACCGTCCTTCGTGCACATGATGATGTAGTTGTTGTTCACGTAGTCGGCATCGTTCAGCCGTTTGACGTTGATATACGCGCGTACCTTGTCGTCGGGTTCGATCTGGATGACGTTCTGAATAGCCCGTCCCTTCGAAGCCCGAGTGCCCTCCGGAATTTCGTATACCTTGAGCCAGTAGCAGCGGCCCTTCTCCGTGAAGAAGAGCATCGTGTTGTGCATCGTAGCCACGTAGATGTGTTCGATGAAATCTTCGTCGCGCGTGGCGCTGCCCTTCACGCCGATGCCGCCACGATTCTGCGTGCGGTATTCGGCCAGCGGTGTACGTTTGATATAGCCCATGTGCGAGATGGTGATTACCATTTCGTCATCGGCATAAAAATCCTCGGGGTTGAACTCTTCGGAGGAGTAGATGATCTCCGTGCGACGTTCGTCGCCGTATTTCTCCTTCATTTCGACCAGTTCATCCTTGATGATCTGCATCTGCATGTCGACATGATCGAGAACATCTTTCAGGTGAGCGATCAACTTCTGCAGTTCGTCGCGTTCGGCCACGAGTTTGTCGTGCTCCAGGCCGGTGAGGGCGCGCAGACGCATCTCGATGATGGCCGAAGCCTGCAGGTCACTCAGTCCGAATCGCTCCATCAT
>CALUII010000037.1 GCA_944320665.1 uncultured Alistipes sp. | reverse complement strand
AGCGGGAGAGAGACTTGAACTCTCGACCTCATGATTATGAATCATGCGCTCTAACCAGCTGAGCTATCCCGCCATTCCTTTTTAGCGAGTGCAAAGATAAGGCAAATATCCTTTCGTTCCAAATTTCAGACAACAAAAAAAATCATTTTTTTTCGTCCATCTCAACAGCTCACATGGGGCAGGAAAGGACCTCAGAACACAACACACTATTTATCAATTACCTACAACCACCCAGAAGCATATTGCGCAACTCGGCACAACTTGCCGACGGATTCTCATAATGAAACAGAAAAGTCCGTAATCCTAAACTACGGGCCGTATCGAGATTGGCCGGACGGTCATCGACGAATAACGACTCCTGGGGGTTCAAGCCATAACGCTCCAGCAAGATCTCGTAAATCCGGGGCTCAGGCTTTACCGTCAGCACCTCACACGATACGACCTCTCCGTCAAAAAGTCGATAGACATCGAAATGCCGCAGGTAGTCGATAAACTCACGTGACATGTTCGACAAAACGTAGAGGCCATACCCCGCCCTTTTCAGCTCTTCCACCAGCAATTCAGTCGGCCGTACGGGCTCCTGCAGGGCAATGGCTTGTTCCACATAGCGGTCACACACCTCGGGCGGACAGCCGTTGATGCGGCACAACGCCTCCTTGGTCTGTTCGAGCGACCAGGTTCCCCGGTCGTACTCCTCCCAAAATTCAGGCATCTGCGGAGCTCGGACGAAGTCAAAAAAACGGCGGAACTCTTCCGTACAACGTTGTGGATTGCGGGCGAACAGCACCCCGCCAAGATCGAAAATTATCTGTTTTGGACGTTTCATGCTGCAAAGATAGGTTTTCGCAGGCTCAAACACAAAACCAGCGTCTGCTTTCGGCAGGTTCACCGCCATCAGAGAGCACGGACGCCCCAGTCGCGTATCAACCGGTTTTCTCATCCTCGCCATTCGCCACATACGACCTCTCCCGTTGCATTCAAACAGTCCGATCACTCCTGCCTCGGGATTGCCATCATGCCCCCAGAAACAGGCCTCCGATACGGCATAAGACAACGCGCTCCAGCCCTTACTGTAGGGCCGGAGCGCGCATCAATCGCAAACGTCCTGTCGCGTTACGAACCGAAGTTATCGTACAGGATGTTCTCAGGCGGCACACCGAGGCTGTCGAGCATCTTCACAACCGACGAGATCATCATCGGAGGTCCGCACATAAGGTAGATGCAATCCTCCGGAGCCTGATGATGCTTGAGGTAGTTCTCATAGAGCACGTTGTGCACGAAGCCCGGCGTATACTTCACACCCGCAGCATCGGCCTCGGGATCGGGACGGTCCAACGCCAGATGGAACGAGAAGTTGGGGAAATCCTTCTCGATTTCGTGGAACTCGGTCAAATACGGTGCCTCCTTCATGGCACGGGCACCATACCAGAACGAAACGGGACGTTTCGTCTTCTCGGTCTTGAACAGGTGCATGATGTGGCTGCGCATCGGCGCCATACCGGCACCACCACCGATAAAGATCAACTCCTGCGTATCGGGCAGGTTGTCCGGCAGGAAGAATTCACCGTAGGGACCCGAAATGGTCACCTTGTCGCCCGGTTTGCGCGAGAAGATGTACGACGAGCAGATACCCGGGTTCACCTTCATGAACGAGCCGGTTGCGCGGTCAAACGGCGGCGTAGCAATACGGATGTTGAGCATGATGATGTTGCCCTCGGCCGGGTGGTTGGCCATCGAGTAGGCACGGAAGGTCGGCTCGGGGTTCGTGGTTGTGAGGTCCCACATCTTCATCTTGTCCCAATCGGCACGGAACTTCTCGTCCACATCCATATCCGAGAACTTGATCTCCTTGTACTTGGGCACATCGATCTGAATGTAGCCACCGCTGCGGAAGTTGAGGGTTTCACCCTCGGGCAGCTTCACGACGAACTCCTTGAGGAAGGTCGAAATGTTGCGGTTCGAGACCACCTCGCACTCCCACTTCTTCACACCGAGCACCGACTCGGGCACGTGGATCTTGAGGTCGTTTTTCACCTTCACCTGGCATCCCAGACGCCAGTGGTCCTTGGCCATCTTGCGCGTGATGAAGCCGGTCTCCGTGGGGAGGATGTCGCCACCGCCCTCCAGCACCTGGCATTTGCACATACCGCATGAGCCACCGCCACCGCAGGCCGACGGCAGAAAGACCTTGTTATTGGCCAGCGTCGCCAGAAGCGTCGATCCGCTCTCGGTCCGAAGCACCTTCTCGCCGTTGTTGATATCGATCGTCACTTCACCCGACGAGGTCAGTTTCGCCTTCGCATAGAGGAGCAACCCCACCAATACGAGGGTAACCACCAGGAAAGCGACTATCGCTGTCAGAATAATTGTCAAATTCATTTCCGTCTCTATTTATGTATTAGAACTGGATACCCGAGAAGATCATAAAGGCCATACCCATCAGACCCGTGATAATGAAGGCGATACCGGGGCCCTTCAATGCAGCGGGAATGTGCGAATAGGTCGTTTTCTCACGGATCGCAGCCATCATCACGATGGCCAGCCACCAACCCAGACCCGACCCCAGGCCGTAGACAATCGATTGCCAGCACGAGGTCAGTTCGAGGGCATCAACCTTCTGTTGCATGAAGAGCGAGCCACCGAGGATGGCGCAGTTCACGGCAATCAGCGGCAGGAAGATACCCAACTGGTTATAGAGCGTGGGTGAGAACTTCTCGACAGCCATCTCGACGAGCTGCGTGAACGACGCGATCGTCGCGATGAAGACGATAAAGGTCAGGAAGTCGAGGTTCACGTCGGGCAGATCGGCCCACGACAGCGCACCGGCTTTGAGGACATACTCATAGAGAAGGTAGTTCAACGGCACGGTCATTACCATCACAAAGGTGACGGCTGCACCGAGGCCCAGCGCCGTCTTCACACTCTTCGATACGGCGATGTAGGAGCACATGCCGAAGAAGAAGGCGAAGACCATGTTGTCGATGAAGATCGACCGGATAAAGATATTCAATGATTCCATACGCTATACCTCCTCTTATTTTTCCTGTAAATCCTTATTGCGCGAACGGTGCACCCAGATGATGCATCCGACGATGATCAGCGCCATCGGCGGGAAAAGCATCATACCGCAGTTCGAGTAGAATCCGCCTTCGGACATGTACCAGCTCTCGGGAATCACACGAAATCCATAGAGCGTACCCGAACCGAAGAGTTCGCGGAAGAAGGCGATGATGACCAGGATCATACCGTACCCCAGACCGTTGCCGATACCGTCGAGGAACGCAGGCCAGGGTTTGTTGGCCAAGGCGAAGGCCTCGACACGACCCATGACGATACAGTTCGTGATGATCAGACCAACATAAACGGAGAGCTGTTTCGATACGTCATAGACGAACGCCTTGAGGATCTGGTCAACGAGGATCACCAGGGCGGCGATCACGACCAGCTGCACGATGATGCGGATACGCGACGGCACGCCGTTACGCATGAGCGACATCACCAGGTTTGAGAAACCCGTAACAACCGTCACCGACAGGGCCATGACGATCGCGGGCTTGAGCTGCACGGTGACGGCCAGCGACGAGCAGATACCGAGGATCTGCACAATGACGGGGTTGTTCGCCGAGAACGGGCCCGTCAGGTACTTCATGTTTTTAGCCGAAAACAAAGGCTCTTTTTCCTGCTTACTCATTGTTTTCTACATTTTCTGCGTTAGACACTTCGGCTGCTGCGGGCAGAGGTTCACTGGCCGTTGCGGCAGCACGGTGCGCTTCGAGGTAGGGCACATAGTGGGCGATGCTGCTGAAAAGCATGGCCGTCACACCATCCGAAGTCTTCGTACCGCCCGTGATGGCGTCGACCTCGTGGTCAATATTGGCCTCGGTAGCGCCCCCCTTGCGCAGGGTTACCGACACGAACTTGTCCCCCTCGAAGATCTTCTTGCCCACGAAATGGGCCTGATACTTCGGCGTAGCGATTTCGGCACCCAGACCCGGGGTCTCACCCTTGTGAGCCATGACGATGCCGGCCACCGTATTCATATCGCCCTCGAGAGCGACGTAGCCCCAGATCGGGCCCCAAAGGCCGGCGCCCGTCACGGGGATCACCACGCGGCCGTCTTCGGCCACAAAGATCGGGAATTTACCCTCGGCGAACGAACCGCCCAGGTCCTTCAGCAGGTCAAACACCTGCGCATCCTCCGTAGCGTTGCCTTCGGCATCGAGGACATAGGCCTTAATATAAGAATCGTAGGAGATACCCTCCTGTGCGGCATATTCGGCCACCTCCATACCGGCCTTCTCGGCCTCGGAGGCAAGCAGCGACTGAAGGATCGACTGTTTCTTCTCGTTCAGTTCGTTGGCGTACTGACGGCTCTGAAGCGACAGCGCCGCCACGGCCAGCAGAATGGCCACCACGACCACCATCACCGTCGAATAGAGAATGATGTACGGATTGCCGTTCTTGTCACTGAAGAGGCCCTTCTTCTTGATCTCGACGAATTCCGAAGCCGGAGCTCCGCAGACGGGACACTTCTCGGGTGCGGCTGCTCCTTCATGGACATAGCCGCAGACTTTGCATTTGAATTGTTTCTTAGCCATAGTGTTCCCCTATTTAGCGAGTTTGAAACGTTTCTTACGACGCGAGATGTTCGACTCGACGACAAAGTAGTCCACCAGCGGAGCCAGTGCATTGGCGAAGAGGATCGACAACATCATACCCTCGGGATAGGCCGGGTTGACCACGCGGATGAGGATGGCCATGGCGCCGATCACGAATCCGACGATATATTTACCCTTGTTGGTCTGGGCCGAGGTGACGGGATCCGTTGCCATGAAGACGGCACCGAAGGCGAAACCGCCGACGAGCAGGTGCCACCAGGCGGGGATCTCTTTCATATAGGTAACCATTGCGAGGAGCGAAGCGTCCTTCTCGGGATCGAGGGCGGCCGTATCGACCGAGGCACCGATCCAGTTGAAGAGCAGGCCCATCGCCAGGCCACCCACGAATACCGACACCATCGTACGCCACGAAGCGACGCCCGTATAAAGCAGGATGGCGGCACCGATCAGGATGCAGAGGGTCGACGTCTCACCGAACGAGCCGGGGATGAAGCCGAGGAAGGCATCCAGCGGCGAGAAGTCCATCGTCGCACGCGTAGCGAACTGCTCGAGGGCCGTAGCGCCGCTGACCGTATCGACCGGGGCGCCCATCATCGTCCAGTTCGAGTACCAAACCGTCTCACCCGACATCGAGGGGGTGTAGGCGAAGAAGGCGAAGGCACGAGCCAACAGCGCCGGGTTGAATACGTTCATACCCGTACCGCCGAAGACCTCCTTGCCGAAGACCACGGCGAAAGCCGTCGAAAGGCCAACCATCCAGAGCGGCGTGCTGACGGGGAAGATCATCGGGATAAGCAGACCCGTTACGAGGAAACCCTCGTTGACCTCGTGTCCGCGCGCCTGGGCGAATCCGAACTCGATGGCCAGACCCACGATATAGGAGACGCAGACCATCGGCAGGATGCGTACCAGACCGTAGAGAAAGGCCTGGAATCCGGCGAGGCCGGCAAAGAGGCCCGTGTTGTAGCAACCGAACAGGAAGGCCGGAAGCAGTGCCACGACCACGACGATCATCGTACGCTTCATGTCGTTGCAGTCGCGGATATGGGCGCCCTTGGTCGTAGTTGTATTGGGCACGAAGAGGAAAGTCTCGAATGCCTCGAAGGTCGATCCGAGGAAGCCCAGCTTGCCACCCTTGGAGAAAGTGGGCTTGATCTTGTCCATGAATTTACGAAGTCCCATCTTTAAGCCTCCTTGATCATTAAGTTAATACCGTCGCGGATGATCTGCTGGATCTCGATCTTCGAGGGATCGACGAACTCGCAGAGTGCGAAATCCTCTTCGATGACCTCGTAGATACCGAGGTTCTCCATCTTGTCGATGTCGCCCGCCAGGCATGCCTTGAGCAGATACATCGGATAGATATCCATCGGCAGATACTGCTCATAGAGTCCCGTCACGACGAACGGACGCTCGCCACCATTGAGGTTCGTATCGAGGTCGTAGGCCTTTTTCGGGCAGAGCCACGAGAAGTAGGCGCGCGACACGGAGAACTTCTTCAGACGGGGCATGGCCCAGCCCAGCAATTCGTACTTGTCGCCCTCGGGAATCACCGTGATCTGATTGGCGTAGAACGAGAGGTAGCCATCGGCCTCGGTCTTCACACCGGTGAGCACGTTGCCCGAGATGATACGCACGTGATCCCCCTCCTTCTGCGTCTTGAGGTTGCCCTTAAGGATCGAGGCAACCGGCGCACCGGCGATGACGCGCACATACTGCGGCTTCACCAGCTCGGAACCGGCCACGGCGATGGTTTTGGTCATGTCGACGCGACCTTCGTTGAACAGACGGCCGATGATGGCCAGATCCTGGATGTTTACGGTCCATACGACCTCGCCCTTGTTGATCGGCGCGATGTGGTGGATCTGCACACCGACATTACCCACGGGATGCTTGCCGGCAAAGCGGTGCATCTCCACCCCCTTGAGCTGAGCCATACGGCCCTCGGCTCCGGCGCGCATCGAGAGGTGCACCTGACCTTGGGTCAGACGCTGCATCACCTCGAGACCCTTCTGCAGATCGGCCTCACGTCCGGCGAGTGCGTAGTTGTAGTCGGGAGCCAGCGGTGCCGAATCGAAGGCCGAGATGAAGATGGCACGCGGCGTGTCATTCGGATCGGCGATGATTCCGTAGGGACGCTGAATGAGCATCGGCCACAATCCCGATCGGAGCAGACGCTCCACAATCTCGTCGCGCGACGCCTTCGCCACGTCGATGGCCGCGAACTCCTCATACTGCTGGTCGGTATCGGCCGTAACCGTCACGGAGAGAATCTTACGTTTCTCACCGCGATTGATGGCAGCCACCGTACCGCTGACGGGCGAAGTAAAGAGTACACGTTCGTTGTACTTGTTGAAGAACAACGCGGTACCAGCCTTCACACGATCACCGGGTTTAACCAACAATTTGGGAGTCACGCCCTCGAAATCGAGCGGCGAGACAGCATACTCAGCAGCCGTCGGCACGGTGGCCGTCGTCTCCTGGGCACGCCCCACGAGATTGATGTCGAGACCCTTGCGTAAAGTAATGATTTTCGACATGTTACTAAATTGTTTGATTAATTCGATAATGGTTATTGTTGTGTTGTTTGTTCCTTTCGGTTTGTTATCGAGCTAACAATGATGTAAAAACGCGTGCGAATGTACGAATTTTTTTCGTATAAAAGGAGGTCACAACGATTTATTTCGGATTTCGCCGGGAAATTTCTACTTTTGTGAGCCATGTCCGCACCCTACGTCAACATCCACACCCACCGTCCCACCGGACGCGGCATTGAACTCCGCACCGCGGGCATCCATCCGTGGGATGCCGCCACGCAGACGACCGACGTGCTCTTTGCGCCGTCGGACGGCATTCAGGCCGTGGGTGAAATCGGGCTCGACTTCGCATGTGAAGTTCCTCGCGACGTGCAACTTCGGGTGTTGCGCGAACAGTTGACATGGGCCGATCGCCTCCGACTGCCCGTGGTGCTGCATTGCGTGCGGGCCTTCGAACCGATAATGAAGGAGCTGCAAGCGCACACGCTGCGCGGCGTGATTTTTCACGGCTTCATCGGATCGTGCGAACAGGCCCGACGGGCCGTCGAAGCGGGCTACTATCTCTCGATCGGCGAACGCACACTCCGCTCGTCACGTACGGTCGATGCGTTGCGGCGTATGCCGCTCGACCGCCTCTTCTGCGAGACGGACGACAGCCCGACGCCGATCGAGGAGATCTACAGCCGCTCGGCCGCTGCGCTCGGCATTGACGAAAAGGTGCTACAAGACATCCTGCTGCAGAATTACAAACGAATTTTTACGCCAAACAATGACCGATAACTGGCTTGAACGCACCGAATTGCTCCTCGGAAGCGAGAAACTTGACCTGCTGCGCCGCGCCCAAGTGCTTGTCGTGGGACTGGGGGGTGTCGGGGCCTATGCTGCCGAGATGATCGCCCGTGCGGGTGTGGGTCGCATGACCCTGGCCGACGCCGACACCGTCGGCGTAAACAACATCAACCGACAACTCGTGGCATTGCACTCGACCCTGGGCCGTCCGAAGGCCGAAGTACTGGCCGAACGGCTGCGCGACATCAACCCCGAAATCGAACTGCAGGTCGTGAACCGCTACATCCGCGACGAGGAGACCTATCGACTGCTTGACTCCGCACGCTTTGACTACGTGGTTGATGCCATCGACACCCTTTCGCCCAAATTGGCACTGATTGCCGCGGCTCTTGAACGCGGGCTGCCGCTCGTCAGTTCGATGGGCGCCGGCGCCAAAACCGACCCCACGAAACTCGAAATTGCCGACATCTCGCGCACGCACCATTGTCCGCTGGCCCACATGCTTCGCAAACGGCTCCATAAAATCGGCATCCGCACGGGATTTCACGCCGTGTTCTCCCCCGAACCGATCCGCCCCGGCGCCATGATCCTCTGCGAGGAGCAGAACAAGAAGTCGAACGTCGGCACGATCTCCTACATCCCGCCGCTCTTCGGCATCGGCTGCGCATCGGTCGTCATCCGCGGACTGATCCACGAGCTGGACGGCGTTGCCGGAACACAACCTCAATAACAAAGCATTCAATAAGATAGCACCATGACAACAACACGTCCCAACATCGTATTTCTCGACGCCTATTCGCTCGGCGACGCCGACCTCAGCACGCTGCGCGTCCTGGGTAACTACACGGGGTATGAGACCACCTCGCCCTCCGAAATCGTCGGCCGCTGTGCCGACGCCGATATCGTCATCACCAACAAAGTCCCCTTCACGCAGGAGACGCTGCGTGCCCTGCCGCACCTGCGTCTGATCTGCATTGCCGCCACAGGCATGAACCACGTCGACCTCGACGCCGCACGCGAACTGGGCATCGCCGTGAAGAATGCCGTCGGCTACTCGACTCACTCGGTAACGGAGACCACTATCGGGGCGGCCATCGCCCTCATGCGCCAGGTGGTTTACTACGACCAATATGTGAAGACGCAATACGGCGGTGCCGAACGTCAATACTTTTTCGGTCGTACAACCCACCAGCTCTGCGGTTCGAAATGGGGTATCATCGGGCTCGGCAACATCGGTCACGAAGTGGCCAAGGTGGCCACAGCCCTCGGATGCG
The DNA here is from genome assembly GCA_944320665.1 of uncultured Alistipes sp. Lineage (GTDB taxonomy): Bacteria > Bacteroidota > Bacteroidia > Bacteroidales > Rikenellaceae > Alistipes. The sequence goes on along the minus strand of CALUII010000037.1, from coordinate 9,681 downwards.
AGGTGCGCTATACCTCCACTTCGGGTGTCGCACGCAACGAGACCTACCCTTCTGCCCCGCTCGACGAACTGCTCGCCTGGGCCGATGTGGTGTCGATCCACTGCCCGCTGAACGACCGTACACGCAACCTGATCGGTGCCCGCGAACTGGGACTCATGAAGCCCACGGCACTGCTGATCAATGTTGCCCGCGGCGGCATTGTCGACGAGGCAGCCCTGGCCCGCGCCCTCGACGAGGAGCGTCTGGCCGGTGCAGCCCTCGATGTCTACACGAACGAGCCGCTCACTGCGGACAATCCGCTTCTTCACGTGCGCGATCCCTACCGTCTGCTTCTCTCACCGCACAATGCCTGGTCGCCCGCAGAGGCCGTGCGTACACTCGTAGGTTGCATCGTCCGCAACATCGAAGAGTTCCTCGCCCAATGACCACGCCCGACGAACGCCGCCAGGCGGTCTTCGACTACCTCGACCGCCACGGCATCCGCTACACGTGGTACGAACACCCCGAAGCTCCGACCATCGACATCGCCCGCCAATATTGGCGGGCCGATGGGTCGAAGCACTGCAAGAACCTCTTTCTGCGCAACCACAAGGGCGACCGGCACTATCTGGTCTCGTTCGACTGCGAGCAGCGGCTCGACATCCACGATCTGGAGCAGCGTCTGCATCAGGGCAAACTCAGCTTCGCATCGGAACAGCGCATGGAACGGTGGCTCGGACTGCGCCCGGGTTCCGTATCGCCCTTCGGGCTGATCAACGACCCGGAGCACCACGTGCACCTCTTTCTGGACCGCCAACTGGAACAATGCCCGGCCTATGCCTTCCATCCGAACGACAATCGGGCCACGGTAGTCATCGAACGTGACGAATTTCTGCGCTACCTCGCATCCGTAGGAAACAGCTACGAATTCATCGATTTGTACTAATTCCATAAAGGAAATGCAACGCACGAAATCACGTCTGACGGTTTTCTGCATCATCCTTCTCTGAGTCTAACGCGAGGCTACGCCCAAGATCAAAAGATCTTTGTCCGGGGAGGAGACATCAACCTCAAATTCGCCCGATACCTTGCATACCTCACGGGGAAGGAACCTCCTCGGCTGTGCTATCTTCCCACTGCAAGCGGGGATCATCCGGACAACATCCAATATGGGAGCAGCATCTGCCACGCATTGCAGCTCGACACGTTGGTGGTGGAAGTTTGGGTAAGCTCCTCTCCACACAACATTTCGTTCGAAGAGGCCCTGCCCCATTCGAACGCCATCGTGGTCGGAGGGGGGGGCCACCCTGAATATGCTGGGAATGTGGCGGGCTCAAGGAATTGACAAGATCCTCGAAAAGGCCCTGCAACGCGGGATCATTCTATCGGGAGGCAGCGCCGGCTCCCGCTGCTGGTTCGACCAGGGAGTCAGCGACTCACGCTCCGAGAGATTGAGCGTAATGGAAGGTCTCGGAGGGAGCTTTACAACCGCCTGATCGCCGACAAAAGGCTGCCGGCCGGATATGCGATGGACGGAAATGCAGGCATCCTTTTCGTCAACGGTCAAGCGACAGAGTGTATTTGCCGCAATCGGAAACAAGGAGTTGACATCGAACCTATGGATCACAAAATCGTGATCGTCCAAAGGCCTCTATCCGAGAACGCGTATGAGACCCTAGAGGTCAACCTGAAACTCTCAGATTTGGCAACGAAGATTGCCCCATCCGACCCGCTATCAGCATATGTAGCGGTCAGCCATGAGGTTTTCAACGAGCCATAGCCCATGCTCGACTCCAGCGTGAACAAGATATTCATCTACAACAACCGCCTTGCCGGCTGGGAGTTTACGGGCTGTGGTATTTCTACAACGACAACGGGCAACGGATAAGTGTCGGAGAGGACATCGGCGGAGAGACCCTCCTCGAATGCGACGTAACATTCCGTGAAAAGGCTCGGACCATGCTCGCCAAACAGAAAGTCACGACCAAATGACCACAAAAAAAGGGTGTAAAAGTATTCCAAGTACGAATTGTTTTTCGTAACTTTGAATTACACAACCTTAAAAACATTGCGATATGAAAAAACTCGTACTAACCTTTGTTCTTGCTGTTTGCAGCATCTGTGCCCTGCAGGCACAGAACATCCAGTCGTCGATCATGTCCTACCTGCGCAACGAAGGCTATGCGGCTTCGTATGACTCCGACGGAGATATTCAGTTCAAACTCGAAGGCAACATTTACTATGTAATTGTCAAGGAGTTGGATGAAGGATACGCCTATGTCGAAGTCCGCGCTCCCTTCGAAGTGGACTCTTCGTTCAACGAATTGCTCACCATGGCCAATGAGCTCAACCGGGGCAAGTATATCTGCAAATGCTCGGCCTATCAGGATGATGCAGGCACAAACGTCATGCAAATCGGTATGGAGTTCGTGGCATCGACCTCATCACAGGCTCAATATCAAATGGGGCACGCCCTACGCCTGATGCCTCTGTGGATCGAGGCATTCGAGGAGATGCTTTGATTGCCCCACACTTTCACCTCACGTTTTTCACGAGGAGACTGTGATTTTCCACAGACTACCGCTTGAAACCTGAAATGTTCCGAACAAAAAACCGGAGCGCAAAACCCGCTTGGGTCTTGCGCTCCGGTTTTCACATTCCACACCGTGTGCGCATGCGACAGCCTCACACGGATACGTTGCCGTTTACTTCATCTCGACAAGCGACTTGCCGGTCATTTCCGCCGGTTGCTCGACTCCCATCAGCTGCAGCACCGTGGGAGCCACATCAGCCAAAATACCATCATGTACGGCTTTTACGCGATCCGACACCACCACAATAGGCACCGGATTGAGCGAATGCGCCGTATTGGGCGTACCGTCGGGATTGATCGCATTGTCGGCATTGCCGTGATCGGCAATCATCACCACCTCGTACCCATTTTTCTTGGCAGCCTCAACCACTTCGGCCACACAAGCATCAACGGCCTTCACCGCCTTGCAGATCGCCTCATAGACGCCCGTATGCCCCACCATGTCGCCATTGGCAAAATTCAGGCAGATGAAATCAAACTTCTGCGTTCCCAACGCTTCGACCAGACGATCCTTCACCTCGTAGGCACTCATCTCGGGCTGCAGGTCGTAGGTTGCTACCTTGGGCGACGGCACCAGGATACGCTCCTCGCCGGCAAACTTATCCTCACGCCCTCCGTTGAGGAAGAAAGTCACGTGAGCATACTTCTCCGTCTCGGCAATGCGCAACTGCGAAAGCCCCTGCTTCGAGACCCACTCGCCGATCGTGTCGGGCACGTTCTCCTTGTCGAAGAGGATGTGCAGCCCCGTGAATTTGGCATCGTAGGGGGTCATGCAGCAATAGTAGAGCGGCATCGTGTGCATCCCCTCGGCCGGCATATCCTCCTGCGTGAGGACAATAGTCAACTCCTTGGCGCGGTCGTTGCGGTAGTTGAAGAAAATGACCATATCGTTCGGACGAATCTGACCGAATGGCTGGCCGTTCTCATCAATATGCACGTAGGGCTTGATAAACTCGTCCGTAACGCCTTCGTCATAGGATTTCTGCACCGCCTCGGCCATATCCGACGAATGTTCGCCGATGCCGTTCACCAGCGCATCATAAGCCACCTTCACACGTTCCCAGCGCTTGTCGCGGTCCATCGCATAGTAGCGGCCCATGACCGTGGCAATGCGGCCGGTCGTAGCGGCCATGTGGCGCTCCAGGGCCTCGATGAATCCCTTGCCGCTGTGCGGGTCGGTATCGCGGCCGTCCATGAAGCAATGCACATAGGTATGCTCAATGCCGTACTGGGCTGCAATGTCGCACAACTTGAAGAGGTGGTCGAGCGACGAGTGCACGCCACCGTCCGAAACAAGTCCCATGAAGTGTACGTTGACACCCTGCTGCTTGGCATACTCAAACGCACGCACTACCTCGGGGTTCTTCAGAATCGAACCGTCCTTGCAGGCGCGGTTGATCTTCACCAGATCCTGGTAAACGACGCGACCGGCACCGATATTGAGGTGTCCGACCTCCGAATTACCCATCTGGCCTTCGGGCAGACCGACATTCTCGCCGTCCGTACGCAGGTGCGCATGGGGATACTTTGCCGTCATGGCATTGATGTATTCCGGATGCGTCGAGTAGATGGCATCCGACTTGTCGTGACGGCCTTCACCCCAGCCGTCGAGAATCATCAACAATACTTTTTTGTTCACACTCATAACCTTAAAAACCTTTATAAGTATACATAATCAACTCTCTCTTCTCACCGGACCGGGCGCTCGCGGATCCGATCTTTCCGAACCACTCGTCCCGGTACCGAACACTCGTTCCTGTACCCGCCCGCCGGCAGATACAGGAACGTTGAATTCGGCACAAATATTTTACAGAATAAGTTTCTATTTCAACTGCTCGAGGATCAACTCCACAGCCTTGTCAATAGCCGACTGCAGCCCCTCGGCATTGCGGCCTCCGGCCGTAGCGAAGAAGGGCTGACCGCCACCACCGCCCTGCATGAGTTTGGCTGCCTCACGCACTACCGCACCGGCATTTACGCCGCGGGCCATAATCTCGTCACCCAACATGATGGTCAACGACGGCTTACCTCCATGATTCGTACCGTAAACGAAGACCAGTTTCGGCGAACGAGCACGCAAATTATAAGCCAGATCGCGAATAAAGTCCGGCAAACGATCCATCTGGCCGGCAATCAACTGCACACCGTTACGCTCGGGCGTTGACGTGGCGATGCGTTCGGCCCACTCGGCCACTTGTTCGCGGCGCATGGCCTCCAACTCCTTGGAGAGCGACTCATTGCTCTCAACCATCTTCTTGACGGCCTGCAGCACCTGGGGGTTGTTGAGCACCTCACCCACGTTGCGCAACGTATCCTCGGCCACGTAGAACATCTTCTCGGCCTGCTCGCCCGTAACGGCCTCGATACGGCGCACGCCGGCCGAAATGGCACTCTCGTTCAGGATCTTGAAGAGTCCGATGGTACCCGTGGCACTCGTGTGCGTACCACCGCACAGTTCGACCGATGTACCGAAACGCACCATACGCACCTTGTCTCCGTACTTTTCGCCGAAGAGCATCATTGCACCGCACTTCTCGGCCTCCTCCTTCGTCGCCTCACGGTTCTCGACGAGGGGATAGTTCGCACGCACGGCTCGGTTGACCAGACGTTCCACCTCGCGCAACTCCTCGGGCGTCACCTTCTGGAAGTGCGAGAAGTCGAAACGCAACCCCTCGGGCGTCACAAGCGAACCTTTCTGCTCAACGTGCTTGCCCAGCACCTTGCGCAGAGCCTCATGCATGAGGTGCGTCGCCGTATGGTTGTTGGCGGCCGACTGACGCTTCTCGGCATCGACGACGGCCGTAAATTCGGCTTCGGGATGCTCGGGCAGACGCTCGGCAATATGGATAATCAGGCCGTTCTCTTTCTCGGTGGCCACAATGGCAATACGTTCGTTGGCACTCTCGATGTAGCCGATATCACCAATCTGACCGCCCGAATTGCCGTAAAACGGCGTGCGGTCGAAGACCAGCTGATAAGAGGTATGATTCTTCGACGTCACACGGCGGTATCGTGCAATATGCACCCGCTCCGTGAGCGTATCGTATCCCGTGAAGATGCTCTCGCGGATTGGCACCAGCTCCACCCAGTCGTCCGTATCGACAGCAGCAGCATGACGCGACCGCTCCTTCTGGGCCTGCAGCTCCTTCTCGAAAGCCTCAAGGTCGACCTCAACGCCCTGTTCGCGGGCAATCAACTCCGTAAGGTCGATCGGGAATCCGTATGTATCGTACAACACGAAGGCATCCTTGCCCGAGATCTGCTTGCCGCCTTCGGCACGCACACGGGCAATCACGCCGTCGAGCAGATTGATGCCCGTGGCAAGCGTACGCAGGAACGAAGCCTCCTCCTCCTCGATCACCTTCTCGATGAGGGCCTGCTGTGCCTTGAGTTCGGGGAACTGCGCACCCATCTGCTCCACCAGTCCGGCCACGAGTTTGCAGAGGAACGGCTCGTTGAATCCGAGGTAGGTATAGCCGTAGCGCACGGCACGACGCAGGATGCGGCGGATCACATATCCGGCCTTGACATTCGACGGAAGCTGTCCGTCGGCGATCGAGAACGAGATGGCACGCAGGTGGTCGGCAATCACGCGCATAGCCACGTCGGCCTTCGCATCATCACCGTAACGTTTGCCCGACATGGCGGCGATGCGGCCGATCGTCGGTTGGAAGACATCCGTATCGTAGTTTGACTTCTTGCCCTGCAGAATCATGCAAAGACGCTCGAAGCCCATACCCGTATCGACGTTGCGCGCCGGCAGCGGCTCGAGCGAACCGTTGGCCTTGCGGTTGAACTGCATGAAGACGAGGTTCCAGATCTCGATCACCTGCGGGTGGCCGGCATTGACCATCTCGCGTCCGGGCTTGGCTGCGATCTCGGCCTCGTCGCGCAGGTCGAAATGGATCTCCGAGCAGGGGCCGCAGGGACCCGTCTCGCCCATCTCCCAGAAGTTGTCGTGCTTGTTGCCGCGGATGATGTGGTCCTCGGGCAGGAAACGGCGCCAATAGTCATAGGCCTCCTGGTCGAAGGGGACGCCGTCCTCCTCCGAACCCTCGAAGACAGTAGCATACATCCGCTCGGCAGGCAGTTTGTAGACATCGTGCAGCAACTCCCAGGCCCACTCGATCGCCTCCTTCTTGAAGTAGTCGCCGTAGGACCAGTTGCCCAGCATCTCGAACATCGTGTGGTGGTAGGTATCGTGCCCCACCTCCTCCAGGTCGTTATGTTTGCCCGAAACACGCAGACACTTCTGCGTATCGGCCGCACGCGGATACTTGCGCGGGGCGTTGCCCAGGAAGATGTCCTTGAACTGGTTCATACCCGCATTGGTGAACATCAGCGTCGGGTCGTTCTTCACCACCATCGGTGCCGACGGCACGATCACATGGCCTTTGCTCGCAAAGAAATCGAGGAAAGCCTGACGAATTTTATTCGATTCCATATATACTGTTTTACTTGTTTCCTGCGTTATACGATTCGGGTTGCAAAATTACATCTTTTCACCTAAATTTGCACCACAACGGAGGGAGTTTTTTCGGGCCATGTCGCAAAAAGAGGGAACAAAAGAGGGCGCACTCGAAACGCTGACACACGACGCACAGGAGGTGATGACGGAGGTCGTATCGGCCGCCTTCCAGTTGCGCACGTACCGTTTGTTGCGCAAGATTCTGCTGGGATTCATCTTCGTATCGGTAGCCAACGTCCTCTTCGCCTACTTCTTCTACACGCCCAAGATGTACCGCATCAACCGCGAGAACCGCGAGTTGGTCGTCCAGTACCGCATCCTGCAGGATCGGCTCCGCGCCGCACAGCGCAAGGTCGACGAAATCCGCCACCGCGACGAACAGGTCTACCGTTCACTCTTCTCGGTCGATCCGGCTCAAAGCGACGCTCCGTCGCGTGAAATAGTCAACAGCCCCCGTTATGAGGAGCTGGCGGCCGACAACTATGCACCGCTGATGATCGAGACGTGGCAGCAGGTCGACCAACTCACCAGCACACTCTACGACGAATCCCGATCGTTCGACGAACTGCAGACATTGGCCCGCAACAAGGAGCAGATGTCGGCAGCCATCCCGGCCATCTGGCCCATCGACCGTTCGAAACTCCACAACAACCACATCGGAGCTTTCAATCCGCGGCGCATGCATCCCATCCTGCGGCGCATCGCCCCGCACAACGGCGTCGACTTTGGATGCGACCGCGGCACGCCGGTCTATGCGACGGGCGATGCCGTCGTCGAAGTGGCGCTGGCCAGCGGGTACAACGGCGGCTTCGGCCTGCAGATCCTGCTCAACCATGAATTCGGCTACAAGACACGCTACGCCCACCTGAGCAAGGTCCTCGTACATCAGGGCGACAGCGTGGTCCGCGGCCAGAAGATCGGTGAGGTCGGCAGCACGGGACGATCAACCGCCCCCCACCTCCATTACGAGGTACTGCACCGAGGCATCCCGGTCAACCCGATCAACTACTTCAATCGCAACATGACCAACGAAGAGTACGAACGTCTGATGCAGACGATGCGCGATACGAACTTCGAATAACGCACGGAAACGATGGCTGGCAAGAAGGATCTCGAACGACTTCGCCGCAAACGGCGGCGCAAACAGATTGCCGTCCGCATCACGGCGGGTGCCCTCGTGTGGACGGGTGCGGCGGTGCTCTACTACATTGCCATTTCGCTCTTCTTCGACACGCCGGTCGAATACCGTCTGCGCCACTCGACCGACCGTCTGCGCAGCGAATACGAGGTGTTGGCCGCACAATACGACACGCTCCAGCGCGTGCTGGCCAATGTCGAGGCGCGCGACCGAAGCGTCTTCCGCACACTCTTCGAATCGGACCCCTACGACTTCGATTCGGAGTACGAGCGCAAACGTGCCGCCACATACGAAAGCAGCCTGCACAAATCCTCGCGGCGTCTGCTGCGCGAACTGCGCGAGCGGATGACCGCTGCCGAGACACAACTCGACATCCTCGATCAATCCTATCAGACGATGCAGGCGGCCATCGACTCGGCCGGCACACGGTGTAACGCCATACCTTCGATCCAACCGGTCATCAATCAACAATTGACGCTGCTTACGGCCTCCTACGGCATGCGCATTCACCCCTTCTACAAGACGTTGCAATCGCACCAGGGCGTGGACTACACCATCCCGGAGGGATCGCGCGTCTTCGCCACGGCCGACGGCACGGTGAAGGATGTGGCACAACGCAGTTCGACTTCGGGACTGACCGTGATAATCGACCACGGCAACGGATACGAGACCACCTATGCCCACCTAAGCAAGACCAACGTACAACGCGGACAACGTGTCCGCCGCGGCGACATCATCGCGCTCTCGGGCAATACGGGTCTTTCGCTCGCACCACACCTCCACTACGAGGTGCGCCACAACGGCATGCGTGTCGACCCGATTCACTATTTCTTCATGGAACTCACACCGGCCGATTACCAACGCATCATCCGCATTGCGCAGTCGGGCATGCAATCCTTCGACTGACGACGTACGCCATGCACCGCACCCCCAACCTACGGCCAGCCACCCGTTTCTCCGAGAAGTCCCCGAGAGAGACAACCCATCCAACTTCCCATGCGACTCCTGCAGCAGGAAGCGACGGTCCCCTGTTTATCGATGCCGGCGGACATTCCTCGCGGCGCCTGACAGACCTGCCGACCGCCTCCAACAAAGAGGTCCGGCTGCTGCTGCTCGATTTCGACGGTACACTGGCCGATACCCGCGAGGCGAACTACCGAGCCTATGCGCGCACCCTGGCCGAGGAAGGGATCTCGCTGTCGCGCGAGAGTTACCTCGCACGTTATTTCGGAATGCGCTGTGCGGAATTCATGCAGGCGGTCGGATTTGCCGACCGGGCCGACCAGGAGCGGCTCCGCCAACGCAAGATAGCACTCTATCCCAGTTATTTTGACTCATTGCGGTTGAACAGGCCGCTGTGGGACTACGCACAACAACTCCGCGCGCGGGGCGGACGTGCCTGGATCGTATCGACGGGCAGCCGCGCCAACATCCGCCACGCCATGGAGTACCTCGGCCTCACCGAAGGAATCGACGGCATACTGACGGGCGAGGATGTACTCC
>CALUII010000036.1 GCA_944320665.1 uncultured Alistipes sp. | reverse complement strand
ACGGGCCGCAGCGAAGAGATCCGCGGCGTACTGACCGAGCATCCGCTCTTCCGGACCGACTTCTTCGAGTTCTTCTTTCTGCACCGGGCCCGGGGCGTGCTGCTGCTCGGCGGACGCCGCATCGAGCTGCACGACGGCATGGTGCTGCTCCTCTCGCCCCACCAGCAGCAGCGCTGGTTGGTGGACGAGGCGGAGCTCGACTACACGTTTCTGATCTTCCGGGAGAATTTCATGCGCACGTTCCTCGCGGACAAGTTCTTTGTCTACCGCCTGCTCTATTGCTACCAGACCGACACGCCGCCGTGGTTCGATGCTGGACCGGAGGCTTTTGCCGAGTATCTCCGGCTGCTTGAAAAGATCAAGGCGGAACTGCGCGCCCCGACTTCGGACAGCTACAACCTGATCGTTTCGGTGCTCTATTACCTGCTGGTGACGCTCAACCGCGACTATGCCGCCGCCTACGAACTGCCCGTGACGCTGCCGCGCAACAACTGCGCCTTCCGTTTCAAGGCGCTGCTCGAAGAGCATATCCGTGAGGTGCAACGCGTCGAGGAGTATGCTTCGATGCTGCGCGTGAGCCGCGTAACGCTCAATCGGGCTGTTGTGGATCAGTTCGGCGTCACGGCCGTACATCTGTTGAAACAACGCCTTCTGGAGGCCGTGAAGAACGACCTGCTGTTCGAGGGGCGCAGCGTCAGCCAGCTGGCCGATACGTACGGTTTTTCGGACCCGAGCCACCTGATGCGCTTCTTCAAGCAGCAGACCGGACAAACCTTTTCTGCCTTCCTGGCTGCCTACCATCAAGGCTTTCCCGAATAATTTTCGCTGCAGGGACGAATCATACAAGGCGGTATCCGTCTTCCGCCTTGCACACCCGACCTTCACGCACCAATTGAGCCAACGTGCGCGAGAGGGAGGGACGCGCCACCCCCAGGATATCTGCCGTCTGTTGCAGATTCTGCACCACGCCATTCTTCTCCAGGTAGTTGATCAATCGTGACGACAACGTCTGCAGGACAAACTGCTGAATCTTGCTGCTCAAGAAGTGGCTGTGGTCCGAGACAATATTGAGGTAATTGTGCAGCACTGCCGGATCCCGCTCCAGCATTGCCAACACACTTTCGCGGCTGACCACCCAGAGCCGACAAGGCGAGTCGGCCACGATGGTCACCGGATAGACGTGCTCCGTCGCAAAGATAAAGGCCGACGCCAGGACATCAGGTGCCGTCAGGGTATCAAGCGTAAATTCACGTCCCTCCTCACTGGTCATGCGGACATAGACACTTCCTTCACACAGCAGCAGCAACGACCGGCATACGCTGTTCTGCAAAGCGATGAACTCCCCCTTGCCGTAGGAAGCAAGACGCGGAGCCGATTTCCGAAGAACGGGCTCCACAAGCGCAGGATCACACCCCAGGAACAGGGGCGAATCATAAATATCACACTCCATAACGATTTGAAGATCGGTCGACCATCCGGGTTCGTAACCGATGTTACGTTGAGAGCCATGTCGAGGTTCTATTTTTGCGGCGCCATTTTGAAGACGGCCCTGTTCGGCATAGTTTTCATCCGGGGGCGAACCCGGGACAAAGTTACGAAAAAAAACAGATGAGACTGATGATTAGATTGAGTTGTTTGATCGGATTTATCCTTATATTCCTGACTTCATGTCAGACCGATGATCCGGCAACGGGCGGGAACGTCTCGCCAGAATCCTTCACCGGCTGCACGATTCGGCTGCAATATGCCGAGTACACAGATTCTCCCGACGTACGCTCCGCACGAACGCAGCAGGCCGATTACGACCGGGTTGAAATTTGCGTCGTCGACGAAACGGGAATCCGTGTTCCGGACATGAAGGGTCGCTACGACACCTCGACTGCCACGATTCGCCTCGAAGGGCTTCATGAGGGCAACTACCGGCTGTTGTTGCTCGGCATTCGGGGCGACATCACCACCGACGGGGCCACCATCCGCACCATCGAGCATGCGGACGATGCATGGCTGAGTTTCCCGCAGGCGTTGTCGCGTCCGCTCGAAGCCGAATATTTCTATTCGAACACCCCGTTTACGGTTGAGTCCCGTGTCACCCCGAACGGCACGGAACTGCAGGCCGTCATCGACGACACAATCGTACAGCACCGCATCATCGGGCGCACGGACTTCACCTTTACCTACCACAATCCCTACGTGGAGACGGCTCTGACGAGTCGCCTTGTCACGCTGGCAGCCCCTCGTTTCCGCACGGACTTTACGGCTTCCGGTGACTTCACGGGATCGAGCGACGGTGGCGACATGACGCTCGACCTGGCCCATGCAACGAGCTACCTCTTTCCCCCGACGGTCGACGGTGAACCGCTGAGCGGAGAGGTCGAGATTACAACGCGCCATTACCGCGGAATCGACATCTGCCGTGCCTACGGGTTTTCCCTTCCCGAGGTTGCGCCGAACTGCATCGGCACGATCCACACACCGGTTGTCCACCCCGATGATGCTTCGGCCACCATTTTTGTCACGGAGCACACTTTCACGCGGCACGGCCTGGCGTATATCCTTCAGGACGACGAGCCGAAGACGGTCTACACGGATCCCGCCCAGCGCACCTTCAATACCGCAGCCCCGATGCAGGTATCCGTTACCGACGACGGGCGGCTCCACGTACGCTTCTACTCTCCGCGCGAAGTACGCGACCTGCTCGTTCAGGTCCGCATACCGGCTCTCGACAAGGAGTATTTTGACCTGGCCTATTTCGACCGGGTTCCGGCCTTTGCAGACTTTTACGGCGAGTTGCCCGTCTCGTCACGCACGTGTTATGCACGTACGGAATCGGGCTCCATTCTGGAACTCGACCCCATCACGCCCGAGCAATGGGCTACGGCCGACTTCCGTCTGACATCCTCCGATCCGTTCTGGGCCAAACTTCAGGCCATACGGCACGGATGGACCATCGGATTCGATCTCTACGGCGGTGATCCGGATCAACCGAACGGCGCACCCACCGGAAACTGGATGGGCATACGTCCCGTACATTGCCGCGAAGTGGTGGCGCTCTTTCTGAACTTCACCTACATGATCGACATGCCTGAACACGAGCAGATCCTGCGCGAAAATGCCGACCGTCTCTACGGAAACGGCGGCCCCACCGACAAAGTCTCGGTCGAGACGGTGCTCGGGCAGATGCGCCAATCGCGCAAACTGCGCGTCGGCTTGGTCTATACGGGCAACGGCGTGGTAGGCCTGGGCGGCGGCAACGTCTTCGGAGCCTATCAGCAGGCCTGGTTCGAACACTACCACAATGCCTACTCCTGCGAAATCATGTTCCACGAACTGGGACATGTCATGGGATACAACCACAGCAGTTCATTCACTTACGGTCCGTGGGCCCAGGAGTTGATGAACCACTTCTACATCAACCACATCGACGAACTGCCGATCGACTCGCCCACGTACCTGAACAGTGCACAGAATCCGAATAGATATTGACCGCAAACAAGACATGCGACACAAGATACGCAAAAACAACATGACGACCCGAATCCACCTACCTCTTCGATTGCACCTTCTGTGCAATCTGGGCGCACTCGGCGGGCTGCTGCTGGCCGGCTGCAACGAGCCGACGGACCTCCTCCGTCCCGACCGGAACGATCCGCACATCCTCTCGGTCCGTTTCGTAACCGAAGGTTCCACGCCCACGCGTTTCGACGACTCGGCCATCGCTCGCGTCTCCGGATTTCTTTTTGTCGACGGGGTGCTGCACGAGATCCTGGCGGGCGAGGAGACGGCCGGGGAGAGCCACACGTTCCATCCGTCGGTACTCGACGGCGAACTGCACTTCGTGGCCAATGCCCCCGAGACATTCGCCACACAAGTCAAACCGGGCCAAACGACACTCGACGAGTTCCGCAGTCTCGACGCCTCGATTGAGGAACTTTGCGCGGAACACATCACCCTGTGCGGTTCGGTCTCCCTCGCGGAGGTCGGAGCCGATCCATATGCGACGGTGACGCTCCGACGCAGCGTGGCCCGTATCGACCTGGTGACCGCAGAGAGCGGTGTCGACATCCGCCGCGTAGAGATCCACGGACTCTACGACCGGGGCTACGTGGTCGGACTGGGGTATCCGGCCACTCCGAACGGGGCCTCCACGCGCGACTTTCGCAAGGAGTATGCGGAGCATCCCTTGACCACCGGCAGCGAGACCTTGCTTCACCTCTGTGAACAGGACAACGAATCGCTCTCAGTCGAGGTCATCGCTTCGTTCGGCGACGGACTTCACCGACTGACAACCACGCTGCCCACCCGCCTGTACCGTAATCGCATCTACACGTTGCGCATCCTCGGAGCCGGAGCTGATGCCGCCATTGTGCTTTCGGACGGAGAATGGAGCGCCGGAGCAAACACCGAAGCACAGCCCGCAGCCCAGGGGCTGATCGACCTCGAGGCATCGCATCTTCCCGCCGGTGTGACGGTTGCACCCACACTCGACTCGGTTCGCGTGGCTTCGGGTGGAGGCCGGATCCATCTTGCAATACGGAGCGAAGCCGGCTCGGAGGTCGAGATCGAAGGGAATATTCGGGGAGTCGATGCCTCGGTCGAGGCACAGACCCGGCAACTCACGCCGACCGCCACCGTCACGATCCACAGCGAACGGCGCATGCCGGGTGAACGACAGAGCTACCTTTATCTGAATATTCGACAGCAGGGTAGGGCCACCCACACCGGACGCATCGTAGTGGTATTCGAGCCCAACCCCGTACATTTTTCGGGACAACTCGTTGTCGACGCGACGGGTGTCTGCGACTTCGGACGTTACCTCGACGGTGAAATCGGACGCATCTCGCTGCCCGAAGGCAAAGAGGCCCACCTTTCGTTCGACGTGGATGAGGATCCCTGGCTTCAACTCGCCCCATCGGAGGAGCACTCGACCCTTCGTCTGCTGGCCGGTTGGAAGCCCAACGACCCCAAAGCCGACGGGCGTCCGCAGGAGGGGCGCCTCGTGATCGCCAACCGGGACGGTTCCGATGTCGAGACATACGTCGTACGTCGTCTCAACTGGGGACTTCCGGTCGTACAGATCGGCTCGACGTGGTGGTGCAAATACAACCTGCGCGGGGAGGCCACGAAGTTTGCCGACCAGATCTCCATCCAGGACGACCCGGCAGCGGACACCGATCTGGCCGACTACCTGGTTGCATGCAGCTCCGAGGAGTTGTTGCGTCTGATGGGCGATCAATACCAGGCGGGCAATACAATCGGATTGCCACTGCGGCACGACGGCACCTCCTTCTATCACGAAGGGATGAAGGCCACGGCCCAGAATTTCGGCACGCTCGATCCCACGGCCATGGCTCCGGACGGTTACCGCATTCCCTCCTATGAGGAGTATGCCTACCTGTGCGGCAGCCAGAACTACAACCTCGGCGGCATCGGCACACGCTCCTACCGCAATGCCGCAGGCGAGGAGCTCACGATTCGCATCCAGGAACGCGAAGCCGAGTACCTCGGACAACATTACGGAACCGTCGCCTTCTACGAGTTCAGCACGGCCACGGGATGCTGGGTGCTGTACGGTCTGGGGCACCAGTGGAACACGACGACCGGCAACATCGCACCGATGATGTTGCTTCTGGCCACCCACGGCAACAGCGCCAACAGTTGGTTCATGGAGGGTTATGCCCAGGCCGACCGTCCGAACCAGAACTGGCTGAAATATGCCAGCCAGAACACGACCAAGACGCGCGTCATTCGCTGCGTAAAGAGTCCGGTCGAGTACATCTACGAATAAACACATGACAATGAACTGGCACAACAAGATGATCTGCACGAACTTCATCCGAAAAACAGAGACGATGTTGCACCGCCTTCCGCACTTCATGCTGCTGCTCCTGGCTGCTGCATGCATCTGGATGGCAGGCTGTTCGACCGACGAGTCGGTCACCCCTCCGGATCCGACTCCCGGCCCGGGCATCGATCCGACCCCTCCCGGCTCGGAGGAGACGGCACAGCGCATTGTGGTCCGCTTGGCCGACTACGGCCTCGAGGAGGACTCTTTCGCCACAAGTGACGACCTTGCCGCGCTGGAGTTGCAAGGCTGTCTCTTCGAACAGGGCCGCATGACTGCCGTATACGATGCCACCCGGGCCGCCGACTCGGAAACGTTCGAGTTTCGGCTTGACCGGCCGTCGCAAGGTCGGTTCTATGTACTTTCACGGACCGAAGGATTGCCCGATGCCACCGTGCTGCTCGATGCCGGCACCACGGAAGCGGAGTGGCAGTCCCGCTGCATCGGTTTGCACGATGGAGAACCTCTCCTCTTCTATACGGGGCATGCTTCACTTGCGACAGCCCCCGCCACGGCCGCATCATCCCGCAACGACGCAGCCGAGGCAACCACAAGTATCGACCTGCTCCGCAGCACAGCACGCCTGGATCTGCAACTTCAGGTGGTCGGCACGATCTCCATCGAACGTTTCACCATCGTCGGCGCGGCACTTGCTACTTCGATGTTCGCTGACGTCGATACCGAACCTGCGGAATACGGCGAGGTGATCTTCACGCCCGCGTCTCCACTGACCGAATCCTGCACAAAGATTGCCCGTCTCTATGCTCAGCACGACGCCGGAGCCCGGCTTCGGGTCGAGGCCATGGTCAACGGCACGCGCTGTACACTCGAAGCCGCCCTGCCCGCCATCATCCTCCGCAACCGGATCTATGTCGCTACCATACGCAAGGAGCAGGCCGACCTGGCCCCCAGCATGACGGTAGAGCCCTGGGAACAGGGTGGCAACACGGACCTTCGCCCCGATTTCGGCGGACGCATCACGGTGGCCCCCGCCGCTTCGACCCTGCCGACCGGCGTGAGCCTCTCGGAGGACCTCACGCAGGTCACCCTCCCGTACGGAGCTACGGAGCTGCTTCTGGCCCTCGACTGCAACGACGAACTCGAACTGCAACCCGTTACCGGCTACCCGTTGACGGTCGAATCCATTGCCCCCACCGGACAGGAGGTGGAGAACCGCCTCCGGATCCGCAAGCCGCTCTACGCTCCGGGCATGCCGGCTGACGAGGTAACCCTTCGCTTCCGCCGCAAGGGGCTGGAGGAGATCTACGACGAAGATTGCATTCGGCTGCGTCTGTCGGCCAATCCGACAACGCTCGAAGGGGAACTCGTCTTCGACACACAAGACTACACGTACGACTTCGGTCGCTACATCGACAACGAATTGGGGCGTTTTACACTCGCCGACGGCAAATCACTCAGCGTGGAGTTCGATGCGGGCGAAGATCCCTGGATTCTTCTGACACCGGCATCCGCAGACAGCCGCACCTACCGCATCGTGGGCGGTTGGCGGCCCAACGACCCCACGGCCAACGGACGTGTGCAGTCGGCACGTCTGGTCATCACGGATGTCGCGGATCCTGCGGCACGTGAAGAGTATGTCGTTGCACGTCGCAACTACGGCCTGCCTGTCACGTGGCTGCATGGCGTGTGGTGGTGCAAATACAATGCGCGGGGCAATTCACGCAGTTTCGACGACCAGATTCTCTGCACGACGGATCCGGCTACCGCCGCAGGCAAGAGCCTTTTCGACTATCTGCGGGACTGCACCTCCGAGGAGTTCTACGACCTGTGGGGATGGGCCTACCAGGGCGACAGCGGACAGGGAATGCGCGTGGTCGACCAGGAGGGCAAACTCGTGATGGAGGGCTTCACGACGACCTCTACAAGCCACATCAACAAACTTCCGGCCGATGCGCTCTCGCCCGACGGATACGAACTCCCGACGATGGAGGAGTTCAACCGCGTATTCGATGCCACGGACTACGTCTGGATGATGTGGTCGGGCTCACACACGCTGCGCACGCCCTGGGAGGGGCACTCACTGGTCAAACGCGAGCAACGCCGCCGTAATGGCCTCACCGTGGGCAGCGTGCAGGCGAACGACCTGCTCTACATGAAGATGTGGAGTCCCGATTTCACCGACCACGAACCGCTGACGTGGTACGGCCCCGGTGCACAGTGGAATGCCGACGGCATCCAGCACGCCGGCCACTACAACAACATCCTCTTCGGCGTCCATTCGCCCGAGGGATCGGGCTGGTACATCGCCGGAAACATGAGCGCACTCTACATGCAGAAAAACGGAGCCGGGACAAAAGACACCCGCGTATTGCGCTTCAAAAAATCGCCCGTCGAATACATCTACGGCGAATAGAGCGCCCTTTCTCACAACACGAGGCCTGCTTGCAGCCTCCTTCACCGAGCTTTTCGTCCCGTTCTCCCCGGTCAACCGTCGGGGAGAGCGGGACGAACTTTTCCATATACACACATACCGCAACCGGGGCACGCCCACGTCGTGGGACGACAAAGTATTCCACCAAAAAAATTCCTGCATGGAATTTGTCCGAGCGCCGAAAAAATCGTATTTTTGACTTTGACTTACCATCTTTTCGAAACCGCACCATGAACTCACGAATCAAACGCATACTCCGGATCTCAGGCTTCACATTAGGCGCTCTGTTGCTGCTGGTGTTCGCAGCTATTGCCGTCGCCATGTACGTTGTTTTCACCCCCAAGCAGCTGACGCCCCTCGTCGTCGAGACGGCCAACAAGAATCTGAACGCCCATCTCGATCTGTCGCGTGTCGAGTTGACCTTCTTCTCAACCTTTCCGCGTCTGGGACTTGAACTCACGGAGGGTACACTTGTCTCCAAATCGGTGCGCGACACCTTGTGGCAGCGCACCGATTCGCTGCTGGCATTCCAACGCGCCATACTGGTCATCGATCCGATCGACTACCTCAAACACCGACGTATCAACATCCATCGTCTGACGATCGACAGCGCCCGCGTCTACGCCTACAAGGCGCCAGACGGCCGCACCAACTGGGACATCCTGCCAACCGACTCGATGGCAGTCGACTCGCTGCCCGATCCGGCCGATTCGACACAACGTCTGCGGGGCATTTCGTTACGGCATGTCGGATTACGCCACGCCACGGTAACGTTCGACGATCGCGAAACACGCGTTTTTGCCAATCTGTGGGATACGGATCTCGCACTGAAAGCCCATCTCTACGACCGCCACTCTCTGCTGGCGGTCGACTTCCGCAACCGCAACATCCTCTACTGGCAGGACGGACAACTGCTTGTCCACCGCGTTGCGGCTCATCTCAAGACCGAAATAACTTTCCAGCGGGCACAACGTCTGCTGACGCTCCGCGATGCATTGATCGAACTTAACGGCACGGCCCTCGACCTGAAGGGCACCGTACGGGGAGACTCGGCGGCGCGTCTGCTGCGACTTGATCTCGAATACGGATTACATGCCCCGTCGCTCGAAAAAGTATTGCAGATGATTCCGCCAAGCATCATCAAGGAGCAGAAACTTACGGCCACGGGCGACGTCCGGCTCAACGGACAGATCCGTGGAGCCTACGGGCGCGATTCGTTGCCGCTCGTGACGCTCGATGCCGCCATCGAGGGTGCTTCGGCCCAATACGCCGGCTCGCCCTACAAGATCGACACGCTCGCCGCCCGACTCAAAGGACAGGTCGATCCGTCTCGTCGCGAAGCCTCCTATTGCGACCTGGAGATCTTCCGTTTCCGGGGCGCCCAAACCGACATCCTGGCCCGAGCCAAAGCCGAAAATCTGTTGGGTGATCCGCAACTGACCTTCGAAACGCAATCGGTCATCGACCTCACAACCTTACGACAAATTTTCCCGTTGCAGGAGGGAATCGAACTCTCGGGACGCCTCAATGCCGATCTGAAACTGAAATGCCGGCTTTCGGCCCTGCGCAATCGCGACCTGGGGCGTCTGCGCATTTTGGGCAAACTCGAAACCGACTCGTTTGTCGTCCGCGACACGGCCCGTGGATTTGAACTGACGAGCAACGCTGACCTGCGTTTCATCGGCAATGACCGTTTGGGTGCCAAGGCCGAAGTGCGTGACCTCACGCTACGAGCCCCCGCGTTGAACTCTTCGCTCGAGCAGTTCACCGCAACGATCAAAACCACCAATCCGCAAGATACGACACGTATCGCCGAGATGGAGTGCAAGATGTCGTTCAGCAAACTGAGAGCCAACGCCGGAGACACGCTTCGGCTCTTCTGCCAGAAAGCGTCGTCGACCATTCGTCTGCAACCGGGCGACCGCAATCCGGCCAAGCCCAAAGTGGGCTTCGCCCTGGAGGCCGACACCCTCTTTTGCCGTGTCGGAGCATCGCGGCTCGGAATGGACAAGGCGGGTATTGCCGTAACTGCCGAAAAGGCCCGAGACTCACTCTGGATTCCCAAAGGAATCGTCGGTTTCAACAGACTGACAGCTTCCGTACCGCAATTTGCCCTCCCGATCCGCATGCGCAAAACATCAGTGACGGTCGGCAATCGCGCCATCACCCTACGCAACGCTACCGTGCGCGTCGGACGTTCGGACCTCACGGCCAGCGGTGCAGTCTACGACCTCTACGGCGCCATGCGTCGCCGTCGGAAATTGCGTGCCGAGTTGAGTCTGAGTTCGCGCAACCTGAATTGCAACCAATTAATGCGTGCCATCTCCTTCCCGGCCGATACCGTGCAGATCGAGAGCGACACCACCTCGACCGACCTGCGCCTTTTCGTTGTCCCGCGCAACATAGACTTCGCCCTGCAGACCGATTTCCGCCGCGTCCGCTACGGCAAACTCGTGCTACGCGACGTGCATGGGGCCGTCGACATTCAGAACCAAACCGTACACCTGCAGGAGCTCAGCATGCGGGGACTCGGCGCTACCATGCGCACGACGCTTCTCTACCGAGCCAGCCGCCCCGACAGTGGATATGCAGGGTTTGATTTCCGTCTGCGCGACATCGACATCGCACGGCTGGTTGAGATCACCCCGTCACTCGACAGTATCGTGCCGATGCTGCGGTCATTCCAGGGAACGGTCAATTGCGACATCACGGCCGAAGCCGATCTGGATTCGTGTCTGCGGCTGCGTATTCCGTCGCTGCGCTCGGCCATACACATCGAAGGCGACAGCCTCGTGCTGTTGGACGGAGAAACATTTGCCGAAATCTCGAAAAAATTCCTCTTCAAGAACAAGGAGCGCAATCTGATCGACAGCATCGCCGTAAATATCGGAGTGAAGGATGGTTACGTGACGGTCTATCCCTTTGCCATTGCTCTGGACCGCTATCGGGCAGCCGTAGGCGGCACGCAGGACCTCGACATGAATTTCGATTATCATATTTCGATTCTAAAATCGCCCATTCCATTCAAACTCGGTTTGAATATCAAAGGCAACCTCGACCATATGAAGTTCGGGCTGGGGCGTGCCAAATACAAGGATGCCGTGACCCCGGTCGAGATCCGCAAGGTGGACAGTACGATTGCCGACATGGGGCGTCAGATCGTTCAGGATTTCAGCCGACTGGTACGTCGCCCGCTGCAGGAGGCACAGCAGACTTCAGTGAACAGAGACACCCTCTTCCGAAGCGCCACAAGCCGCCGTGATGCCGACAGATCGGGTGCTGGATTCCGTACCGCAGGAGACTCTGCCATGGACAACAGCCCCCGTCGCCGTACGGCAGCACAGCGACGTGCGAAACGCACCATCGATTCGCTCACAACCAAGGGTGAATACTCCGACAGAATGGATCGTGACGCAGCCCAACAAGAATCTATCCAGAACGGAGAGACGCTCCTTCCACAAAACACCTCGGCCGAGTCTGTCACTCCCAACTGGAATAACGCCATGCAACAACTGCTCATACCGACCGACAGCGTCGGCCAATGAGTTGTTGCGGCGCCTCATTTTTCTTGTTCCAACCGGAGCAATGCCGCCTTACGCCAGATTCCACCGGCATATCCGGTCAAAGCCCCCTGGCTTCCCACGACCCGATGACAGGGTACAATCAGAGCAACGGGATTGTGCCCGAGGGCGTTACCAATGGCTTGTGCCGCCACACGATGCCCTGTCTTCAGAGCCAACTCCCGGGCCAACGCACCGTATGTAGTCGTCATGCCATAGGGTATGCGCAACAACATCTCCCACACGCTCCGACGAAACGAAGTCCCGGCCAGATGCAGAGGCGGCACGGAATCGGGGATCCGTCCGACAAAATACAGATCGAGCCACGCGCCGACTTCATGTCCCAGTTTCGTGTCTCGCCAGCTCTCCTCGCCTCGGGCCGCAGGGTATTCGTCGCCGTGCTCTCCGAAGGCGAGGAACGGAGCAAAACGCCCCTGCTCGAACCAAAGTCCCGTCAATCCGACGGCATCAGCCGTCAGACAGATCCGCCCCAGGGGCGATGCATACGTTCCAAACGAAAAGTAATCCGACATATCAACCTCATCAGCCTATCGCCCTGCACGACAAGATCCCCATTTCGCGGGTCACTTCGATTTTTCGACTCGTTGCTGCACCTCGATATTGGGCAGCCACCCCGTAATGACACCTAATAGTGGCAACAACGTGCTGATCTGAAAGATAAACTCCACACTGGTTCGATCAGCCAACCATCCGAAAAAGGCCGAGCCAATACCCCCCAGGCCGAACATCAATCCAAAGAAGAGCCCGGCCACCATGCCCACCTTGTCGGGCATCAGATCCGTGGCATAGACCACAATGGCCGAGAAGGCCGACGAGATGATCAGTCCGATGAAGATGGAGAGGATGATCGTTCCCGTCAGCGAGACATAGGGGAGCAACAGCGTAAAAGGTGCCGCTCCGAGAATCGATCCCCAGATCACATATTTTCGGCCGTATCGGTCCCCCAACGGGCCTCCTATTACCGTGCCGACGGCCGATGCTGCCAGAAAGGCAAAAAGACAATACTGCGATGCCTGCACCGAAACCGCAAACTTGTCCATCAGAAAGAACGTGAAGTAGTTGGTCATGCAGGCAATGTAGAAATATTTCGAGAAGACCAATACTGTCAGAATGAGCAGGGCTCGGCGGATAGTTCGCCGCGGCAGGCCGACATTCGGGTGATTGGCCGACACAGCTGCTGCAGCCTCTTCATGTGCCACGTAGTCGATGCGCAACCGATACCATCGCCCCACATAAACCAACAGCGCAATGGCCAACAGCGCCGTCGTTGCAAACCAGCCGATTGACGACTGTCCGAACGGAATCACAATCAGCGCCGTAAGCAACGGTCCCATGGCCGCTCCGGCATTGCCTCCGACCTGGAAGATCGACTGAGCCAAACCTTTGCGTCCGCCCGACGCAAGTTGCGCCACTCGTGAAGACTCGGGATGAAAGACCGACGACCCCCAACCGATCAACGCCACAGCCAACAGAATGGACAGAAAACCCGGTGCCACGGCCAACAGCACAAGTCCGACCAATGTGGAGCACATACCCACGGCCAACGAGAAGGGGCGCGGATGCCGATCGGCATAACGTCCGATGAAGGGCTGGAAAAGCGACGAAGTCATCTGAAAGACCAAGGTGATGAGGCCAATCTGCGCGAACGAGAATCCGAACTTCTCCTTCAACAGGGGGTAGACTGCCGGAATGACCGATTGCATCATGTCGTTGAGCAGATGAGCAGCACAGATCATAAAGAGAATAGGGTAGACCGTACTCCGTCCATCCGCCCCCAGGGCGGCCGGCGACGTGTCAATTGTCTTGAGCGTTATCGTAGGTTTCATATGTTGCGTGCTACAGGTGATAATGTTCCGAGGCACAAAGGTAAGGCAAAAAAACGAATCTCGCCCCATCCCCCCCACAACGTCCCATCGGAGGACAATACGTATAAATTTATTTTTTCCACCGAAAGGTTTTGGAGATTCGAAATATTCTTCCTTAATTTGCTCTCGGAAAAAAGGGGTGCCTTCCCACTTACGCACACGGAAGGCTGAGATCATACCCGATGAACCTGATACGGTTAGTACCGTCGTAGGGATTTTTTCGAGTTCGTCGCTCTCCGATGCGCGTCCGGCACACCCTCCTTCCAAAGACCGAGACACACACATATAGGATATAAACAGACGAGAGCCCATGTTCGACGTACAATTCATCACCCACCATACCGACACGATCTCCTACCTGGATTCGGTGCGTCTGGCCCTTGCGGGCGGATGCCGCTGGGTGCAGCTGCGCATGAAGGAGGTCGCGGACGACGAGGCCGAAGCCACGGCCCGTGAAGCTCTGGCCCTGTGTCGTGCGGCCGGCGCCGTCTTTATCATCGACGACCGCGTCGAGCTGGTGCGCCGCCTCGGTGCCGACGGAGTCCACCTGGGACAGCAGGACATGCCCATTGCGGAGGCTCGCCGGATCCTGGGGCCGACGTTCCGCATCGGCGGCACGGCCAATACCCTCGAACAGGCCTTGGCTCATGCACGCAACGGTGCCGACTACATCGGCTGCGGCCCGTTCCGCTACACGGAGACCAAACGCAATCTGGCCCCGATCCTCGGTCTCGAAGGCTACCGCCACATTCTCAAGGGACTGCATGAGGCGGGCGTCTCGTTGCCCGTGGTAGGCATCGGAGGCGTGACGGCCGACGACATCCCGGCGCTGAAGGAGGTCGGTCTGAGCGGCATTGCCCTGAGCGGCAGCATCCTGCGGGCTGCAGACCCCGTGGCAGAGATGCAACGAATCATCAAACTTACACGATAAGAGAAACAAACTACACGATAACCTTATGGAAAACAAGATCAAGATCACCTATCCCGATTCGGAGAAGGTCTACATGCAAGGCACGCTCCACCCGGAGGTACGCATAGGCATGCGCCGCGTGAAACTGACGCCGACGGTCACGGTTGAAAACGGTGAAAAACGGATGGAGGAGAATGCCCCCGTCTATATCTACGATACAAGCGGCGCGTACAGCGACCCCAATGTGGAGATCGACCTCAAACGAGGTCTGCCGCGTCTGCGCGAGGAGTGGATCCGCAGCCGTGACGTGGAGCAGTTGTCCGAGATCAGTTCGGAATACGGCCGCATGCGTCTGGCCGACCGGAGCCTCGATCCCCTGCGCTTCGAGCACATCCGCCTGCCGTACCGCGCCAAGCAGGGCAAGCAGATCACGCAGATGTACTACGCCAAGCAGGGTATCATCACGCCCGAGATGGAGTACGTAGCCATCCGTGAGAACATGAACTGCCGCGAACTGGGCATCGACACCTACATCACGCCCGAGTTCGTGCGTCAGGAGATCGCCGCCGGCCGCGCGGCCCTGCCGGCCAACATCAACCACCCGGAGGCCGAACCGATGATCATCGGCCGCAACTTCCTGGTAAAGATCAACACCAACATCGGCAACTCGGCCACGACGTCGACCATCGAGGAGGAGGTCGAAAAGGCCGTCTGGAGCTGCAAGTGGGGTGGCGACACGCTGATGGACCTCTCGACGGGCGACAACATCCACGAGACACGCGAATGGATCATCCGCAACTGCCCCGTACCCGTAGGCACGGTACCCATGTACCAGGTCATGGAAAAGGTCAACGGACAGGCCGAGAAGCTGACGTGGGAGCTCTTCCGCGATACGCTCATCGAGCAGTGCGAGCAGGGTGTCGACTACTTCACGATCCACTGCGGCATCCGCCTGAAGAACATCCACTACGCCAACGAGCGTCTGTGCGGCATGGTGAGCCGTGGCGGCAGCATCATCTCGCAGTGGTGCCGCATCCACAACCGCGAGAGTTTCCTCTATGAACATTTTGACGACATCTGCGATATCTGCGCACAGTACGACGTGGCATTGTCACTCGGCGACGGTTTACGTCCGGGTGCGATCCGCGACGCCAACGACCGCGCACAGTTTGCCGAACTCGATACGATGGGTGAACTGGTCGAGCGCGCCTGGGCGAAGAACGTACAGGCCTTCATCGAAGGCCCGGGCCACGTGCCGATGCAGAAGATCCGCGAGAACATGGACCGTCAGCTTGAGAAATGCCACGAAGCGCCGTTCTATACGCTGGGTCCGATCGTAACGGACATCGCCCCGGGCTACGACCACATCACGAGCGCTATCGGTGCCGCACAGATCGCCTGGTACGGCACGGCAATGCTCTGCTACGTTACGCCGAAGGAGCACCTCGCCCTGCCGCAGAAGGAGGACGTGCGTACGGGGGTTGTGACCTACAAGATTGCCGCCCATGCAGCCGACCTGGCCAAGGGACATCCCGGAGCCCAGGTGCGTGACGACGCGCTGAGCAAGGCACGCTACGAATTCCGCTGGAAGGACCAATTCAACCTGAGCCTCGACCCGGACCGTGCGCTCGAATACTACCGTGAGGCGAACCACCTGAATGGACAGTACTGCACGATGTGCGGACCGCACTTCTGCGCCATGCGCCTGAGCCAGCAGCTGCGCGACTGCGACTACGGCACACCCGATGCCGAAAACCGCGTGCGCAAGGAATAATGCCATTAATCAATTACTAATACACACAAAAAAACACAAGAGAAGACAATGATCGAAACCAAAGTATCGCAGGGTATTATCAGTACCTACTTCGAGAAGTTGCAGCAGAACCTCGATCTCGACGTCGCCATCGTGGGCGGCGGTCCGTCGGGCATCGTAGCGGCATATTATCTGGCCAAAGCCGGACTGAAGGTGGCCCAGTTCGACCGCAAACTGGCACCGGGCGGCGGTATGTGGGGTGGCGCCATGATGTTCAACCAGATCGTCATCCAGGAGGAGGCCATGCCGATCGTACGCGAATTCGGCATCAACCACGCACCGTTCGAGGACGGTCTCTACGTGATGGACTCGGTTGAGAGCACCTCGTCGCTGCTCTACCACGCCGTGCATGCCGGTGCTACGATCTTCAACTGCTACTCGGTCGAGGACGTGATCTTCAAGGCCGACCGCGTTGCGGGTGTAGTGGTGAACTGGACCCCCGTACTGCGTGAGGGACTGCATGTCGACCCGCTGAACATCCTGGCCAAGGTCGTCATCGACGGCACGGGGCACGACAGCGAAATCGCCGCAACGGTAGCCCGCAAAAACGGCATCAAGCTCGCCACGGAGACGGGCGGCGTCATCGGAGAGCGTTCGCTCGATGTAGCCACGGGCGAATCGGAGGTGGTAAACGGTACGAAGGAGATCTATCCGGGTCTCTACGTCTGCGGCATGGCGGCATCGGCCGTTTCGGGTACGCCGCGTATGGGCCCGATCTTTGGCGGTATGCTGATGTCGGGCAAGAAAGTGGCCGATGAGATCATCGCCCGTCTGAAAAAATAGTGCGTGCAACTAGCCACGTGACATTCCAACACAAAGCCCTCCTGCCTAAAAGCCGTTATGGCATCTAAGCGGGAGGGCTTCGTTGTATCCAGCTACGAAGCGATTCATGCAGGGGGAGTGGCAGCACTGATATGCAGAACCGGCACACATCCGGAGACACTCAACGGAGTGTCGCCCGACGCAGCGTGTCGAAATGACGCAACAACCGAGGCAGATCGGCCGGTGCATGGTATCGTCCCCACAGATCGCCCAATACGGCCACTCCGCCGAATCCGAGCCGACGTACCGCATCAATCCGATCGGC
Source organism: uncultured Alistipes sp. (assembly GCA_944320665.1). Taxonomy (GTDB): domain Bacteria; phylum Bacteroidota; class Bacteroidia; order Bacteroidales; family Rikenellaceae; genus Alistipes. The sequence continues at coordinate 1,550 of CALUII010000036.1, read as the reverse complement.
CGACACCCCGCCAAGCGCTATGACACGGCGGTCGATCAGTCCGTCACGAGCGGCAAACTCCAACTCTTCGGGCGAAAAACGGGCCATATACCCCTCCTTGGAAATGCTGTCGAAGATGGGACTCAGGAAGAGGTAGTCGCAATGGGAGCGCCATTTCCGTACCTCGTCCAACGAGTGGCACGAACGACTGACCAGACCGTCAAACCCGGTCGGAGGCAGGGGGTTACGACCGTTCAGATGAACCCCACCGAGACCATATGCCTTCTGCAGGGAGAATCCATCGTGCAACGATATCCGGGCACGGCAATCGGGCGGCAGATCTCCGAGCAATTCACCCAATTGAGACTCCGACGCCGTCGGTTTACGCAGGTGAAGCCGATCAAGTCCATGAGCGAACAGCTCAGACAGGACATGTGCCTCATCGGGCAAAAATTCGGGCGATGTAACGACAATCAACTTCATGGTTTACAATGGGTGTCTTCCAATCCGCACGGAAAGTGACACAACGGACCATTTCCACGCCCCAATCGCCAGTCACGGGCCCCGGCTATGGCCCGTTGCAGATACTCCTTGGCACGACGTACGGCCTCGGGCAGTGATTCTCCACGTGCAAGCCACGTAGCTATGGCCGACGAAAGGGTGCATCCTGTTCCGTGCAAATTAGGCGTATCGATGCGTTCGGCCGAGTATTCGTGAACCCGTCCGTTTTCGGCCAGCAGATCGGGTGACTGGGCTCCGGAAAGATGGCCGCCCTTGACCAGAAAGGCACAACCGTAACGACGGCTGAGAGCCAGGGCGGTTTCGGCCATTTCGTCCGGCGTCTCGATCGAATGCCCGATCAGCAGAGCGGCCTCATCCAGATTGGGCGTTACGACACGGCAGAGCGGCAACAGTTCGGCACAGAGTGTCTCCACGGCATCTCGTGGCGTCAGCGTCCGGCCACTTGTCGAGACCAGCACCGGATCGAGCACCACATTCGGTTGGGCCTGCCGGCGCAATACCTCGGCCACAGCCCGAATCGTCGATGCCGTACCCGTCATCCCGATCTTTACCGATACGGGATGCAGGTCCTCGATCACCGCCTCGACCTGACGGGCCACCAGATCGGGCGACAGATACTCCACGGCCGAAACGCCACAGGTGTGCTGTACGGTAATGGCCGTGATGGCCGCAGCGGCATAACCGCCCAAAGCCGAGATGGTTTTGATGTCCGCCTGGACACCAGCCCCACCCGAAGGATCGGAACCGGCTATCGAAAGAACAACCGGAGGTGCAACAGTAGTTTTCATGGCAACAAAGGTAGGGTATGAATGCGTGATTTCCCAATTCCGGCAACAAAATTGCAGGAGCACACGTCTCTTGCCTCAGAAGAGACGCCCCGCCGCAACGGAACGGCATTCAATCGACCCGGAACAAGCAGAAAACGAGGTGTTGTCACAGAAATGTAACACTTATGTCATCCCCGCGAAAGACGCGCAACGTTCTTTTGCAACGTCAAACAACCGTCATCCGATGATCGAAACCAAACACTACAAAACCATTGTGATGTC
>CALUII010000035.1 GCA_944320665.1 uncultured Alistipes sp. | reverse complement strand
ATAGTGCTTGATTATTAATGATTTGCAATTTTATGATATTTCTTGAATATGTAGGTTCGAGAGCCTCTCTCTCCGCCTGAAAGTGTAAATCAAGCATTTGCGAGATTTACACTTTTTTTGTATCCCATCACGTCCCACGAACCGGGCCCGACGGACCGTCTCTCCGGAGGGAGCTCCATCATGCAGTCCGTTTGCCGACGGCAGCCGTGCCGAGCGCAACCCCGCATCCGACAGACGATTACAGATCGGACTCCCAGAGGCTTGGCCTGTCCATTTTCCCGCAGAAATCATCGGATTGTCCCCCACCGACCCGCTCCTCCACTCCGAAGCCCCCCAGTAACTCCCCGGCAAAAAAAAGAGCTCCGAACGAATCAACTTGCAAAATATTCGTATATTTGCCCCCGCAAAGGTTTTCCGAGCGCACCCCGCAACGCGAGGCCGCGCAACGAAATGAAAAAGGGAACGCAGTGCAAATCTGCGACAATACCCGTTGCTGTAAGTTCCGTCCTCCGGTCCGGCACAACACCTACCTGCCGGCAGGACAAACAAGGCGCTACACTCTTTGCCACTGGTTCCGCATGGGACCGGGAAGGCGTAGAGCCGGAACAAGTCAGAAGACCTGCCTGAGCACGATGCATAGATGATTTTCCACCTGCGGGAATACGGGTGCCAATCAAAACAGCGATTTTCCACGACCGCAAACACGGTTTCGCACGAATACGCCACCTTGCACACGCAGGCCGTATTGCGCGCATCCGCCACTCGACACAAGAGGTCGCACACACAACGCGCGTTTTGACTTCACACAGGCATGGCCGCACTTCCGCTCGCACGGGGAAGCGGCCATTTTTTTGTGCCGCCGGCTCCCGGAGGCAGATCGCAACATGCAGACACAAAGAGACACGAACAACCTGTGAAGCAACGAATGTTTGACCCAAATTTTAACACTAAACCCAAAAACAACACAACGATGAAACAGAAGAACCACTACGCAGCACCCGTCATCGAGGTGCTGTCCGTACGGACGGAACAGGGCTTTGCCGTCTCACTCACCACGGAGGATTACGACGAAACGGTCGGCTCCTGGAGCCGCATCGAGGGATGGAACTAACGAACTACAACCAAACGCGACCGATCATGAAAAAAATCTTCTATCTGCTGCTGACCGTCGTTGCAGGCGCATGTGCAACGGGCTGTAACGATGATTTCACACATAACGACGAAACACTGCGCCCCTCGGGGACCACGGTGCGCCTCGACGTGCAGACGGCACCGACACGCGCCGCTCTCGACGGCCTTTCCGTTGTCTGGGAGGCAGGCGACCGCATCCGCGTCAACGGTTCGGACTACGATCTGCAAGGCAATGCCTCGGAGGGTTGGTACATCGAGGTTCCCGAAGCCGACCGCTACGAAGCCATCTACCCGGCGGATCTGGTGGACGGAAGCGGTACGGTTACCCTTCCGGCCACACAACACTACACCCCGGGGACGTTCGACGCCACGGCCCATCCGATGTACGCCGAGGCCGCGACGGCCGATGACGGCCTCGCCTTCCACAACATGTGCGGCCTGCTGCACCTGCAACTGACCGGCGAAACCACGCTGCAGAGCATCCAGCTGACGGGCAACCATGCGGAACCGCTTGCCGGAACGGGATCGGTCGGTCCCGACGGATTTGCCTTTCTCGCCGACGGATCCCCCTCGACGACTCTCTCACTCGACTTCGACGGACAGGGCTCGCTGAGTGCCGAGCCGCTGTCGTGCTACCTGGTCGTTCCGGCTCAGGAGTTCACCCAGGGATTCACCGTCACGATCCGCACGACGGACGGTGCCACCATGACCCGCACCACCTCTTCGGATGAGGTCATCGCCCGCTCGGGCATGCTGACCATGCCGGTCATCGCCTTCGAAGCCGACGCCACGACGCTGCCCGACTTCTCGGACCCGATGGGCGTCTTCATCCTCAACGAAGGCAACATGACCACGGAACAGGGCTCGCTGATCTACATCGACCGCGACGGCAACGTGCTGGACAATGTCTACAAACAGGTCAACGGCACCGAACTGGGTAATACCACGCAGGATCTCTGCATACACGACGGCAAGATCTACATCATCTCGCAGAACGGCGGCGGCGACGGCATGCTGGTGATCGCCGACAGCCACACGCTCCAGAAGCAGGCCTCCTTCAGCAAGGAACAGCTCGCAACCCTCAGCTGGCCGACGCACGTGGCCGTACTGAACGAGTCCAACATCTTCGTCCGCGACAACGCCGGTCTCTACCGGCTCAACGGCTCGACGGGCGAACTCACCTTCATCGAGGGGTCGAAAGGGGCCTCGAAACTGACGATGGCCACCATCGGAGAGCGGGTATTTGCCATCGCAGGCAAGAAGATCTTCGTTCTGGAGGCCGACCAGACGAGCGTGGCCCAGACCATCGAGATGAGCGGTACGGTGACGGGCATCGTCAAGTCGAACGACGGCAATCTCTTCGCCGCCACCTCGTCGCCGGCACAGATCTCGAAGATCGATGCCGCGACCTGCGAGATCCTCCGCACGAACGACGTCACGACCGGCTCGCTGTCGGCCGGATGGGGTGCCACGCCGGGCATCACGGCCGTGGGGGACCTGATCTACTACAGCGGCGCAACGACGACCATCTATTGCCACAACTTCGCCACCGGCGAGTCGCAGAAGATGATCAACGCCGCCGACGTGGTCGCGAACTGCAACATCGTCTACAACAACATCGCCGTCCATCCGCTCACGGGCGTGGTCTACATGAATACGATCAAGGCCTACGGCTGGGACTTCCTGATCAACAACATCAGCCTGTTCCGTCCCGAAGGGGAAACGCTGGTTCTCGATACGAACTACGAGAACCACACGCACTTCCCGGCCGGCGTCTTCTTCCCCGCCAACTTCGAATAAACCATCCATCGGATGAGACGACTCGCACCCGTACTCACCGCCCTGGCGGTGATGCTCCGGATCACGACGGCCTGCACGGTGGAGGAGGGCGAAGGCCCTCTTCCACCGGCGCCCGTCATCACGCTCGACAGCGAGACCTCGATCTACACGACCAAGACCGGCCGTACGATCGAGATCCGCCCCACGATCACCTCCCCTGACGAGGCGACGACCTACCTCTGGATGCTCGACGACGGCACCTCCCTCGGCGACACACCGACCCTGCTCTTCACCTCCGACGAAGCCGGACGCTACTACATCACGCTGACGGTCACCAACCGCGGCGGATCCGCCAGCAAGGAGCTGCGGATCGACGTTCTCGCCCTCGCGCCGCCCCAGGTCTCCCTGCCCGGTGCCGAGGAGGGATTCACCCTGCTCGAAGGTTCGACGCTGCTTCTGCAACCCACACTGGGCTCCGACCTCAAGGCCACGTACCGCTGGCTGGTCGACGGCATCGAGGTCTCGACCGAGGAGCGCTACACCTTCGTCGGCTCCGAAACGGGCGACTACCTCCTGACGCTGACCGTCACGAACGAGGACGGCTCCGAAACGATCGAATGCACGATCCGGGTCCGTACGCCCGAGCAAGTCGATTTCAGCTGGACGTTCGCGCAGGATCGCTACCACGTCGCCCTCGGCCGCACGATCCGTCTGGAGGCTCTGGACCCGACGAACGCCTTCGACGCCCGCTACACATGGCGTGTCGACGGCACCATCGTGCAACAGGGCGAAGAGCCCTGCTACTGCTTCACGGCCGCACACGAAGGCGAACACGACGTGCTGGTCGAGATGCAAAACCCATACGTCGTGGCCACCCACCACCTCACGGTGGTCGTCTGCCCGCCCGAGGGGAGCTTCTATCGGCCCGCCACGGCCGGCAGCGCGGCGGCCTGCACCCGCATCTACGAATATACCCCCGCCCCGGGTCAGTTCATCAACGAGGGTGCGCCGATCACCACCCCGGCCGAGGCCTGTGCCTATGCTGCCGAACGGCTTGCACAGGGGGCCTACGTCTCGCTGGGCGGTTTCGGCGGCTATCTGGTCGCAGGCTTCGACCACAGCATCGACAACGACGGCGGATACAACCTCGCCGTCACGGGCAACTCCTTTGCCGGTTCGTCCGAGCCGGGCATCGTCTGGGTGATGCAGGACGAAAACGGCGACGGTCTGCCCAACGACACCTGGTACGAGCTCAAGGGCTCCGAATACGGCAAGCCCGAAACCGACCCCTCCTATGCCGTGACCTACACCCGCCCCGACGGGCCCGGGCAGTCGGTACCGTGGCGCGACAACCGGGGAGCAACCGGCACGATCGAATACCTCGCGGCCTACCACCCTCAGGAGTACTACTACCCGGCCTGGATCGAAGCCGACAGCTACACGCTCCGAGGCATCCGTTTGCAGTCGCGCAGCTACGACCAGTCGGGCAACGGCACCTACTGGGTAAATCCCGCCTTCGAATGGGGCTATGCCGACAACTTCAGCCCGATCGACCGCCTCACCGACGACGAAAACCCCACCGCTGCGGCCAACGACAACCACTTCCGGATTGCCGATGCCGTCACCTTCGACGGCTCGCCCGCCCACCTGAAGTACATCGACTTCGTCAAAATCCAGGTAGCCGTCAACCAGCAGTGCGGCTGGATCGGCGAGGTCTCGACCGAGGTATTCGGCGTGAAGGACTACAACCGCAGCAAATGAGGATCCGACGCATGACCCGCATGAAGAATCGCCGCCCGGCACGTCCGTTCATCCGACTGATGTGCCTGCTGCTCGTCGTGCAGGTAGGCAGGGCCATGGCCCTGCCCGCCCGCACGACGACGCGACCGACTGCAGCGGCTTTGGCGCACGGCATCGGCGATTCGCTTGGGTCGTGGATGCCGACGCAACGCATCGATTCGGTGTCGGTCGTCGGACGCCGCACCCCCGAAAAGATCATTCCGGCCCAGGTCCTGAGTGGCGAGGAGCTTCGGAAACTCAACGCTCACTCGGTCGCCGATGCCATCCGCTACTTTTCGGGCGTGCAGATCAAGGACTACGGCGGCATCGGCGGTTTGAAGACCGTCAATGTCCGCAGCCTGGGCACGCAACACGTCGGCGTCTTCTACGACGGCATCCAACTCGGCAATGCCCAGAACGGACAGATCGACCTCGGACGCTATTCGCTCGACAACATGGAGGCCGTGACGCTCTACAACGGACAGAAGAGTTCGGCCATTCAGTCGGCCAAGGACTACGCCTCGGCCAGTGCCGTCTACCTGCAGACGCGCACGCCGACCTTTGCCCCAGGCCGGCGCCACAACCTCCGGTTAACGCTCAAGGGGGGATCGTTCGGCACGATCAACCCCTCGATACTCTACGAGCAGCAGCTGGGCAAACGGATCTCGAATTCGTTCAACGCGGAATTTCTCTACACGACGGGCCGCTACCGCTTCTCCTACACGAAGGCCGACGGATACGACACGACGGCCGTGCGCCGCAACGGCGATGTCCGGGCCCTGCGCATCGAAGAGGGACTCTTCGGCCGACTCGACAAGGGCTCGTGGCGGGCCAAGGTCTACTTCTATGACTCGGAACGCGGCTATCCCGGCGCCTTCGTACGCGAAGAGCCCGGGAAGTTCCGCCACGAAGACCGGCAGTGGGATACGAACTTCTTCGTCCAGGGGGCCCTCGACCAGCAATTCACGCCGTGGTACCGCTTCGTCGTGCAGGCAAAGTACGCCTACGACTACCTGCACTACCTCTCCGATCCGCGCCTCGACGTCACGACGATGTATGTCGACAACCACTACCGCCAACAGGAGGCCTATCTTTCGACCGCCCACGCCTTTACGCTCACCTCGTGGTGGGATGCCGATCTGGCGGTCGACCTGCAGTACAACACCCTGACGGCCGACCTCGTTCAATTCGTCTACCCGTCGCGGCTGACGCTCCTTGCGGCTCTGGCAACGACGCTACGTTTCGGAGCCGTAAAGGTGCAGGGCAGCCTGCTCTACACCTTCGTCGACGACCAGGCCCGCACGGAGGGAGCCGCCGCCGGGAACAAACAGGTCTTCACGCCGACCGTCGTGGCACAATACCGCCCGTTCCGGACGATTGACCTCGCCGTGCGGGCCTTCTACAAGCGAATCTTCCGCATGCCCACGCTCAACGACCTCTACTACACCTTCATCGGCAACAAATACCTCAAACCCGAATACACCACCCAATACAACGTGGGACTTACCTACGCCCGCACCTGGACCTCCTCCTCCGCCCTCCGGCGTATCGACGCCTCGGCCGACGCCTACTACAACGAGGTGCAGGACAAGATCATCGCCATGCCCACCTCAAATCAATTCCAATGGACGATGGTCAATCTGGGCCGTGTCGAGATCCGCGGAGTGGATCTGGCCGCCGGTGCGACGCTCGGTCTGGGCCCCGTGGAGGGAAGGTTGCGCCTCACCTACACCTATCAGCAGGCACAGGACCGCACCGACCCCACGTCGCCCTACTACGGCGACCAGATCCCCTACGTTCCCTGGCACAGCGGGTCACTCCTCGTCGGGCTGAACTACCGTACGTGGAGTCTGAACTACAGTTTCATCTACACCGGCGAACGCTACGAGTCCTCGGCCAACATTCCCGAGAACTACTCGCCGTCGTGGTACACGAGCGACCTCGCCCTCTCGAAGGAGTTCCGCCTGCGCCGCACGGCACTGCGCGCCACGATCGAGGTGAACAACCTCTTCAACCAACAATACGAAGTCGTACAATGCTACCCGATGCCGGGTACGAACGTCAAACTCATCATCGCATGGACGCTATGAAATACACCGCACACACGCCTCATTCCTGCAAACGTCTCGGAGCCCTGTTGCTGACGGGACTTCTCCTGGCCAGTTTCTCGTGCCGCCGCGAAGAGGCCATCGTTCCTTCGACCTCGACCGGCGTGACCGGCGGAGTGGACACGGAGGCCGCAACGGGCCCGATACGTGGCTTTTTTCTCCTCAACGAGGGGAACATGGGCAGCAACAAAGCGACGCTCGACTATTTCGACTACGCGACGGGCGTCTACACCAAGAACCTCTATGCCGAACGCAATCCGGGTGTGGTGAAGGAGTTGGGCGACGTCGGCAACGACCTGCAGATCTACGGCAACAAACTCTACGCCGTGATCAACTGCTCGCACTTCGTCGAGGTGATGGATCTGCGCACGGCCCGCCACCTCACCCAAATCTCGATCCCGAATTGCCGCTACATCGTCTTCGACGGCGGCTATGCCTACGTCAGCTCCTATGCCGGGCCCGTGCAGATCGACCCCAACGCCCGGCTGGGCTACGTGGCCAAGATCGACACCGCCACGCTGCAGGTCGTCGACACCTGTACGGTGGGTTATCAACCCGAGGAGATGGTCATCACCGACGGCCGGCTCTACGTTGCCAATTCGGGCGGTTACCGCGTGCCGAACTACGACCGCACGGTCTCGGTCATCGACCTGGGCTCGTTCGAAGAGGTGCGCAAAATCGACGTGGCGATCAACCTCCACCGCATGGAGATCGACCGCTACGGACAGATCTGGGTCTCGTCGCGCGGCGACTACTACGAGGTGCCGTCGCGCACCTACGTGATTGACAGCCGGAGCGACGAAGTGGTGGACGAACTCAACCTGCTGCCCTGCAGCAACATGACTCTCTGCGGCGACTCGCTCTACGTCTACAGCACCGAGTGGAACTATACGACGCAGAGCAACACGGTCAGCTATGCGATCGTCGACGTGGCCAGCCACCGCATCCTGACGCGGCAGTTCATCACCGACGGCACCGACGACCGCATTGCTATCCCCTACGGGCTGGCCGTACATCCCGACACACGAGAGATCTATGTCACCGATGCGGGGGATTACGTCACACCGGGGCGCCTCTACTGTTTTCATCCGGACGGCACGTTGAACTGGTCGGTCGAGACGGGCGACATTCCGGCCCACTTCGCCTTCACGCGGTACGCGTTGGAGCCGCTCGGTGCAAAGGCCAAATAACCGGCTGTCCGCCCTCGGCCGGCCACCCCAAGCCAGTAGGGCGAGCCACAGCCGAACCTTCAAACCGCCTCATCGGCACCCGATCGACGGACTCACGCACGGGTCGATCCTGCGAATAGAGACATCCTCGCTATGGGTGGCATTTTTATCGTTTTTATTTTGTTTATAACGTAAACTTGTTTATATTTGCAATAAGAGTTCCGCCAAGCAACTCTTTTTTAAGCTCCATTTTGTTTATATTATAAACCGATTGATTTTACCAACCAACAAAAAAATTACACCGCCATGAAAAAGATTCTTTTTTCGACCGTTCTGACCCTTTCGCTGCTGGGTGCGACCGCACTCTTTGCCCGGAACAGCGAACCGGTCGTAGTGAAGATCACCAACATCCCGACCAGCGAGGGGAAGGTCCTGCTCACAACCACAGACGGCACCTACTACGGCATCACCGATGCCACGGCACCGTCCGTTGAGATCGAACTCGGACAAATTCCCGATGGGAAATACACGCTCTACGTATTCCACGACGCCAACGGAAACTACGTGATCGATCAGGAGGGAGACCTTCCCACGGAATACTGCGCCACGGCCGAAATCGAAGTGACGGCCGAATGCCGTACCTTCATGGTGCCCCTGGTTGACATACGTGAACAGGTCGCCCGAAAGCGCGGAGAACAGTAACCTTCGAGCAAAAAAAACGGGTTGCAGCTGCAACCCGTTTTTTCACCGCCGCACGCGACGCCAGCCATCGCCGGAAAACCGTCCAAAACCACCTATCACCGGGAGGCTGCTTGTCCGGCCCGAGCGACGCGGGCATTCCGCCGACGCCGCAACCAGAGATAATAGCCGGTCCAGGGAAGCGTACCGCCGACCAGCGCTGCCAGAAACCAGAGGATCTTGACCGTTAGTCCGCCCCACGACCCCGTATGGAAGGCATAGAACCAACTGCGCAATTGTTGCGAACGGGGCTGCTGATCGGCCGGCAGGAGCGATCGGATCGCTCCCGTCTCGGGATCAAATGTCACGCGATCGCTCCGCCGCACCTGGGCCCGCGGATCGGAGGCAACCTGCCCCTCGCCATCGACCGAGAGGTTCACCGCCCCGTGATGCGGATAGAGCGCCTGCAGTTGCCCGAGCACCCGATCCCATGCCCGAGGATCGAAGGCCGGACGTTGCTGCTCCGCCGCCCGATCCGTCGGCGACGAGGCTCCGGCTGAAACCGCCGTCGTCGCGGCGACCGTGCGACCGCCACCGAAGAGTGCGTATGCAGCCGTACGGTACCATCCGAACGACCAGGTGAGCCCCGTCAGGGCCATCACCAGCAGCAAAACAACGGCATAAAAGCCCACCGCCACGTGGCTGTCGTACCAGAACCGAGGCCACCCCTTACGGACCGAGACGCGCAGCCGATGCTTCCAGGCCTTGCGCGTGCGGGGAACCCAGATCACCACCCCGCTGACGAGAATCACGACCATCGCCAGCGTCGCATACCCGACGACGGCCTTGCCGAACGACATCTCGCCTTTGGCCGCCGGAGCGTCCATCAACCAACGATGCAGACGGCGCATGGTCTGGAAGAAGGCGGGGGTCTTCGTCCACCCCTTCACCTCGCCCGTATAGGGATCGACACTCAACTGACTGCGTCCCACCTCCCGGAATGAAATCATGCATGGCTCCGCCGCGCTGCCCGGCCACTGCACGGAACCGATCCGCAACGTGTCGGGCAACTGCTCGCGCACCCGGGCGACCAGCTCCGACGGAGGCAGCGGACGGGCCTCGGCCGAAGGCGGCGCCACCCGATAGAGCTGCGGCTGCACCCCCTGCGTGATCTCGCGTTCGAAGACCAGCGAAGCCCCCGAAAAGCAGATCACCGAAAGAATAATCCCCAACGGAAGGGACAACCAAAGATGTAATTTCGCAAAAAACCGTCTCATTTTCTATTCATTTCGTTTCAGTTCGCCAGCCGGCCTGCGTCCAGCGACCGCCCCATCGCACAGCCTCACGGCTCACCCCGCCGTCGGCCCTTCGCCGCAGACGCAGACACCCGTCACCCCGCATCCGTTCAACGCCGGATGGCCAAACGTCCGACGGCACTGACCGACTCGGCATCGACCTCCAGTCCGCGCGCAGCCACCCCCGTGCGGGCGTCGATCCGGTAGAAGGCCGGTTTGGCTCCGCCCGTCACCGTCACGGCCATATATACGGCCCCCTCCTCACCGTAGGGTGCACCGCCGAAGCCGGCCAGATCGTCCGGAAGGCCCGTTACGGGGACGATGCTCTGCTCTTCGCCCTTGAAGATGGCCAGTTCACTCACGTCGGCATCCTTGCCGTCGCGGATCATTCCCTCGGCCCCGTCCTTGTAGAGCTGCAGCAGGAAGTAATCCTCCGAGATATGCCAGCAGCGGAAGATCGGTTTGCGGGTGCCGATCGCCTCCAGATTAACGTAGTAGTCGGGATCAAATTGCGTCTCACCGGCACGAATGCGCACCACCCCCGAAGGGAGTGTGCCGGTCACCTTCTTCAGGTCGGCAGACGAAGCGGCCGTACGGCCATAGCCCGGCGAGAATACATAGAGATCGCCGTTGTCCGCCGCCCAGATCGTCTGGTAGTACTGCGAACGCATACGCCCACAGGCATAACCGATCCGGTCGGTGTGGGCAATCACCGGCTCTTCGTCGAAGCGGTCCCCCGTGTAGATCGCCACCCAAGCCTCGTCGGGATACTGCGTCGAGGGAACCTCACCGGCCACGTAGCTGCTCGAATTCGATCCGCCGTCGGCTTGGGCCACCAGTTCGGGATCGGTCACACGGTCGGGCCACTGCTTGACCCCGTACTTGCTCATACCCATCGGCACGACCGACGTATAGAGCCGATCGTTCGCCTCGACGATTCCGGCAAAGGAGACCTTCTCTCCGTTGCCGACGAAGTTCTCGGCCAGCACCGACCCCGACGACTGCGCACCGGTGGTGGCATCGAGGTAGTTGAAGAGCAAGGCCTGTGCCAGGTTGCCGTCGGCATCGGCCTGCTTCGAATCGCCGGTCGAGACGGTGATGACCCGATCGCCCCACGTGCCGTAGGTCGTGATGCGGTTGTACTCGTAGGTGTACTTTTCGGTCGGAACGCCGCTGCCGTTCAGATAGTAGGAGGCTCCGGTACCGGCACCGCCGTTGTTGTAGACCAGAGCAAAGAGATAATCCGTGCCGTGGAAGACCCAGTAGGTTCCGCCGACGACCTCCGTACCCTCGCCCCGCGTGGTGACGCGGCCCTCGTCGAGCGATTCGGCCGTCAGCAGGTAGCTCGTGCCGTCGACCTGGGCGGCAATCACGTAACGCGCTGCGGAGGGCGTGTCCGCACCGGAGTCCCCCGAACCGGTTCCGCCACCGGGGAGGGAGGTCACCGGGTCGTTGGTGTCGTTGCACGAAGTCGTGCCGGCCGAAACGCCCGCACCGAGCGTGGCCAGCAAAATCCACATCAGATACTTTTTCATAGGTTTATTGATTTTTGATTGGTACATATTCCACCCATACGAGGCCGCCCCACACGCCGCCCCGCTCAGACGCACGTCAATTGCCGAAATGCACGCGTGCCTTGACGTAGAAGGCCCGTCCGGCCTTCTGCAGGCTGAAGTTGTCGTAGAGGCGCGCATCGGTCAGGTTGCGGCACTCGAACGAGAGGTTGTAGCGTCCCTGCTTCAGGCTGTAGGAGATCGAGAGGTTGTGCGAAAGCTGTTCGGGCACGTAGGCCTTCGTCTCCTTCGAGCCGATGTTCTCCCACGTGAGCGGGAAGGCATGCTGCCAGAAGCCGTCGTAAGAGACGGTGAGCACGTTGCCCCGCGCAAAGAGGTCGTGCCAGGAGAAGGTGGCGTCGAAGTTCGCATAACGATACGGGATGTTGGGCAGGCGCACCTTGTAGTGCATGCTCTCCTGTTGCGACGAGCCGGTCCAGAACCGTTCGTAGTCTCGCGTGTCGATGTCGCTGTAGGTGCCGCCGACACTCAGCCAGCGGCCGAACCCATAGCGCAGCGAAAGGGTATAGCCGCGGGTCTTGACGTGGCCGTGGTTCTCGTAGATGCCGAACTGCGTGGTGCCGTGCTTGCCCAGGCCGCGCTTGATGTAGTCGCGCGTGTCGCGGTAGAGGAGACTTCCCTCCACATAGAGCCGGTGCTCCGCGCCGAGCGGCAGGCTGTAGCTGAGGTTGAAGTTGAAGTTGTCGCTCCGCTCGGGGCGCAGATCGGTGCGCCCGGCCTCGAGGTCCTCGTCTCCGAAGAGTTCGTCGGTCGTCGGCAGCCGGTAGGCCCGTTCGTAGGAGAACTTGGCCTGCAGCTCCTTGAGGATGTAGTAGGTGCCGGCCCCGCCCCATCCCCAGGCGCTCACCGTGCGCGACATGCGGATGTAGTCCCCCACGCCGTCGCTGCTCTGCGAGACGGGGCCCTCGTTATACTGGCGGTAGTACTTGCCGAAGGCCGAAAGATTCCAACGTTCCGAGATCATCAGCCGGTAGGACAGGCCACTGATGTTCTTGCGCGTGACCTTCGGGATATCAAAGGCCGTCAGCACGGACGACGTGCCGACATAGGAACGGCTCGTACGGCGGAAGTCGCTCCAGACGTGGTTGAAGGTGAACGTGTGGGCCTCACCGAGGCGGTAATTCAGATTGAAGGTGGCATTCCAGTTCGTATTGCGCGACTCGCTCTTCTGGTAGGACTGCTCGCCGCGGACGTCGGTCTCGTAGTAGGCGCCGTACCAGTTGTAGGAGCGTGCCGCGGTATCGATGTTGCGTGTGACGTTGTGGTTGTAGTTGGCCGTCACCGTGAGATCGAGTCCCTCGGTCAGCAGGTTGCGCTTGCGGTACTCGAGCGACGGTACGAACGACTGGCCGCGGCGGTGTTTCTGACCGAAGACGATCTCCTGGTAGACGCCCGTCTGGATCTCCTTGTAGAAGTTCGACCACGAGAGGCCGACGAGCAGCTGATCGGCCCACGACTTGTCGACGACGCCCACCTTGCCCATCACCACCTCGTTGTGAAAGCAGTCGTTGAAACGCCGCACGTGCCGCACGTCGTTCTTGTCGACCGGAAGCTTCACGACCGTGCCGTCGGGCTGCACCTCGAATTCACGCACCCAGTTGTCGATCCAGTAGTCGTTGTCCGAATAGTTCTGAAAGGCATTGACCTCGTAGGTCAGTCCGTTGCGGAAGCGCTGTCCGAAGTGGAGATTAGACTTGTGCGTGTTGAACGATCCGAAGGTGTACGATGCATCGACAAACCAGCTCTGCGGCCGCCGCCTGGTCACGATGTTGACCACGCCGCCGATGGCATCGGAACCGAATCCGACCGGAACCACCCCCTTGTAGACCTCGATGCGTTCGGCAAAGTGGATCGGCAGGTTGTTCAGGTCATAGGACGTACCGGCCCCCTCCTGCGGCACACCGTCGATGAAGATCTTCACGTGCTTGCCGCTGAATCCGTCGAGCATCAGCTGCATGTCCGATCCGACACCGCCCGTCTCGCGCAGCTTCATGCCGGGCATCTGCGACAAGGCTTCGCCCAGGCTTCTGGACGTATTCTGCAGCGGCTCGGTGTCGAGCGCCACGGCATTAAATGCCGAACGCTGCACGCGTCCCACGCCGCTGGCCGTCACGACCACCTCCTCGACCTGGGTCGACTCCGCCTCCAGCACGACCGGATTCAGCCGCAATCCGTCGCGTCCGAGGTGTACAGGCACCTCGGAGGTCCGATAACCGATGGCCGAAACGACCAACACGTACTCCCCGGACGGGGCATGCAACCGAAAGATTCCCCGGCCGTCGGTCGCCGTGCCGAAGTTCGTCTGCTTGAGGTAGACGGTCGCGTAATTTACCGTC
The DNA here is from genome assembly GCA_944320665.1 of uncultured Alistipes sp. GTDB lineage: Bacteria > Bacteroidota > Bacteroidia > Bacteroidales > Rikenellaceae > Alistipes. The sequence continues at coordinate 5,370 of CALUII010000035.1, read as the reverse complement.
GTACTGTCGGCCGCCACGACACGGCCCGAGAGTTCGGGCAACCGGCTGCGCCCGCGGTGTTCGGGATGGGGCTGGGCCGTCGCACGATCAGCCGGGCCGAAGGCCAAACTCCACACGACGAGCAGAAGCAGGCGGCGGACCAAGCGCCCGAATGCAGATCTTTTCTGCAGGATACAAGTACCTTGTATTGAAGTATTTGAAAGATGAAAATCCATACCGTGCATCTTTTTTCAGAATTGGCACGGCAAAGGTAGCGGCCCGGGCGCCACCGATCAATCGCCAGATTTAGGTATTCTCTACCGGAATGGATCGCCATTTCAGGGGGGCATTCGGCCGCAGAGGCCGGCGGAGGGAAGAGTCCCCCTGCAGCCGGCCCGAGAGGGGGGGGGCAGCGGTTGCCGCAAAAACGGCTTTTCACCCGCAACAACAAACAATCCGGCAACTGCTCAAAGCAAGTTGCCGGATCCGGATCCCGAATCGGACGGACCGATTCGTATGCCTGTACTTGGCGGAGGAAGAGGGATTCGAACCCCCGGAGCCTTGCAGCTCAACGGTTTTCAAGACCGCCGCAATCGACCACTCTGCCATCCCTCCGAATGACTGCGGAGCAAATGTACAACGGTTTTCGCATTCCGCCAAATCTTTTCGGAGGTTTCTTGTCCCGACACCCTCCACCAAAACAACGAAGGATTACTCTATAAAACAGATTTCTGCGCCCGATTTTCCATAAAAAAACGTATCTTTGTTCCAACTGCCCCCTTGGGGGGCCCTACGCTGGCCCCCGACAAAGACGGAAACGACAGGTAACGATGCAGTATTCTGGGCCTCAACCCGTTTACAAGATCGAGTGTAATACACTCATCTCCCGCCGGGAGTGTAACGTTCGGACGGATGTCGTTCGTATCAATTACAACACAACCGCCAGGCGAAGGAAAATAAATCCGGTGCTTGTTTTTACGGAATAAATCCCGTACATTTGCGCACTTTTCTTCGCATAAGGGAGAACAGAAACGCACACCAGCCCGACTTTCGGGTACATAGAAAATCGCTAACATCGCCTCAAAAAAGATATGGATTATAGTATGCTCCTCGTGCTACCGTTTCTCATTGCCCTCGTCGCCGTGACGATCCTGCATCCCCGTGTGGTGCACATCGCCCGCCTCAAAAATATTGTCGACAATCCCAACGCCCGCAAACTGCAGAAGGAACCCGTCCCGATCCTGGGCGGCGTGGTGGTCTACTTCGGAATCATCCTCAGCGTCGGATGCGCCGTGGGACACACCGCAGACTATGCCTCGCTGCTGACCGTCATCACGGCCATGACCCTCATGCTCTATACGGGCACGACCGACGACCTGCTCGACCTGAGACCCCTGCCGCGCTTCATCCTGCAGATTCTGGCCGTCGTGCTGCTGCTCGTCAGCGGCCACTATGTCCTCGACAACCTCCACGGCCTGTTCGGATGCTACGAACTGACCGGTTGGATCTCCGTCCCGCTGACCCTTTTTGCCTGTGTGGGCATCATCAATGCACTCAACCTGATCGACGGCGTCGACGGCCTCTCGTCGGGTTACTGCATCATGGCCAGCATCGTCTTCGGGTTCGTCTTCCTGCTCGGAGGCTCCGATCCGGCGATGTGTCTGCTGGCTGCCGGCACGATCGGATCGCTCGTGCCGTTCTTCCTGCACAACGTCTTCGGCCGCAAATCGAAGATGTTCATCGGCGACGGAGGCACCCTGCTCATGGGTGTACTCATGTCGGTCTTTGTCATGCAGACCATCCAGTCCGACGGCGTAACGCAGCTTTTCGCCCACGGAGGATACTCCTCGGTAGCCTTCACGCTCGCCGTGCTCGCCATCCCGGTCTTCGACACGCTGCGTGTGATGCTCGGACGCATGTGCAAACGCCATTCACCGTTCCATCCCGACAAGACGCACCTGCACCACCTCTTCATCGAGCTGGGCTTCTCGCACATCGTCACCACCATCATCATCCTGTCGCTGAACACGCTCATTTTGTTGTGCTGGGCCCTGAGCGGCGCACTCGGGGCTTCGGACGAGGTACAGACTCTGACTGTCGTCTGCCTGGGGCTGCTCTTCACGTGGGGCATCTACGGATACTTCAAACGGCTCGAACGACAAGCCCCCGAGACTTTTGCACGCATCATCGAACGCAACCGACGTCGCAACCCCAAACGCGACGGTATCTTCCTGAAGCTGCGGCACTGGATAGACCGAATCTGACCCACTGCAGACCACACCCTCACGGCGGCAGCCGCGCCGGACACCCCGCACGCCTTACGGGAATACGTCCCGACAAAAGGCGGAACAATCGGATTTTTTTGTATCTTTGCGCAAAACAGAGGCAACAGGATGTCCGGAAAGACCATTGGCACACACCTCGCCCGTTGCAGATCCGGTCTCGTACTCACATGCATGTGGCTGACCGTGGGACTCGGAGCCTGCAACCCTACGGACGGTGTATTCGGCCCCTTGCCCCAACTGACGCGGAAAGCCCTGCCAGCCGCGGTCGCCGAGGAACAACGGACATGGACCGGAACTGAACAGGAGCAACTGTACCGGGTATTGCGGCCCCATTTCGGAGCATTGCGCCACCGGCCGGTACCCTTCCGTTGCGACGACCCGCGGTATCGGGTCGAGGGGGTGACCCTGGAGCGTTTGCGCAGCAATTGCGACCTGGAACTTGACGTGCGACTCTCGAGTTTGAAGATCGCGCATCAGGATACGGTGGAAAGCACCAGCACTACGAGCATACGTCTGTATGTTCTGTGCGTGGATCATGCGGGACGTCCCTTTGACCGCACGCTGGCGGAGGTGCCCCTTGCGACAAGCGCAACAACCGAAGGTTCGGGAAAACTCATCCTCCACCTGCCGACGCACCCCGGTGGATATGAAGAGTTCGACCACCTGCACTTTGTACCGGTCGAACGTTTCAGGGAGGCTGCCGAGGAGATTAGGGCCTACAATACCGACCCAGGGAGGTAATCACGCTCCGCAAGGTGGCGGAACACGGCCACGGCGCGTTGCAAAGAACAGATATACAGACGCCAACTACAACATATTGGCTCCATAGTTCAAGGGATAGAACGAGGGTTTCCTAAACCCTAAATTCGCGTTCGAGTCGCGGTGGAGCTACCACACCCGGTTCATCGGCATGACGGGAATCCCCAGCCGGGGCACGCCTTCTCCGCTCCATTGGCCGGTGCCAGCGTGCGGCCACCTCACCCTCCCGCTTTCACGCGCCTCTCGCAATAGAGATCCAAACGGCCTGATCCACCCGCCACGTACACACGGCCTATACACCCACACCCGGAGAAAACAGAGCCCGCACACCTAAAGTCTGCGAAATAATCGTATCTTTGCCCCGTATCCAAGCACCCATATACGTACTGCATCATGGAATCACTCAAAGAGCTGTATAAGATAGGCTGCGGTCCGTCAAGCAGCCACACCATGGGCCCCAAACGGGCCGCCGAACAGTTTGCCGCCCGACCGTCACTGCCCGACGCCTTCCGCGTCACGCTCTACGGCTCACTCGCCGCCACGGGCAAAGGCCACCTGACCGATGCGGCCATTCTCTCCGTACTGGAGCCGATCGCCCCGACGGAAATCGTCTGGCATCCCGAGATCGTGCTGCCGTTCCATCCGAACGGCATGCTCTTCGAAGGACTCAAAAAGGGCGAGGTAATCGACTCCTGGACCGTCTACAGCGTCGGCGGCGGCACCCTGGCCGACGAACACACCGGGGTGATCAAACCGGCTCAGGTATACGACATGCACACCATCGCCGACATCAAAGCCTGGTGTTACCGCGAAGGCAAGACCTACTGGGAGTATGTGAACGACTGCGAAGGCCCCGAAATCTGGGACTACCTCGATACAATCTGGACCACGATGTGCGAAACCGTACAGCGCGGTCTGAACAACGACGGCGTCCTGCCCGGCGGCCTGAAAGTCGCCCGCAAGGCCAGCACCTATATGGTCAAATCGCAGAGCTACAACGACTCGCTGCGTTCGCGCGCACGCATCTATGCCTATGCGCTGGCCACCTCCGAGGAGAATGCATCGGGTGGCACCGTGGTCACGGCTCCGACCTGCGGTTCGAGCGGCGTCGTGCCGGCCGTGCTCTACCATCTGGCCACCTCGCGCGATTTCCTGCGTATCCGCATCCTGCGTGCATTGGCCACAGCAGGGCTTTTCGGCAACGTGGCCAAAACCAACTCCTCGATCTCGGGTGCCGAGGTCGGCTGTCAGGGCGAAGTGGGCGTTGCCTGTGCCATGGCCGCCGCAGCCGCCTGCCAGCTTTTTGGCGGTACACCGTCGCAAATCGAATATGCAGCCGAAATGGCGCTGGAGCACCACCTCGGACTCACGTGTGACCCCGTATGCGGACTGGTACAGGTCCCCTGCATCGAGCGTAATGCCGTGGCTGCGGCCCGTGCGCTGGATGCCAATATCTATGCCACCCTGTCGGACGGCTCGCACATGGTGAGCTACGACCGCGTGGTCGAGGTTATGAAGGAGACGGGGCACGACCTGCCGAGCCTCTATCGCGAAACGGGCGAGGGCGGGCTGGCCCGCGGATATACCCCCACGGAGTAGTAATCGTTCGTCACGCGCCGACGAACCACATCGCCACGACAAGAGCCGCCTGCACCAATCATATGGATGTGCAGGCGGCTCTTGTCACTGGAGCGATTCAGTACGCCCTATAGGTGAGGTCGGGTGCTGCAGCACGCAGGTACCCGCCACTACGCGGGTCCTTACTGTTATTTCCTATGCCTCGCCGCCTCCTGCCCCCTCGTTGGCACGTTCCGCAGGAGTGGGACCTCCAACCATTGTGTGTTTCGAACCTCACTTTTTTTAGGAGGCTCTCAAGCACACAAAAAAACCTCTTCCGCATGGGTGCGGAGGAGGTTTTTTGTGTTTTCTGCTGTCAGAATCGAACCGGGACAACCGGGCGTCCGAAACAGAAGTTTGCGTCCAAATGCTATTTTGCAGCCTGCAACGTCTCCAGATCGGACTTCAACCCGACGACCAGATCGTCGTAGTCGCGCAGACCCGTACCACCCGGGATCAGGTGACCGCAGATCACATTCTCCTTCAAGTTCTCCAGCGGGTCGACCTTGCCCTGGATTGCAGCCTCGTTGAGCACCTTGGTCGTCTCCTGGAACGAAGCGGCCGAAATGAAGCTCGACGTCTGCAAAGCGGCTCGCGTAATACCCTGCAGCACCTGGTTCGAGGTAGCCGGAACGATGTCACGCACCTGAACCAGCTACATGTCGCGACGCTTGAAACACGAGTTCTCGTCACACAGCTTGCTCAGCGAGATGATCTGTCCCGGCTGCAC
>CALUII010000034.1 GCA_944320665.1 uncultured Alistipes sp. | reverse complement strand
GGCTACGATGCCGCAGTCGGTATAGGGTGTATAGGAGGCCTCGATGTTGTACGACAGACCGTGTTTTTCACGAACTACGACATTGAGCAACGAGTTGGCGCTCGGTCCTCCAAGCAGATTGACCAGCAGAGCCAACGGCAGTCGGCGTGGGTCGTCGATGCCATAGGCTCGGCTTCCGATGATGCAGTGAGTCTGGTGGGTATGTTTCGAGATCGTACGTTCGAAGTGCGCGCTGGGCTCGGGCACGTGCCGTGATACAGTGCGTACCGATGCGGCGGCCGGTGCGAAATAGCGGGTGGCGATCGCCTCGACCGCCTTGGGCGAGAGGTTGCCGATCGACGAGAAGACCATCTGGTCGGAGGTGTGCGTGCGGGTTCGGAAACGGCGGATGGCATGGCCGTCGAAGCGGGCAAGCGAACGCTTACGTCCCAGAATGTTGTGTCCCAGTTCCGATCCCTCGAAGAGCAGGTCTTCGAACGTGTCGTAGATCAGGTCGGCCGGAGAGTCCTTGTAGGTGTTGATCTCGTCGACGATGACCTCCTTTTCACGTTCGAGTTCCCGGTCGGGGAAGGTCGAATGAAAGGCGATGTCGGAGAGCAATTCTGCGGCTTTGGCAAAATCGCTTCGCAGTGTGGTGGCGTGCAGCGTGGTGTCCTCTTTGGTGGTGAAGGCATTCAATTCACCGCCGAGGTTTTCGAGCCGGCAGTTGACCTGCCATGCGCGGCGGCGTTCCGTTCCCTTGAAGAATGCGTGCTCGGTGAAATGGGCTAACCCATACTCATCGGGCCATTCGTCACGAGTTCCCGCGTTTATGATCAACGCACAATGAGCCACGTTGCTCTTCACGCAGCGGTGTATGCCGCGGATGCCGTTCGGGAGTCGGTAGGTATGAAACTCTTCCATCGGAACGTTGGATTTCAATGTTGTGTCCTGGCCTTGAGGTAGCGGCCCGTATAGCTCTCCGTGCACTCCATGAGCCCCTGCGGTGTTCCTTCGTAGACGATCTGTCCGCCGGCGTCGCCTGCTTCGGGACCGAGATCTACGACCCAGTCGGCACATTGAATGACCTCCATATTGTGTTCGACGACGACGATCGTGTGTCCGCGTTCGATCAGAGCCGAGAAGGCGGCAAGCAGTTTTGAAATATCATGGAAATGGAGTCCCGTAGTCGGTTCATCGAACAGGAACAGTACGTTGCCTCCGGCCGGGTTGTCCTTCGTGAGGAACGAGGCCAGTTTCACGCGCTGGCTCTCGCCGCCGGAGAGTGTGGATGACGATTGCCCGAGTCGTATGTATCCGAGTCCTACGTCCTGCAACGGCTTGAGCCGTTCGACAATACGTCGGCACGTGGCCTCCTTTCGATCCTCCGAGAAGAACGTCACGGCATCGTCGACCGTCATGTCGAGCACATCGCAGATTGACTTTCCCCGGTAGCGCACCTCGAGGATTTCGTCCTTGAAGCGTTTGCCGCCGCAGGCTTCGCAGACCAGCTCGACGTCGGCCATGAACTGCATGCTGACCTTGATCGTGCCCTCGCCCTGACACTCTTCGCACCGGCCGCCCGCCATATTGAACGAGAAATGCGACGGGGTGAGTCCCGTATGCTTGGCTTGGGGTTGGTCGGCAAAGAGTTTGCGTATTTCGTCGTAGGCCTTGATGTAGGTGACGGGATTCGAGCGCGACGATTTGCCGATGGGGTTTTGGTCGACCATTTCGATCGATTTGAGCTGCGACACGTCGCCCTCGATGGCATCGAAATCGCCGGGCTTCACCCCCGTATCGAAAAGCATGCGCCGCAACGCCGGATAAAGGATACCCTTTACGAGTGACGATTTGCCCGAACCGCTGACGCCCGTAACGCAGGTCATCACTCCGAGCGGGATGCGTACGTCGATGTTTTTCAGGTTGTTCTCCCTTGCTCCGCGTATTGTGATCGAGTTGCTCCAGCCGCGCGGTGTTGTGGGCGGGACGATACGCCGCCGTCCCGTGAGGTAGTCGGCCGTGAGGCTCGCGGTGCATTGGGCAAGCTCTGCAGCGGGACCGCTGAAGACCACTTCTCCGCCGTGTTCGCCCGCTTCGGGGCCGATGTCGACAATGTAGTCGGCCGCACGGATCACCTCCTCCTCGTGTTCGACGACAATCACCGTGTTGCCCAGGTCGCGCAGTTGCTTGAGCACCTTGATCAGACGGTTCGTATCGCGCGGATGGAGGCCGATCGAGGGTTCGTCGAGAATATAGAGCGATCCCACCAGACTGCTGCCGAGTGATGTGGCCAGATTGATACGCTGGCTCTCACCGCCCGAGAGGGTCGAACTCAGACGGTCGAGCGTCAGGTAGCCCAGTCCCACATCGGACAGATAGCTCAGTCGGTTGCGTATCTCGACCAGGATGCGTGCGGCCGTGGCCGTATCGTGTGCATCGAGTTGCAGCGTGTTGAAAAAGGCGGCGAGTGCATCGACCGGGCGGGTTACCAGATCGGCGATGGTGCAGCCTCCCACCCGTACGTAGAGTGCCTCCTTGCGCAGGCGAGAGCCGCCGCATTCGGGACAGACGGTTTTGCCCGTATAGCGGGCCTTCATCACGCGGTATTGTATCTTGTGCCGCTGCGTGTCGATGTAGGCAAAGAAGTCATCCAGACCGTCGAAATATTCGTTTCCGCGCCACAACAACCGTTTCTGTTCGGCCGTCAATTCGTGGTAGGGCGTGTGGATCGGGAAGCCGAACTTGTCGGCATTGCGCACGAGTTGCTCCTTCCACTGCCCCATGGTTTCGCCACGCCAGCAGGCGATGGCTCCTTCGTAGATTGTCTTGCTCTTGTCGGGCACGACCAGCTCCTCATCGATGCCGACCACCTTGCCGTATCCCTCGCAACGGGGGCAGGCCCCAAGCGGGTTGTTGAAGCTGAAGAGGTGTTCGGTCGGCGGTTCGAAGTGGATGCCGTCGGCTTCGAAGCGTGAAGAGAAGCTCTCGCTACCCCGTTCGCTGATGATGGTGCAAATGCCGTCGCCGTAGGAGAAGGCGCGTGCCACGGAGTCGCGCAGACGGGTCATCGTGTCGTCGTCCGAGGCTATGCGGGCGCGGTCGATGACGACCGATACCTCCCCGGCCTGCGTAGCGTCGTTCACCGTCGGGAGAAAATCCTCGATGAAGTGCGTCACGCCGGCCACATGCACACGTTGTATGCCGTCGCCCATGAGCAGCGTCAGTTTCTCGATGATTCCCTGGCCTTTGGACAACACGAGCGGCGCGGCGATCACTACCCTGCTTCCCTCTCCGAGTTCAAGGATGCGACCCACGACGTCGTCGACGCTGTAACACCGTACTTCGCGACCCGTGACGGGTGAGAAGGTGTGACCTACGCGGGCGAAGAGCAATTTCAGGTAGTCGTAGATTTCCGTAGCCGTACCGACGGTCGAGCGCGGGTTGCGAGTATTGACCTTCTGTTCGATGGCGATGGCCGGGGCGATACCCGTGATCAGGTCGACGTCCGGTTTGTTGACCTTGCCCAGGAACTGGCGTGCGTAGGCCGACAGCGACTCTACGTAGCGGCGCTGCCCTTCGGCAAAGATCGTATCGAAGGCCAGCGTCGACTTGCCCGATCCCGAGAGTCCCGTAATAACGGTCAGTGTGTTGTGCGGGATGCGCACTTCGATGTTCTTGAGGTTGTGTACGCGCGCGCCCTTAATATGGATGTATTTCTCTTCTTCTCTCTCCATTTCACTTCTCCTCGAGGGTTGCTCCCTCGATTTTCTGTAATTTACCCGCCAATCCATCGGCCCGTCCGGCCCGGATGGAGAGTGTCACGGTGCAGAGGTTGTCGAACTCTTGCGACCGTACGGTGGGTTGTTCCTCCTTGACGATTCGCATGACGTCGTTCATCCGCTCGTAGGGAAACTCCACGCGGAACGTACGGTCGACCGTACGTTCCACGATTTGTGCGGCCTCGATTGCCGCGGCGGCCGACTCCTTGTATGCGGCGATGAGTCCCGGCACGCCGAGTTTCGTGCCGCCGAAATAGCGCACTACGACGATCAGACAATCCGTAATCTCGTGCGAGAGCATCTGCCCGAGGATCGGACGCCCGGCCGTACCCGAGGGTTCGCCGTCGTCGTTGGCTCGGAACTGCTCGCCTCGGGGGCCGAGTCGCCAGGCATAACAGTGGTGCGTGGCGTCGTAGTAGCGTTTGCGCAGGTCGTCGAGCACGTCGCGGATCTCCGCCTCGTTGCATACGGGGCGGATGTAGGCCAGGAACTTGCTGCTGCGTTCGCGCAGCGAGGCCTCGGCCGGGGCAGCTACCGTGAGGTACGAATCATCGGGACGCTCCACGGGGTTAACGAACTTTGGTGAAGAGACGGTCCCAGCGGATGTTGGCCGGGAAGCTCTTGTTCGGGTCAAGCGACAGCCAGATGAACGAGGCCTTTCCGACGATGTGGTCCTCGGGAACAAAGCCCCAGAAGCGTGAGTCGGCCGAATTGTGGCGGTTGTCGCCCATCATCCAGTAGTAGTTCATCGCGAAGGTATAGGTGGTTGCCTCCGTGCCGTCGATGTAGATGCGACCATCGCGTTCTTCGAGTGAATGGCCTTCATATACCTCGATGATTCGGCGGTAGAGGGCCAGATTGCGCTCCGAGAGTTCGATCGTGGCGCCGCGTTGCGGGATCCATATCGGCCCGTAGTTGTCCTGGCTCCATCCGAAGTCGGGGCGCTGCGGATATACCTCGCCATTGGGTGCGGCGATGTATTGGCGTACCGACGTCACGTTGGGCAGTTTGCGCAGAGCGTCAGCAGCTTCGTGTGTGAGCATCATGTAGTATCCCGTGCCGTCGTGGCTGTATTCCGTGATGCCGAGCCGTTCGATTGCGCTGCGGTTCAGCGGTTCGGAGGTTTGCACGATGTGGAGGTATTGCTTGTTTGTGATTTCGGGCTGCATCTCCCCATTGACCCATACGTCGCCCGCCTCGATGCGCAGCGAGTCTCCGGCGATGGCGACGCAGCGTTTGATGTAGTTCTCGCGTTTGTCGACCGGGCGGGTGATGACCGTATAGTCGTGGAAGAGGCGGGCACGCCCCTCTACCGGTCCGTAGGTTTGCTGGTATTCGCGGAGGACGTCGTAGTAGGTGACGTTCTGGTTTTCGAGCAGGACGGTATCTCCAGCCGGGAAGTTGAAGACGACTACGTCGTTGCGCTGGATCTCACGCAAACCCTTGAGTCGGTGATAAGGCCACTTGATGGCCTCGGAGAAGGACTTTTTGGTCTGTGAGAAGGGCATCGTATGGTGAACAAAGGGAAACGACAGCGGTGTGTTGGGCATCTGCGGTCCGTAGGTCACCTTGCTCACGTAGAGGTAGTCGCCGATGAGCAGCGATTTCTCCATCGACGAGGTGGGAATGACGTACATCTGGAAGAGGTAGATGTGGACGAGCGACGCCACGATCGTGGCAAAAATCACGGCATTGACCCATTCGTAGACGGTTTTGTAGGTTCGGCTCCGCTTGCAGAGATCCGTATTGTGGTGCCAGACGTAGCGGTAGAAGAGCCGGCTGATGTAGAGGTCATAGAGGATCGGCAGCCCCAGCAGCATCCACGGATTACCCGTCCAGACGACGAACCACAGTGTGTAGAGTACGGCGGCAAGTGTGAAGCCCACCCATCGGTTGCGAAAGAATTCTTTGAGTTTTTTCATCATCATTCAGTTGTTGTCGCGCCGCTGCCATGGAGCAAAGGCTTGCAGTTGGAGCGGAGTTGGAGCGGTATCGGGTTCTGCCGACGGTCCTGGCCCATCGGGTTCTGCACCGCCCGGTAACGTCGATATGCTCGGACGGAACCGGTCGCCGTTAACGGAGCAGGTCGTCCATCGTGTAGACTCCCTGCTTGCCGCAGAGGAACTCGGCGGCGATCACCGCACCCATAGCTAACGTACGGCGGTGCTTGATCGTATGTTTGAGTTGAAGAATGTCGTCCTCCGATTCGTAGGTGACCGTGTGTATCCCCGGTACCATTCCCTCGCGGACGGAGCGGATGGCAATCCGGTCGGCCGGAGCCTCCGCCTCGTTGATCCAGCCCTTCTTGGAGGGCATCTCGGCGATGATACCCTCGGCCAGGGTAATGGCCGTACCGCTGGGGGCATCCTTTTTCTGAATGTGGTGCACCTCCTCGATCGCAACGTCGTATCCGCCCACACGGCCGATCATTGCGGCCAACTGGCGGTTGATGCGGAAGAGCAGATTGACGCCCAGGCTGAAGTTCGAGGCATAGAAAAGGGCGCCGCCGCGTCTGCGGCAGAGTTCCTGCAGTTCACCCAGACGTTCGGTCCACCCCGTGGTGCCGCTCACCACCGGCAATCCGCACTCGATGCAGGTGCGCAGGTTGTCGTAGGCGGTTTGGGGAGTTGTGAATTCGAGTGCGACATCTGCACCGCGCAGATGTTCGGCATCCAGATCGGAGGCATTTGGGGCGTCAACGATCAGATGTACTTCGTGGCCCCGTTCGGCAAGGATTTGCTCGATTTCGTGGCCCATTTTGCCGTAGCCTATGATGACAGCTTTCATGGTCGTGGATTTAGTATCGTACAAAGGTACGAATTCGCGGGCGAAATAAAAAATTATTGGAAGTTTGGGCGCTGAAAATTTGGAGCGAGAAAAAAATTAGTATCTTTGTATAATGTTTCGCTTGCGAATGGAAAGCCGAACGATCCGAAAAACTAAAATATCGTAACGTAAACGTCAATTATGAAAACTGACCTGACTAAGAAGACACGCACCGAGAGCGACCTGCTCGGCAGCGTAGAGGTTCCCTGCGACGTGCTGTACGGTGTACAGACTCTGCGCGGACTTGAGAATTTCCCCATCAGCACCTTCCGTCTGGACCAGTATCCGCTCTTCGTCAACGGGCTGGCTATCGTGAAGCTGGGTGCCGCAATGGCCAACCACGACCTGGGGCTGTTGACCGACGAACAGTATAATGCCATCGCACAGGCCTGCCGCGAGATCCTCGACGGCAAGCACCACGAGTATTTCCCCGTGGATATGATCCAGGGAGGTGCCGGTACGACGACCAACATGAATGCCAACGAGGTGATCGCCAACCGTGCCCTGGAGATCATGGGCCATGAGCGTGGCGAGTATCAGTATTGCTCGCCCAACGACCATGTGAACTGCTCGCAGTCGACCAACGACGCCTATCCGTCGGCCATCCACATGGGTCTTTATGCGACGCACCTCAAGTTCATGGAGCACTACAAGGAGATGATCGCCGCCTTCCAGCGTAAGGCCGAGGAGTTTGCACATATTATCAAGATGGGTCGTACGCAGCTTGAGGACGCCGTTCCGATGACGCTGGGCCAGACCTTCCACGGCTTTGCCAGCATTCTGCAGGACGAGATCGACAACCTGAACCATGCCGCCAGTGAATTCCTGACGATTAACATGGGTGCCACGGCCATTGGTACGGGTATCTGCGCCGTTCCGGGCTATGCCGAGCGATGCACGAAGGCTATCGCCGAGATCACGGGATGGGATGTTCGTCTCGCAGGCGACCTTGTCGGCGTAACGTCCGATACATCGTGCATGGTAGGTTACGCAGCAGCTCTGAAGCGTGTGGCTACGAAGATGAACAAGATCTGCAACGACCTGCGTCTTCTGGCATCGGGTCCGCGTTGCGGTCTGGGTGAGATCAACCTGCCGGCCCGCCAGCCGGGTTCGTCGATCATGCCGGGTAAGGTGAACCCCGTGATCCCGGAGGTGATGAACCAGATCTCCTACAAGGTAATTGGTAACGAACTCTGCGTGACGATGTGCAACGAGGCCGCTCAGATGGAGCTCAATGCCATGGAGCCTGTTATGGCTCAGTGCTGCTTCGAGTCGGCTGATCTGATGATGAACGGCTTCGATACGTTGCGTATCCGCTGCATCGACGGCATTACGGCCAATGAGGAGCGCTGCCGTCGCTATGTACATGACAGCATCGGTGTCGTGACGGCTCTGAACCCGATCATCGGCTACAAGAACTCGACGAAGATTGCCAAGGAGGCACTTGAAACGGGACGCGGTGTCTACGAGTTGGTGCTCGAGCACGGTATCCTGACCAAAGAGGAGCTCGACGAGATCCTGAAGCCCGAGAACATGATTCGTCCCGTGCGACTCAACATCAAGCCGCGTCGCTAATTCTCTTCGCGGCTGTCGAGCCGTCGCTGCGCACGCTGTCAGGCATTCGATGTGACATCAGCGAATGTGACCAAAACTCCCTGCGAGGATATTGTGGCGTATCACGGGCGGCCGAGAGAGAAATATGAGTCAAGGATGGAGTGCCGTTTTCCGAAAGGAAGACGGCACTCCTTTTTTTGCTTCGGGGGAGGCTTGTTCGGTCGAAGCGTCGCGGTGATGAACTTTGGGGGCAAGGCCGGGGCGTTTGGAACACATTTCGTCGTTTTTTGCGGTGTAAAAGAAAAATTGTCCCCGGATTTTTTGGTATCTTTGCAAGCAACGAATTATCGAAATCATGGTTCAGACCTTTGACCTTTTTCTCATCATCATGGCGGTGCTGGCACTTGTCGTCTTCGTCGCCTTGCAACGCTTCGAGGCCGGATACGGCTATCTGTTCAATCCTCGGTATGGTTTTCCTGTTTCGAACAAGGTCGGCTGGGTATTGATGGAGGCCCCCGTCTTTGTGGCAATGACCATTCTGTGGCTTCTCTCGGAACGTACGTGGCAGGCGGCCCCTCTGGTGTTGTTTCTGATGTTTCAGAGCCACTATTTCTATCGATCGTTCGTTTTCCCGTTGCGCATGCGCGGGCGGTCGAAGATGCCGTTCGGCATCGTAGCCATGGGTATGCTTTTCAATACGCTCAATGCCCTGATGCAGGGCGGCTGGATCTTCTTTGTCTCGCCGGCGGACTACTACGACGGTTGGTTTGCCAAACCCTATATCTATATCGGTGCCGTGGTCTTTTTCGCGGGAATGTATATCAACCGGCGGTCCGACTCCATCATCCGCAACCTGCGCAAGGAGGGCGACACACGCCATTACATCCCGCGTGGCGGCATGTTCCGCTACGTTTCTTCGGCCAACTACTTCGGTGAATTGACCGAATGGATCGGTTTTGCCATCGCCTCATGGTCGTGGGCCGGTGTAGTCTTCGTGTGGTGGACCTTTGCCAACCTGGCTCCACGCTCGGCGTCGCTCTACAAACGCTATACGGCCGAATTCGGCAAGGAGTTCACGAGCCTGCACCGCAAGAAGATTATTCCCTTCATCTATTGACCAAACACTACTACATCCAACCATGTCGCAACTACTCTTCACCCCTTACAAACTGGGCCCCGTCACACTCCGCAACCGCACGATCCGTTCGGCTGCATTCGAGTCAATGGGTAAGGATTTCGGCCCCACGCAGCAACTCAAGGAGTACCACGTGAGCGTGGCACGTGGCGGTATCGGCATGACGACGCTGGCCTATGCTGCCGTGAGTCGCAGCGGCCTGTCGTTCAACAAGCAGTTGTGGCTGCGTCCGGCCATCGTGCCCGGATTGCGTGACATTACGGACGCCGTGCATGCCGAGGGGGCGGCCGCCTCGATTCAGATCGGCCATTGCGGCAATATGACCCACTACTCCACGGCCGGTCAGATTCCGATCGGAGCCTCGTCCGGCTTCAACCTCTATGCCTATACTCCCGTGCGGGGCATGCGTCGCAGTGAAATCATCTCCGTGGCGAAGGATTTCGGCCGGGCCGTGCATACGGCCCACGAGGCAGGATTCGACAGTGTGGAGGTGCACGCCGGCCATGGATATCTGATTTCGCAGTTCCTGTCGCCCTATACGAACCATCGGCACGACGAGTATGGCGGTTCGCTCGACAACCGCATGCGCTTCATGCGTATGTGTCTCGAGGAGGTGATGGAGGCGGCCGCGCAGACGAATATGGCGGTGCTCGTGAAACACAACATGTACGACGGATTCCGCGGCGGCATCGAGATCCCCGAGAGCATCGAAATTGCGCGCGAGATCGAACGCTTTGGTGTAAACGGTATCGTGCTCTCGGGCGGTTTCGTGTCGAAGGCCCCGATGGCCGTCATGCGCGGTCTGATCCCGATCTATACGATGAGTTACTACTCGCCCTGGTGGCTTCGTTACTTCATCCGTTGGTGCGGCCCCTGGATGATCCGCCAGTTCCCCTTCGAGGAGTGTTACTTCCTGGAGGATGCCAAGAAGTTCCGTGCCGAACTGAAGTGCCCGCTGATCTATGTGGGTGGCCTGGTAAGTCGTGCCGGAATTGAGCGGGCGCTCGATGCGGGATTCGAACTGGTGCAGATGGCCCGTGCGCTGGTCAATGATCCGGCTTTCGTACAGAAACTGCGCGAAGGCGATGCGGCAACACGCAGTGAGTGCGACCACCGCAACTACTGCATTGCGCGCATGTATTCGGTGGACATGAAGTGCTGCAAACACTGTCCCGACCTGCCGGCCAAGATCCGCAAGGAGTTGGATTCACTACCCCGATGAGTTGTAAATACGGCAGACGATGAGACGTGGAGCGATTGAGCCCGGAACGGCCTGGGCCTTGGTGACGGGCGCGGGCAGCGGCATTGGCCGTTGCGTGGCAGAGCGACTGGCCTCGTTAGGCTACAATGTGGCGATGGCGGGGCTTACGCCCGAGAAGATCGAGCAGGCCGCCGCGGCACTGCGTGCGTCCCATTCATGGATTGAAGTGCGGACTCTGGCAATTGACCTGGCTCGCGAGGAGGCCTCACAGGAGTTGTGGCAGTGGACGTGCGATGAGGGAATTGCGGTCGACGTGCTGGTCAACAACGCCGGGATCTTCTCGTTTTGTGATGTGTTGCAGACGCCCGACGAACGCATTGCCCGCATCATTTTGTTGCACGACCTGACGGCAACGCTCAATTGCCGCCGCTTTGCGGCCGATATGGTACGACGGGGCGTGCGGTGCGGTTATATACTCAACATGTCCTCCTTCTCGTTGTGGATGCCCTTTCCGGGACTCTCGCTCTACAGTGCCAGCAAGGCCTACCTGCGCAGTTTCTCGGTCTCTTTTGCCAAGGAGGTGCATGAGCAGGGCATTCGCGTGACGGCCGTTTGCCCGGCCGGCGTCGCCACCGATCTGTATGGCCTTCCCCCGCGCTGGCAGCGGATCGGTCTGCGACTTGGCGTGCTCATTTCGGCCGACCGGTGCGCACGCCGCGCCCTGTGGGCCCTGTGGCACGGGCAGCGGACCGTGGTGCCCGATTGGTGGAACAGGGTGCTGATTCCCGCATGTAAATTGTTGCCTCTTTGGATGATCCGTCCGTTGAGGCGTTTCACGATGAAATTTCAGAAATAACTTCGAATGACTGACAAACGCAACATCCGTAACATAGTATTTGATTTGGGCGGTGTGCTGGTTGATCTTGATGCCGCACGCTGCAAGGAGGCATTCTGTGCATTGGGCATGCCCCAGATGGCCGTATTGATCGACCCATGCTATCCGGCCGAAATTTTCGCCCGTATGGAACGTGGCGATCTCTCGGTTCATGAGACGTGTGACGAGATTCGCCGTCTGACGCAGCGGCCTGATGTCGCGGATGAGGCCATTGCACGAGCCTATCAGGCCTTTGTTGCCGGGATTCCCGTTGAGAAACTGCGTCTTCTGGAGGACCTGCGCCGCGAAGGGTATGGTATCTATATGTTGTCGAACAACAATCCGATGGTGATGCCCTACATCGCCTCCGAATGCTTTACGATTGACGGGCACGACATGCCCTACTATTTCGACCGCATCTACCTGTCGTACGAGTTGCACGAATTAAAGCCGTCGCCCGCAATTTTTCGCCGGGTCATTGCCGACAGCGGCATTCGACCCGAGGAGACGCTCTTTGTGGATGACGGAGCGCGTAACGTGGAGGCCGCACGTGCATTGGGCTTCCATACCTATATGCCCGCATCCCGCGAGGCGTTCAACGAGCGGTTTGATGAGATCTTGGCAACATGCTGAGTTGATCCTGCATGTCAACCGACGATGAGGTGCTCGGTGTTTGGTGAGTGAATGCGCCGAGAGGAGTTGCCGAGCGATGGCCGGATATGGGTATTGGGCGGGTCAAAAGGTCGAAATGAGGTCCCGAAAGTAAAAACATCAGTTGAAAAGTGATTTTTTCTTGCCGAAAAATTTGCTGGAAACAAAAAATGCTCTATCTTTGCACTCCGAAATCAGTGATGATTTCTTCCGCATCCTCCGATGCTGCAACGGCCCAAGGCGCAGCATAAAGATCGGAAGTCGGAATCGACGGGGTGTAGCGCAGTCCGGTTAGCGCACCTGCTTTGGGAGCAGGGGGTCACAGGTTCGAATCCTGTTACCCCGACTCGTCGGAAAGAGATATTGTTCGGGGTGTAGCGCAGTCCGGTTAGCGCGCCAGCTTCGGGAGTTGGAGGTCGCTGGTTCGAATCCAGTCTCCCCGACAAAATGAGAGAGTGTCAGATCTTTAAGATCGTGACACTCTTTTTTGTCAGTTTATACATGAACTGCGATGGTGCGGAGTAACGCGTGCGATATGCCGTGCAGTCCGAGTGGTGAGGCGTGGACTTGTGTATGGGGACGCAGAGGAGCTGTTGCGTGGCTGCCTATAATCTGTGGTAATGGCAATAGAGCAAGTCGCCGTTATCGTCGTGCAGATGCATGCCTCCTCCCAGACAATAGCGAAACATCTTGCAGTCGGCACACTCCCCTTTCCGCGCCCATGCGCGATTCCTGAACGGCTCAAAGCGATTCTGCCACACCTCCCAGAAGCGGTCTCGGTAGATATTTCCCTGATGGAAATTGGCGCGGATCGATGTGCATCCCGAAATCGATCCGTCGACCCGAATTGAGGCAACCGACACGCCGGCTGCACATTGGTAAAAATGATCGCGGACTTCGGTTTCATAGCGTCCCAGAAAGCCTTCGCAAGCATAGTTTACCTCTATGCCGCCGTGCTTGCGGCTGCGACGAATGAATTCGAGCATTGAGCGAAACTCTTCGTCGCTCATGCGTAGTGATTCGTCGTTCTTGGCGCGTCCCATGGGGAAGATCGAGAACGCCAATGTTTCACCCCTTCAGCAATCAACATTTCACGGAACTCATCCAGCCGGGGAACCATGGCCCCCGTCACGCAGGTGATGACGTCGTACGCCAATCCGGGTTCGCGTACAATAAGCCGGATGGCCTCAAGTGCCCGGTCGTAACTCAGCGGATTCCGTCGGATGTAGTTGTGCACGTCGGGGAATCCGTCGAAACTGATCGAAATGGAGCGTAATCCGGCATTGCGCAGGGAGCGGAACCGTTCGGGGGTGAGTGCCAGGCCGTTGGTCACCATGCCCCAAGAATATCCTCGACGTGTGACTTCAGCTCCTGCGCGTTCGAGGTCGTCGCGCACAAGTACCTCTCCACCAGAGAAGATGATCAGTACGCTGTGCGGATCGACGTGAGGAGTCACCTCCTCGTCGAGCACGCGCAGAAAATCTTCCAACGGCATGTCCGGCACGCCGGGATCTACGCGGCAGTCGCTGCCACAATGGCGGCAGGCAAGGTTGCAACGAAGCGTACACTCCCAAAAGAGCGTACGCAATTCATGTGCAGCCACCTCATCGGCATGGAGTCTGGCAAAGAGTTCGAGTCCGATCCGTTTTCGCAGTCCCGGTGCACGACGTCTCTTGTTGCGCATTATTTCCGATGTCAACGTTCGATGTTCGTCGTTGCCGCGTCGCCCTCGTCAGCGGGAGTTTCGGCCGACTGTTCCGGAGCCTCGGGCAGTGCGATCTCCTGGGTTGGCACGTCGTCTTGAGTGACATTCGGGTTCGGCACATTGTCTTGAATGATATCCGGATTCGGCACACCGTACATCACGACGGTTGTCGGTTGTTCGGTTGCAGAAGGTGCTTGATCTTTGCTTTTGGCGGAGTTTTTAACCGTAGAGCAGGCTGTCGAGAAGCCCAGCAGCGCCAACAATGCAAGGGTTATCTTCTTGTCCATGGCAACATCGTTTTAGGTGAAACAGGTATTTCTTTCAACAAATGTACGAAATTATTTGCAGAATGAAAAATCATGCCAAAAAGTTTTGAAAGCCAGCGAAATTTCGTTTACTTTGTAGTTGTCAATAAACATTAACTCATTTTGTATGAAAGGTACTGTAAAATGGTTCGATAGCAAGAAAGGCTACGGATTCATTACCGAGGAGAGCGGCAAGGAGATCTTCGTTCACTTTTCCGGCATCGTATGCGAAGGATTCAAGTCGCTTCACGAACACCAGAAAGTCGAATTCGAGATCGGCAACGGGGCGAAGGGCGAACAGGCCGTCAACGTGACCGTGATCGAGTAAGATACGATTCCAACCGGTTTCGCCGTCATGTGCGGGAAACGCTTCGAATGGAGCGTTTCCCGCATTTTTTTGGGGATCTCGAAAAAATGTCGTATTTTTGGCGAGTCGAATCCGACATTTGGGTTTTTAGGTTAATTCAAAATAATTCTGAATACTATGAAAGAAGCTATTGCCATTCTCACGGGTGGTGGTCCGGCCCCCGGTATGAACACCGTTGTGGGCAGTGTTGCCAAGACGTTCCTGCGCAAGGGGTATCGCGTTATCGGTCTGCACGAAGGTTATACGGGACTTTTCAATGAGAATCCGCGCATGGTCGATATCAGCTATCCGATGGCCGACGGCATCTTCAATCAGGGAGGTTCTTTCCTGCAGATGAGTCGTTTCAAACCGACGGACAACGATTTCGAAGAGCACTTCAATCTGAAATTCTTCAAGGAGAACAACGTGCGTTTGTTGGTAACGGTCGGTGGTGACGATACGGCATCGACAGCCAACCGCATTGCCAAGTTCCTCGAGGCTAAGAAATACCCTATCGCCAATATCCACGTTCCGAAGACCATCGACAACGACCTGCCGTTGCCCAAGGGTACGCCGACCTTCGGCTACGAGTCGGCCAAGGATAAGGGTGCTGTGATTGGCCGTGCGGTCTATGTGGATGCTCGTACGAGCGGCAACTGGTTTGTCCTGGCAGCCATGGGGCGCAGCGCCGGTCACCTGGCCTTCGGTATTGGCGAGGCCTGCCACTACCCCATGATCGTCATCCCCGAGATGTTCGACAAGACCGAGATTACGGTGGACAAGATCGTAAATCTGGTTATTTCGTCGATCATCAAGCGCAAGATCATGAACATGGACTACGGTGCGGCCGTCATCTCCGAGGGCGTATTCCACGCGCTGAGTCCCGAGGAGATCAAGAAGAGCGATATCCACTTCTCGTACGACGAGCACGGTCATCCCGAGTTGGGTAAGGTGTCGAAGGCGCATTTCTTCAACGATCTGATTGAGAAGCGCCTGAAGGAGATCGGCCTGAAGGTGAAGACGCGTCCCGTGGAGTTGGGTTATGAGATTCGCTGCCAGACTCCGATTGCCTACGATCTGACCTATTGCTCGGAGTTGGGTATTGGTGTATACAAACTCTATTCGGAGGGCAAGACCGGTTGTATGGTCTATGTGGACAGCGAAGGTAACGTCTCGCCGCTCTACCTGAAGGACCTGCAGGATCCCACGACGGGCAAGATTCCGCCGCGTCTGGTCGATATCCACTCGGACAAGTTCGATTCGGTGGTGGAGAATATTCTCAATGCCGTGACTCCGGCCGACTACGAAGCCGCCAAGGCCTATGTGCCCGATCCGGAGACCTACGACTTCCACAAGATTCTGAATTGGTAGTCCTCCTCGTCCACACGGAGGAATCGTTGTGTGACATACGGGAAACTCCCCGGTCTCGATCAAAAGAGACCGGGGAGTTCGTTTTCGTGGGGCGAGGTGCAGAGATTGCAAATGCGGCGACCGAGTCGCGCAGCGCGATGAATCGTGTAGTGTGTGCCACCTTCGGATCCGTCGTACCAGGCAACGAGTACGGCGGCTCGCTCGACGAGCAGATTGTTGCGTAGTCGATAGCAGTCGCGTTGATAGCCTGGGCAGAGGACTACCTCTTCATCGGCCTGAGCCCGGATGTTGCGATAGCGGATTTGCTCCTTGGTTGGGAAGCGTTGTTCCTGCCCTTCGAACGGAATGGCGCACCCCAGTCTGATCTCGGGGCAAAGGTCGTGGCGCAGACGCAGTACGGTTTCGGCTGCCGCAAGGTCAAATCCCCGGGCCATGCCGCTCAGAAAGAGGCGGAAGCCCGCCATATAGAGTTCGTACAGGACGGATGCAAGAGATTCGTCTGCCTGATGTGCATAGGATCGGTGTCCGGTGAAGGAGACCGTGGTGTGCAGGTCGCAAAGCATGAGGCAAAGATAGCGCTTTGGCGCGAACTTTGCACCCGAAAAGGTGTTTTACAAAAAATCTTGCGACTATGAAAAATTCAGGAATCTGCATTGCCACCCTGTTAGGGGGCATGCTTATCGGTTCGGCGCTTACGATGCTCCTTACCCCCAAATCGGGTCCGGAGATGCGCAAACAGATCCGTGATCTGCTCAACGATGAATTGGCCCGTGTCAAGGACAAGGCCGGTAAACTCCGCGCTCAGGTTGAGGAGGAGATGGATGCGATGCGTTGTCCGTGTGACGACTGAGGTTTCGACGACACGAGTCCTTCAGCAAAAAGTGTAACCAAGGCAACGTAACGCGTATGGAACCCTTGAAAACCGACGCCAGCCGAGGTGGGCGCATCTTTGTTCCGACGGTCTGCTTTGTGCTGATTTCCGTGACGGGCGGGCTGTTGTTGGTGACGGCGCTTGTCGTGTGGCTGTCGACGCTGATCGGCTCGTTGATCGGTTCGATGCTGATTGTGAGCGGGGCCTGTCTGCTGACGGCGTTGATGATCTATCTGATCGCATTGCGCGGGCCATTTCGTCGGATCGATGAGCAGATCAATACGATCTACGAGGTGGCTCGGGCCGCCCGATCGGGATATGAGTGGATGCTGGGCAAGTTTCGACTGCTGACCGCTCTGCTGGATCTCTCTGCAACGAAACGGGAGTGACGCCCTCCTGTTAAGTACGACACGCGGCCAATGACCACCCATCAAGGGCAAGTCATTGGCCGCATGTTGCATTAAATACCTGAGGGTGATAGAGATCCGCTAATTGATAGCTGAAAGTGTCCCTACGACACCCTGTGTGAGAGGCTGTGTCTGCCTTGCGCGTATCATTCGGCTATTTGCCGAAATAGCGCTTGTAGAGACCTTCGAAGCCCTTGCCATGGCGGGCCTCATCCTTCGCCATCTCGTGTACCGTGTCGTGTACGGCATCGAGATTCTCCTGTTTGGCCATACGAGCCAGACGCATCTTGTCCTCGCAGGCACCGCTCTCGGCGTTCATGCGCTTGTAGAGGTTGGTCTTCGTGTCCCAAACAACCTCACCGATCAGCTCGGCGAACTTGGCAGCATGCTCGGCCTCCTCCCATGCATAGCGCTTGTATGCCTCGGCAATCTCGGGATAACCTTCGCGGTCGGCCTGACGGCTCATGGCCAGATACATACCAACCTCGGTGCATTCGCCCATGAAGTGATTCTGCAGACCCTCCCACAGTTCGGCGCTGGCGCCCTTGCCGTCACCGATCACATGTTCGGTGACGAACTCGAGATTCTCGCTCTGCTCGACTACCTCGACGAACTTATCTTTGCCGACCTTGCACATCGGGCACTGCTCGGGTGCCTCGGGACCTTCGTGGATGTACCCGCAAACGGTACAACGCCATTTCTTCGTTGCCATAATCTTTCGAATTGTTTAAAAAAGTGTGTGTGAATATTCTGTTTACTGTTTCCTTTCGAGTACAAAGATAGCTATTCCGGTGGAACAATCCATAAAAAACCGATTGTATTTATTTATGCCGCGATAAGAAAAAACTATATGTTGTTACATGGCGGCATGTCGGTCTATGGCCTCTTCGAGTTCAGGTACGCTGACCGTATCCTTGACCAGCACCCACTTGTCCCGGTCCAGCAGGTAGAGTGACGGGATGGCTTTCAGGTCATAAAGTCCTTCCGAGAGAATCGTGCCATCCGCATTGCGGACATAGAGCCATGTGGCAGGAACTGCTTCGGCATGGGTGCGCCATGCCGCGGTGTCACTGTCGGCATAAAGGGCTACAATACACAGATCTCCACGTTCGATCCATTCGTTTATTCGGGGCGAAGCGGCCAGTTCGGCACTTATCTGGCCGCACATCGGGCACTCCGGGTTGGTGAAGAAGAGCACGGTGTATGGGCTGTGGATATTGCCATAGAGGGTTCCCTGCGTTCCGGAGAGTTGTTCGTAGGTAAAATCGTTGGCCGGCTGCCCTACCCGATTTTGCAGCGCCATGTGCAACTCTTCCTCGGGACGCAGGCGCTCCCACGTATCGAGCCATGGAGTGGCGAGTGCCGCCCGCAGGACCGGAATGTATAGCTCGTCGTTACGCATCGGAGAGTTCGGATTGTGCAGCACGCGTTCGGCCAGCATCTGAAAATACTCGAACATCGGGCGGGAGGTGGCGGCGTGCCGCATCAGCGTGTCGATGGCCTCGGGATGGTGTGGCGAAACGTATTGGGCTACGTACGAGGCGAACACCCCGAGCATGTGTGCCGTATCCAGTCGTTGAAGTTGCAACGTGTCGCTGAAATCGAACCGATCCCAAAAGTGCAGACGCATATAGTCTCGACGCTCCTCATCCGAAAGGGCTTCGGGCGGAAGTGTCGGCATGCGGAATTCGTGTGCGACGGGTTGCGGCGTTGAGGGGGCAGTTGAACGACGCCCACAGGCAACGCTTCCGGTGAGAGCAAGCAGCAACAAGGGAATGTAGGACTTCAAGTGCATGGTTTTTCGAGGATGAGCCGTGGTCGTGCCGGATGGCCGATCATCCTGTTTACAAAGATACTTTTTTTTCTGATTGCCGGCCGTGTGCGAGAGACTAAAAACGCGAGGTCTATGCGATTTGCACGGTCCTTGCAGGAGTTGGAGGCGGAACAACCTTTTAAAAAAACAACTTTTTCAACAAATTGCTCTTATGGATGTAAAAAAAGTTACTTCGAGCACGGGGTTCAAGTTGAGTGTGATGACCCTCGCCATCATGAACGTGACCGCCGTGGTGAGTCTTCGCGGGCTGCCGGCCGAGGCGGTCTATGGGCTTTCGTCGGCCTTCTACTACCTGTTTGCGGCAATCGTTTTTCTGATTCCGACGGCGATGGTGGCCGCCGAGCTGGCCGCGATGTTTTCCGACAAACAGGGCGGTGTTTTTCGCTGGGTCGGGGAGGCTTTCGGCGCGCGGACGGGATTTCTGGCCATCTGGCTGCAGTGGATCGAGTCAACGATCTGGTATCCGACGGTGCTGACCTTCGGTGCGGTGTCGATTGCCTTTATTGGTACGAGTGAGGTGCACGATATGTCGCTTGCCTCGAACAAGGTGTTTACCTTGGTCATGGTGATGGCCATCTATTGGATTGCCACCTTCATTGCGCTCAAAGGTCTGGGCTGGGTCGGCAAAATCAGCAAATGGGGCGGAATGATCGGCACGATCATTCCGGCCGGGTTGTTGATCGTGCTTGGTGTGATCTACCTGGCGACGGGTGGACACAACAACATGGACATGTCGCAGGGATTCTTTCCGGATCTGACCAATTTTGACAATCTGGTGCTGGCCAGTTCGATCTTCCTCTTCTACGCCGGCATGGAGATGATGGGTATCCACGTCATGGAGGTGAAAAATCCCTCGAAGAACT
The DNA here is from genome assembly GCA_944320665.1 of uncultured Alistipes sp. GTDB lineage: Bacteria > Bacteroidota > Bacteroidia > Bacteroidales > Rikenellaceae > Alistipes. Next base: position 1,166 of record CALUII010000034.1, on the reverse strand, counting down.
ACCCCAAGGCCATCATCATCGGTTCGCTGGTCACGGTCTGCATCTTCGTTCTGGGGACCTTCTCCCTCGGGTTCATCATCCCGGCCAAGGAGATCAGTCTCACGCAGTCGCTGCTCATCGGTTTTGACAACTACTTCAACTACCTGCACATGTCGTGGGCCGGTCCGATCATTGCCATCGCCTTGATGTTCGGCGTGCTGGCCGGTGTGCTGACCTGGGTGTCGGGTCCCTCGAAGGGTATCTTTGCCGTGGGAAAGGCGGGCTACTTGCCCCCCTTCTTTCAGAAGACCAACCGCGGGGGCGTGCAGCGCAACATCCTGCTGATTCAGGGTGGTATTGTGACGCTTTTGGCCCTGCTCTTCGTGGTGATGCCTTCGGTACAGTCCTTCTACCAGATTCTCTCGCAGCTTACCGTGCTGCTCTATCTCATTATGTACATGCTGATGTTTGCCGCAGCCATCGTGCTGCGTTACAAGATGAAGGATACGGCTCGTCCCTTCCGTCTCGGTAAGGGAAATGGATTGATGTGGCTTTTGGGCGGAGTCGGTTTCCTCGGATCGTTGTTGGCCTTCGTGCTTAGCTTCGTGCCGCCCAGCCAGATCTCTACGGGCAGCAATACCGTTTGGTTTGCTGTACTGATTGTCGGTTGTATCGTGGTGGTTGGGGCTCCATTTGTGATCTACGCCATGCGCAAGCCTTCGTGGCGGGATCCGCAGGCGGCGGCTGAATTTGCTCCGTTCCATTGGGAGGCGCAGTCCGCTCCCGTTGAGGCATCCGCCCATACGGCGACTGCGGCTACGTCGGCCGATAAATCTTCCGACAAGGTGGGCGGTGCTGGCCGTAGTGGAGCTAAACAATCTCCGGCCGATATGCCGCATCGCGACAAGAAATAGAGTGTGTGTATAAGATAATAAACTGGATATGATTCAGAAGATTTCAAAGACCACGCTTCGTTCCGTGATGAACGAGGCCTACGAGCGCTTCCGCACGGAGAGTGGCGGGCGCAATGCCGACTATATACCCTTTTTGGCCAAGGTACCGTCGCAGTTGTACGGCCTGGCGGTTTGTCTCGAGGATGGAGAGGTGATGACGGTTGGCGATACGGAGTATGATTTCGGCATTGAATACGTTTCGAAGGTGCCGACGGAGTTGCTGGCCATGCAGAA
>CALUII010000033.1 GCA_944320665.1 uncultured Alistipes sp. | reverse complement strand
GCGCAAACGCAGTTCCCGCGAAATGTAGACCCGAAAATTGATCTGAGACTCCCCGGCACTGTTCTCTCCCTGAGCCAGTACATACGTGACTTTTGCCATAGACTCACCATTTGATGCTTCGCAAATATATGATTTATATTTGAATACAGCAACAAATCCGTGTCCGCACCGTGTCCGCATTTATGAAAAACGCCTAAAACAAGAAAGGTAAATATTCATCTGTATGAATTTTAAAACACTATAAAACAAATAGTTATAAAATAATCTAAAATTCAACCATTCGCAACCGTTTGCACGGATTGATCCTTGTCCTGGGCACTGAAAAGCATCAGATCATGGATCTGATGCTTTTTTTCATGTCGTACCTGAACCCCTCCTCACATCCGAGAAACCTCGGGACGCACCTCCCCGCCTCCCGCGATCCGAACCTCCTCGTGCCATCAGTCCATCCTCGACACCCGGACCGGGACCCGCCCAGACCAGCCACATGACCCCGGACCCGAAGAGAACACACATAAAAACGCGGAGGGAAGAAGTCCGCAAGACTTCCTCCCTCCACGCGTATCCAAAAAAATCAACGGCCGCCGATCGGTCTATTCCATCCGCACCCGGAGTTGCTCCAGGCATGCCACCCCTTCGGCCGTCGCAACACCGCGCAGAATCGTGCATCCGAAGGCATATTGCTCCGATCGCGAAACCCCGTGCAGCCGCGCCGTGAAGAGCGACATCAGCAACCCCCGCGTCACGGCTCCCGTGTCCATCTCCGGAATGCAACAACCCTCGGCCACTCCGCCGCACAGTTGCTCCGAAAATTCATGACGCCACGTCTCAAGCCATGCCACATAAGGTGCACAACTCTCCCCGGCCGACTGCAGTTCGTGCAACATGCGCGTTCCCATCACGTTGAGCTGACGCACGAACTCACCGACCAACCAAACCAGTCGTTCGCAGGCCGTCGCCACCCCTTCGAGGTGACGATGCATCGACTCCTCCCAGCCGCCAAACAACGCCGTAAGCGACTGCTCGATCAGCGACATCTTGTCGGGAAAGAGTTCATAGAGCGTACGCTTCGAGATCGAAAGGTGGCTGGCAACCTCATTGACCCGCACGGCCCGAAGGCCGTCGCGGATCATGAGTCGCTGCATGTCCTCGATGATCAATCGGCGCGTATCACTATTGTGCCTCATCGCCGCCCTGCTGTTGCTGCGTTGTTTCGCGACCGCCGCCCAAGGCCTGATAGAGGTTCACGAAACCCTGCAGCTCGTCAAAACGATCGGTTACCTGCGTCAGACGTGCCGACAGAAGACCCTGTTGGGCCGTCAACACCTCGAGATAGGTCGACGTTCCGTGCTCCATGAGCAGTGCCGTACTCTCGACGGCACGTTCGAGCGACGCAATCTGCAATTCACGGAACTCCTTCTTGCTGCGTGCCGTCTGGCACTGCGTCAGTGCATCGTTCACCTCCTGACCGGCATTGAGCAGCGACTGCTCATAGGCAAGCAGCGCCTCCTCCTGCTGAGCCTTGGCGATCTTCACCTGGGCGCGTGCCGCTCCGGCATTGAAGATCGGCTGCAGCAACTGTCCGGCCGCATTGAGCAGCAGTTTACCCGGATTGACCACGATCGACCCGGCACTGTTGGTCCAGCCGAGCGTACCGCTGAGCGTCAGCTGCGGGTAGAGGGCCGAACGGGCTGCTGCCGTGGCGTAGTAAGCCGCCATGAGGGAGTTCTCCGAAGCGCGCACGTCGGGACGGTTCGACAACATCTGAACCGGGACACCCACGGCCAATGCCTCGGGAATCGTCTGCTCACGCAGCGAACCGCGGTCAATCGTGCGCGCGGCACTGCCCAGCAGCACCGAGAAGGCATTCTCCGTCTGACGGAGCGACTGCTCCAGGTCGCGCAACGAGTTGACCACCGAATAGTACGTGGCCTCGCTCTGAGCGACGGCCGCCTCGGTCGTCATGCCGGCCTCCTTCATGGCGCGCATCGTCTCGACGCTTTCGCGCCAGTTCTCGGCCGTCTCGGAGGTGATGGCATACTGCTCGTCAAGCATCAGCAGCGTGTAGTAGTAGTTGGCGATGCCGGCGATGAGCTGCGTCTGCACGGCACGGCGGTACTCCTCGCTCTGGGCATAGAGCGCCTTGGCCTGCAGCTTGGCATTGCGCAGGCGGCTGAAGATGTCGATCTCCCAGCTGGCCGTAATCGGAACGTTGTAGGTCCACGACGCCTTCGAATTGTCGAAGCTGCTCACGCCACCCTGGGGTGCCAGGTTGAACGACGGCAGGAACGACAGACGCGCCGACTTGAGCGTAGCCTCGGCCTCCTCGACCCGCAATTGGGCCGATTGCAGGTCGGTATTGTTGGCCAGACCCTCCTCGATGAGGGCCTGGAGCTTCGGATCGGTGAAGACCTCGCGCCACGGCAGGTTGCCGAGCGTGGTCGTATCCGTCGTCTCGACTCCCGGGCCATAGAGACCGTCGGTCTCGACCTCGGGACGCTGGTAGGATTTGTAGATGCCGCAGCTGCACATGAGCACTGCGACAAGCGGAATTATGATCTTTTTCATGTTACTTCTTCTCCTCTTTGGTTACGTCAGCATTATTCTCGGCACCGCTCTGGTCCTCGATCTCGGCCTGCACGGCCCAGTCGGGCGTCGTGAACTGCACGGGACGGACCTTCTCCTGCAGCGTCTGGAAGACGATGAAGAGCGTCGGAACGAGGAACAGCAGGGCCAGCGTACCGATCATCATACCGCCGACGACACCCGTACCCAGCGTGGTATTACCGTTGGCACCGACACCCGTCGAGAACATCAGCGGCAACATACCGAAGACCATCGTCAGCACCGTCATCAGGATCGGTCGCAGACGGGCCTTGGCAGCCGATACGGCAGCCTGCGTCAGGCTCATGCCCATCTGGCGGCGGTCGGCCGCATACTCCGTAATCAGGATGGCCGTCTTGGACAACAGACCGATCTGCATGATCAGACCCGTCTGCAGGTAGATGTTGTTCTCCAGACCGAAGAGTTTGGCGAAGAGCAAGCTACCCATCAGACCGCACGGAACGGAGAGGATCACGGCGAACGGAACCAGGTAGCTCTCGTACAGGGCACTCAGGATCAGATAGATCAGCAGGATGCAGATACCGTAGATGACGATCGAGTTGTTCGACGTCTGGCTCTCCTCACGCGTGATACCGCCGAATTCGAAGCCGTAGCCCTTCGGCAACATCGTGGCGGCCACTTCGCGAACGGCCTGGATGGCATCACCCGACGAGTAGCCGTCGGCCGCCGTACCCTGCACCGCAATCGAGTTGTACATGTTGAAGCGGTTGAGCACCTCCGAACCGTAGACCTTGGTCAGCTTCACGAACTGGCTGATCGGAGCCATCTCGCCGTTCTGCATGCGCACGAAGACGTTGTTCAGCGACTCCGTAGTGAGACGGTACTTCGGATCGGCCTGGATCATCACGCGGTACACCTTCGAGAAGCGGTTGATGTTCGACACGTACTGACCGCCGTAGTAACCCGACAGCGTCGAGAGGATCTCCGAAGGCGAGATTCCGGCACGCTTGACCTTCGCCGCATCGATGTCGACGATGTACTGCGGGAAGTTGATGTTGAAGGTCGAGTAGGCACGGCCGATCTCCGGACGCTGGTTCAGTGCCGCAACGAACTGCATCGCCTGCTTGTAGAACTCGTTCATGTCGCCGCCGACGTGGTCCTGCAGATACATCTCGAAACCGGAGCTCGTACCGTAACCCGAGATCATCGGCGGTGCCACGGCAAAGATCTGTGCATTCTTGATGTTGGCCGTGCGGGCATAGATCTGGCCGATCACGGCATTCACGTTGTCGCTCTTCTCGGGACGTTCGGACCAGTCCTTCAGCTTGACGATACACATACCGTACGACGAACCCTGACCGGCGATCATACCGTAACCCGTCACCTGCGAGAAGTTGGCCACCTGGGGAATATCCTCCAGACACTTCTGCACCTCGTTCATCACCTGAGCCGTCTCGTGCAGCGAGCTGCCCGGGGCCGTCGTCACGTTGACCATCACCACACCCTGGTCCTCATCGGGCACCAGACCCGTCTTCGTCGAACTGAACAGATAGATCAGCAGCAGGAACGATGCCAGCAGCGTACCCCACATCAGCCAGCGACGCTTGATGAAGAAGAGTACCCCCGTCTTGTATTTCTGCACCATGGCACCGAAGGCGGCATTGAAGGCCTTGCGGAAACGGGCGGCGAAGTTGTCGCGCATCTCGCCGTTCTCATCCATATAGGGTTTGAGCATCATGGCGCAGAGGGCCGGCGAGAGGGTCAGGGCGTTGATGGCCGAGATACCCACGGCCACGGCCATCGTGATACCGAACTGCGTGTAGAACGTACCCGACGTTCCGCCCATCATCGACACGGGGATGAACACCGCCATGAAGACCAGCGTCGAGGTGATGATGGCCGAGGTCACGCCACTCATGGCGTCGACCGTAGCGTGGTACGACGAGCGGTAGCCCACGTCGAAACGGGCCTGGACCGCTTCGACCACAATGATGGCATCATCGACCACTGTACCGATCGCCAGCACCAGAGCGAAGAGCGTCAGCAGGTTGATCGAGAAGCCCGCGAACGACATGAAGGCGAACGTACCCACCAGGGCGACGATGATCGAGATCGACGGGATGAGCGTCGAGCGGATATCCTGCAGGAAGACATACACCACGAGGATCACCAGCAGGATGGCCTCGATCAGCGTCTTGATCACCTCGTGCATCGAGGCGTAGAGGTAGTCGTTCACACTCATCAGTTCGACTACCTCGATACCTGCGGGCAGTTCGGCACGGATCTCGTCGAGCAGCGCCTCGATGTTGTTGACGACCTCCGTAGCGTTCGTGCCGGCCGTCTGGAAGACCATGGCCTGCACACCCGGCTTGCCGTTCACGCGGCTGATGAAGCCGTAGGACTCCTGACCCAGTTCGATGTCGGCCACATCCTTCAGACGCAGCACCGTACCGTCCTCCTGCGAGCGGATGACGATCTGACCGAACTCCTCGGGGGTGGTCAGACGTCCGCGGTACTTCATCGTATATTGGAACGTCGTGTTCGAGTTCTCACCCAGCGAACCGGCAGCCGACTCGATGTTCTGCTCGGCCAGCGCAGCCGTGACATCCGACGGAACGAGCTTGTACTGGGCCATCACGTCGGGTTTCATCCAGATACGCATCGAGTAGTCAGCGCCCAGCACCATGAACTCGCCCACACCCGTAATACGGAGGATACGCGGCTCGATGTTGATCTTCATGTAGTTCGACAGGAAGTCCGTATCGTACGAACCGTCGGGGCTCCACAGACCGAAGACCTTCAGCATACTGGTCTGACGTTTCGAGGTGGTCACACCGATCTGCGTCACCTCGGCAGGCAGCGAACCCGTGGCCGTAGCCACACGGTTCTGCACGTTCACGGCCGCCATATCGGGGTCGGTACCCTGTTTGAAGTAGATACTGATCGAGGCGTTACCCGTGTTCGAGGCGTCGGACTGCATGTACATCATGTTCTCCACACCGTTGATCGCCTCCTCGAGGGGTACGACCACCGATTTCTGGAGGGTCTCGGCGCTGGCGCCCGGGTACGACGCACTCACGTGCACGGTCGGAGGGGCAATATCGGGATATTGCTCAATAGGCAGCGTGGCCAGACCGATGATACCGCCGATGAGGATCACGACGGAGATGACCGTCGCCAATACCGGACGGTCGATGAAATGTTTGAGAGTCATACGCGCACTATTTTTCCTTTACGGTTTGGGTCGAATCGGCAGCCTCGGCCGGAGCCTCTGCGGCAGCGGCCGGCTGCGACTGGGCACCCTTGATCTTCACGGGCGTTCCCTCGCGCATGAGGCCCACGCCCTCGGCCAGAATCACCTCACCCGGCGTCAGTCCCGAATTGACAATATAATCGCGGCCGTCGGTGCTCTCGGTCACATCGACAATCGCAGCCTTGGTCACCCCGTCGACAATCTTGTAGACGAAGACCTTGTCCTGCGTCTCGAACGTCACCGACTGCGGGATAACGATGCGGTCCTTCAGTTCGTGCGGAATCAGCACGTTGCCCGAACCGCCGCTGTGCAACAGGCGATTCTTGTTGGGGAAGACCGCGCGCAGCGATACGCTGCCCGTCGACGTGTCGATCACGCCGCTGATCGACTCGATGCGGCCCGAATCGGCGTAGAGCGTGCCGTCGTTGAGTTTGAGTTGCACGGGCGGCAGGTTCTTGAGCGTATTGTCGAGCGAGCCGAACGCACGCGTCAGGTCGAGCAGCTGGTTCTCCGTCATCGAGAAGTAGACGTACATCTCCGAGTTGTCCGACACGGTGGTCAGCGGCTGCGGAATCGAGGCGCTCACCAGCGCACCCACACGGTAGGGAAGCGTGCCGACCACGCCATCCGACGGAGCCTTCACCACGGTGTACGACAGGTTGTTCTGCGCATTGATCAGCTGGGCCTCACACTGGGCCAGCTGCGCCTGGGCGCTCAGCAGGCTGTTCTGGGCGGTGCTCAGGTCGAACTGCGAGACGACGTTGCGGGCGAAGAGCTCCTTCTTGCTGTCGTAGGTGAGCTGTGCCGTGGCAACGGCGGCCTCGGCGGCCTGGACGTTGGCCTCGGCCGTACGCAGCGCGGCCTTATAGGGAACCTGGTCGATGATGAAGAGCGTCTGACCCTTGCGGACCACGTCGCCCTCGCTCACGCACAGTTCCGAGATCGTACCCGAAACCTGCGGATAGATGTCGATGTCCTGACGGCCGCGGATCGTTGCCGAATAGGTGTCGGTCAACGTATAGTCGCCCGTAGTGATCGTCAGTCCGGCATACTCCGGCTGAGCCATTCCGGTCGGTGCCTGCTTGCAGCCGACGAGCGTTACGCCGCAGAGTGCGAGGACCGCAGCGTGCTTCCATTTACTCATTTTTTTCATTTCCATTTATCGATTGCTTGACTTAAAAATTTGCGCGAATAAACTATAAAACTTTTTCAGGTGCAAAAGTATCCTGTTTTTTTCCAAAGTAACGATGGATTTTCCGAAAGAAATATGTACTTTTCGGAACTAAATCGCCCCATCCGGCAAAATGGAGAGAAAAGATAACATCATGAACAAGAAACCGAACCCCAACTCCCGCGAATTCATCACCCTGCCCGCAGGCGAACAGTTCGTCGTCACGGATCCCGCCTGGCAAACCGCCCGGCTGAACCATCCCGTACGGTTCGGCTTCGGAATCATGTTCCTCTGCCAGCGGGGAACGGCCGAACTGGCGATCAACCTCCGGACCTACCATCTCAAACCGGGCACGCAGGTCTTCCTCATGCCCAGCATGACGACCATCCTCCATGCAAAATCGGAGGATTTCCATGCGTCGTGCTTCGCCTTCTCGACGCAGATGTTCGACGAGGCGTGCTACCGTTTCGACCTACCGTTCTTCCGTTTCCTGGGCGACCACCCCGTCTCGCAACACGAGGCCGACACCTTCGAACCGCTCTGCCTCTGGTTCCGCATCATGCGCCACACCTACGAGGACCGCGAGAACATGTTCCGCAACGCCATCGCGCGCAACCGCCTCCAGAACATGTTCATGGAGTACTACGACAAGATCCGCCGCCAGGAGCTCCACGCCACGCTCCACACCCCCGACCGACAGACCGATCTGTGCCGCCGGTTCTTCAACCTCGTGGGCGAACACTGCCGCACGGAGCACCACGTCGAGTGGTATGCCGACCAGCTGTGCGTCACGACGCGTTACCTCTCGGCCATCACGCGCGAGGCCGTGCACATGTCGCCCAAGGAGGTCATCGACCGGCTCTTGATGCTCGAAATCCGCATCCTGCTCGACACGACGGACAAGACCGTGCAGGAGATCGCCGATGCCACCGGATTCCGTGACCAGACCTATCTGAGCCGTTATTTCAGGCGCCAGACCGGAAGTTCGATCAGCGAATACCGACGGACGATCCACTGATCCGCCCCGCCGTCCGGCACGCCACGACACCCGACACCCGACACCACGCACCTCAACCAACCAATTCACTACCAGTCATGACCCCATCGACCCTGCAATTCATCCCCTTCACCTCGCCGTCGGACGACCGATGGGACGAGGCCTGGGCACTCTACGAGAGCGCCTTCCCCTACAAGGAGCGACGTTCGCTCGACGACCACCTGCGCGCCCTTGCCGACCCGCGGTTCGAAGCCGACGGCATCTGGCTCGACGGCCGCTTCGTGGGGCTGATCTACCACTGGGACTGCGGCGGCGGAAGACGCTATGTGGAACATCTGGCCGTCTCGCCGCTCCTGCGCGGACAGCAGATGGGTTCGCGCGCCCTGACGGCCTTCATGCAACAGACCGCAGGCGTCATCCTCGAAATAGACCCGCCAATCGACGAGATCTCGATCCGCCGGCTCCACTTCTACCAGCGCCTGGGCTTCGTCCAGAATCCGCAGGAGTACCTCCACCCCTCGTTCCGCGAGCCCTTCACCACCCACCGGCTGGTGCTGATGAGTTATCCGCAGGCGCTGAGCGACACCGAGGCCCGCGCACTGGCCGACTTCGTACGCGAAGAGGTGCTGCGCTACTCGGGCCACCTCCAGCTACAACTGCCCCGCCTCTGACGGCAGGGGGCAGGGCACGCTCCGCAACAAAAAAGCCCCTCGCGGGCCATCGCCCCCCGCATGTCCACAGGGACGGACAAAACAGAACCGGGGACGAACCATATGGTTCGTCCCCGGTTTCTTTCGTTGCCCGATTTCGCGGACCGGAAGAGCTGCACTATTCGGCTGCAACCACCGCCCACTTCAGCTCGCCGTCACCCGTCGACTGCCATACATATCCGGCAGCCGGCTCATACACACTCCGGGTTACGTGATTGTAGGCCTTACCACTGAATGTACCGCCCTGCAGAATCACGCATCCCGTCGGCGATGCAACATCATTATCTCCGGCCACAACCGCACTGGTTCCCTCGGCCAAACCGCCGGACCAATCGTTGGCGCCCGAAAATTCGCCGCCCGTAATGGTGACTTTCGCGCCATTGGTGATGTACACCGGATAGAAGGCATCCTGCTGACCGGCCGAATTTACCGTATAGAATTTGCCGCCGCTGATCAGGGCATCCTGACATCCTTCGATGGATACACCGCCCTGGATACCCTTGACCTCGCAGTTGTCGATCCGGATTTTCGAGCCGTAGAGGCGCATGGCATACGCCCAGTTCTCTCCATTGTTCTTGTTGGACGAAGTGGACTCGAAATAGCTGTCGGACAGCGTGATTTCGCCGGAAGCGGTCGTAAGTCCCATGCCGCAGACGGTGAATTCACCGGAAATGATCCGGGCATTCCGGATGGTCACATTCGCATCCTTCCAGTAGGCAATAGCCGCACTGTTGTAGGGGTAGGTAACCCCGTCTCCATGCCAATGGTAGGCCGGGTCGTTGATCAACGTCACGCCATCGATCACGCAATCGCCCGACAGGACATGAATCAACGACTTCTGTTTTCCACGACCCAGGTCGCTGTTGTCAGCCGAGGTGTTGTCGATCGTACCCTTGCCGGTCAGGGTCAGGCCGTTTTCGGCCGTAAGGCGATTCATCTGACCCAAACGGAGCGTTGCGCCCTCCTCGATTTCGATGGTTTTGTGCTCCTCGAAGGTAAGATCCTCGATGGTGGCCGCACTCAGATCCATATCGGATGCCACGGCAATCTGGGCGATGGCCGGGCTGGCGAGTGCCTGAATCAGCTCCGCGGGCTCATCCACCACGATCGGAACACGCACGTGTTCTCCCTCCGGAACGACCTCATAGGTACCGTTCGGGGCCGGCTGGTCGCTGATCTTGACCGTCGTCGAGGTGGCGACCACGAAGTTCTTGACCGGATTCTCGGTCATCGAGCTCGACGGATCGAAATTCACGAACGTACCGCCGTATACGTGAATGGCTGCCTGCGAACCATCCTTCAGATTCAGAACCCAATAACCGCGGCTATTGGCGCTGGACGACTCGAACCGGCCGCCGTAGATGTTGATCACGGCCTGCTGGTCGGCATAGATCAGGTCGAGCTGGGCATTGTGGTCGTTGTAATCCTGGTCGTTGTAGAAGTTGCCGCCGTAGATGTTCACCTTCGAGTTGCCGTAAGCATAGACCGCCATACGGTATCCGTCCTCGTTGGGCTCGGTGCCGATCGCCTGGACGTTGCCCTCGCCCCGGATGTTCAGGGTCGCCCCGCCACGGACCTCGAATACCGTGGTGTTCCCGTACTGGCCATCGGGCAGCGAAGTCGTATTGACGATGTTGTGGCCGTTCAGATCGATTTCGACCGTTTTGTCGCCCTCGACCACCAGCGGAGCCTCGATCTCGATATCCTGACCCAGGGAGCAAACGCCGCCGTGAGCCAGAACGGCACGGAGTTCAGGATAATCCTCGATGTCGGGCTGATTGAATGCGGCATCGATGGTCACATCGAGTGTTCCACGCTTGGTCAGCAGGTTGCCCGAGACATTGGTGCGGTAGTTCCGACGAATCGGGATATTGCGGAAGCTGTCGTTGGTCGTAATCTCGGAGCCGTCGGCATTCAGGAAAGTCATCGTAAAATCGGCCAGTTCTGCCTGCTGCGGAGCGGCCAGCAGGTAATCGACCGTCAAATCACCGGTTGCCGCATCCTCGATCGGAGCCGTATAGGTGAGCGCCTGCGGATTTTCGGCCTCACCCGTCAATACGTTGAACGTCGTAGGCACCGACGTGAACGAAACCCGCACCTGCGTCGGGTTGAGTTCTTCGTGGGCGATCGAGCCCAAATCGGTGGTCTTCACATTCAACTGACCAAACGGACGGGTCAGAGTGATCTCACGGGTGAAGCTGCCCTCCACGTGGCAGGTCTCCGTGGCATAGAATGCGTCGAAACCGTCGTCGTTGCCCGTGTAGGCCATGTGATCCGTATTGACGGTTACGGCACTCAAGTCTGCCGTATTGTAATACTTGTCCTCCAGACCGTCGGCGCAGTCGGCCCACAGCACGAAATCATACGTCTGTGAAGCGACCAGTTGAAGGTTGCTGAAGGTCACCTGGTTGCCAGTCACGGCTGCCACCTGGCGTGCTCCGCACAATTGGCCGTTCTGATAAATCTCCAGGATACACCGGTTGATCTGCGCTCCCCGACCGTAATCGGCAGCGGCTTTGGTCTCGATTCCCTGAGGGATCGTCACCGTCAGGGTCGAGGTCGGAAGTTGTTCCATGGACGAGGTTTCGTCCTTCTGGCAGGATGTAAAGAGTGCCAGCAATCCCAGAAAGAGGGAGAAAAGTAAGGGTTTTCGCATAATGATGTATAATAAAAACAACTTTAAATTATCCGTTCACAGATGCACCCCCATCTGCCTTCAAGGGTACATCATCTTATTTTATTTATACCATTTTCGCAACAGCACCGACAGAAACAACGGGGGCGCGACATCTCTTTTCCCGGCCGAGAGACCGAACGACGGGCGGGAGACCTCACCGGTTGGGCCGATCCGAACGGCCTCCGCGGGTCCGCGGGAGAGAGGAGCCGAGGGGAGGGGGAAAAAAGAAACCCGTTCCGGAACCTCCGTCGGGAGGGGCTGCCGCAAAAATCAAAACATCGGGACAACACGTGACGCTCCCCTCCCCATACGAGTGATTTCTCACTGTACCCGTTGAGTTTACGACCGCTCTGCCGGCGTCCAAGGGTGCAAATAGAACGCTGCACCCTACGGCATGCATCTGCCGGACTCACGATTTTCGTCGTAAATATAAGAAAATTCGTCGCGTTTGTGATAAAATAATGGAAGAAAAATGATAATTTTATCTTCTTCCCGCATCTTATATATAAAACTTATTTATCTCGCCGATTTTCCGGATGCGGACAGGAGAGGGAGAGGCGGGTGACGCAACCGGAGGCCGAATGCCGATCGGCCACACGACGATAAAGTTTATGCCTTCCCGATCGGGAAGGCATCTTCTTCTTCGGTTTTTCGGCGGAAGGGGTAAACGGAGAGACGCGCCTCACGATGAGAGAGGCCCCCGGCCGCTCTTCTGCAGGTTGCCGGGAATTCCCCGACGGCGAATCGATCTCCGGCCAGTCGGCCCTCGGGGTGCTGTAAACGCAGAACGCGCCCTGCCGGGGATCACCCCAGCCCGCCCTCCTCGGCAAATTCACGTACGGCGCGCGTATAGAGTGCGATGGTCTCGTCCATCGACAGGTAGGACTTGCCGCCGGCGGCATTGCGGTGCCCGCCGCCGTTGAAGTACTTGCGGGCAAAGAGGTTTACGTCCACGTCGCCGCGCGAACGCAGCGAGATGCGGATGAACTTGCGGTGGGCGAGGAACATGGCCGACATCTTGACCTTCTTGATCGTCAGCGCATAGTTGACGAAACCCTCGCTGTCGCCCTGCTGGAACTGGAAGCGGCGCATCTCGCTCTCGAGCAGCGACATGTAGGCCACCGTGCCGTTTTCGAGCAGCTTCATCTTGCGGTCGATCGCATAGCCGAAGAGGCGTGCGCGGCCCTCGGTGTAGCCGTTGTAGACGTTGTTGTGGATCTGCGGGATGTCGATCCCCGTTTCGGCCAGCACGGCCAGCGAACGGTAGAGGGCCGGCGTGAGAAACGAGAAGGAGAAGTTGCCCGTATCGGTCATCATCCCGACGAAGAGCGCCTCGGCCATCGCCGGCGTGATGATCTGCGTGCCGAACAGGCGCTCGATCAGCGCGTAGACCACGAAACTCGTACTCGATGAGTCGGGATAGGAGAACATCAGATCGAAGGGTTCGGCCGGTGAGAGGTGGTGGTCGATCAGGATGCGGCGGGCCGTGGTATTGGCGGCGATCGTCTCACTGAGGATCTCGAGCCGCGAGATGGCGTTGAAGTCGAGGCAGAAGATCAGATCGGCCTCGGCAATGGCGCGGGCGGCGACGCCCTGCTCGTCGGTCTTGAAGACCACCACGTCGTCGATTCCGGTCATCCAGTCGAGGAAATAGGGGAAGCGGTTCGGGACCACGCAGGTGACGCGGTGCCCCATGCGCACCAGCACGTCGCGCCAGGCGAGCGACGAACCGACGGCATCGCCGTCGGGGTTGGTATGCGAAACGATGACGATCTGCTGTTCGGGACGCTCAAGCATCCGGAGCAACGCTTCGATTTGCTGCGATGTGATCTCCATAATAACGCGTTTGCAGTTTGGGGATTTACAAAGATACGAAAAAAAGCGTGAGAAACAAAATCCCGGTCTGCGTTGCGTCCTTTGCGAGGCGGCCGGGGGGGGGCGGAGAACGGGCCGGGCCAAAGGCCGACACAGCAAAAAGAACCGCGAACGGATTGCGGCTCGGCTACGGACGCTCGGAGGACTCCTTGCGCAGGTCGGCCGCACGTTTGCGGCACCACGCGGCGATGCCGCATGCGTCACACTTCGGCGAACGCGCCGTGCAGACGTAGCGGCCGTGCAGGATGAGCCAATGGTGCGCAATGGGGAGCAGATGCGACGGGATGTTGCGTTCGAGCGTGCGCTCGGTCTGCAGCGGGGTCTTCGACCGCGTGGTGAGGCCGATGCGCTCCGACACGCGGAAGACGTGCGTATCGACCGGCATCACCTCCCGTCCCCAGAGCACCGCGCCGAGCACGTTGGCCGTCTTGCGGCCCACGCCCGGCAGACGCTGCAGTGCGTCGAGGTCGGTCGGCACCTCGCCGCCGAACTCCGCACACAGCATGCGGGCCATGCCGGCCAGGTTGCGCGCCTTGTTGTTCGGGTAGGAGATGCTGCGGATGTAGGGATAGATCTCCTCGGCCGTGGCGCGGGCCATCGCCTCGGGCGTCGGGAAGGCCTCGAAGAGGGCCGGCGTCGTCAGATTGACCCGACGGTCGGTGCACTGCGCCGAGAGGATCACCGCCACGAGCAGCTGGTAGGGATTCGCATAGTGCAGTTCGCTCTCGGCCACGGGCATGTGTTCCGAGAACCAGGCGATCACGCCTTCGTATCGTTGTTTCGTCGTCATGCGTTGGGGGTTTGGGTGCTGCCGCGCCGGCGCGGCAGGAATTTTTTGAAGAGCAGCACGTAACCGGCCGGATCGAAGAGCAGCCACGGCGTACGCCGCACGTCGCGCCACCAGCGCGCCACGTAGTCGCACACCGGGCCGTGATACGAGAGGACCCACAGTGCCGTGCGCATGCGTCGGCGCCGCAGCCACCCCCGGGCCCGTCCGCCGCCGTAGCGCGCATCGAACCAGAGGGCGATGTCGTCGGTCGAATCGCAGAAGGCGATGCGCCGGCGGTAGTCCGGGTCGTGGCTCACGCTGCGTTCGAGGACGCGGTGCACGGCCGTCGTGCGGTCGATGAAGGCCACGCCGCCGTGGGCCGCCAGCCAGAGCCACATGGGCTGGTCGCCCGTGAGCCAGTCGGCATGGAGGGTGACGGGGCGCACCTCGTCGTAGTAGCGTTCGACGCAGGTGCGGCGGGCCAGCGTCGCGCAGTTGCCGATGGTGTAGCGGCGCAGCAGGTCGTCGAACGTAGTCGAGGCCTCACCCGCGGGCAGAAAGGTGGAACGTCCGGTGGCCTGGTCGCGCTTCTCGGTGCGCGTGTAGCAGAGGCCGCACTGCGGAGCGCGCTCCAGGCACTCGACCTGCAGGCGCAGCTTGTCGGGGTCGGTCCAGAGGTCGTCGCCGTCGCAGAAAGCGACGTAACGCCCGCGGCACGCCGCCACCGTACGCCGGTAATTGGCCCGCCAGCCGATGTTGTGCGGGCCCGTCACCAGCCGCACGCGACCGGGATAGCGTGCGGCATATTCGCGGCAAATGTCCGCCGTGCCGTCCGTGCTGCAATCCTCGCCCAGCACCAGTTCCACGTCGAAGGGCGTGCGCTGCATGAGTACCCCCTCGATCGCCTCACGCAGGTAGGGCGCGTGGTTGTAGGTGGTCATGCAGACCGAAACAAGCGGGGAGGCCGATTCCGCAGCGGCTTTGTGTGACGGTACGTGGTCCATGGCTGTTTCTACATTATGCGAGATTATCCGAGCCGCGTCAGCTTGGCGAAGCGGGCCAGCAGCGTCTTCTGCCCGTGCTGCCCGAAGTCTACCACCAGTTTGTGGTCCGATGCGAGGGTCTCGACCCGCAGCACCGTGCCGGCTCCGAACATCGGATGCTCGACGCGGTCGCCCACGGCATAGGCTCCGCCCCTGGCCGCCGTTGCCGGCATCGGGGTCGGGGATTCGGACCCCAGCTGGCGCACGCCGACACGCGTCATGCCGGCCGTCGAGGTGCGGGGCATCTGTACGAGGGTCGGATCGGGCGTCCCCTTCGGAGCCGCCGCGCGGTCAAATGCACTGCGTCCCGTCGAACCGCCCGCATGTCCGGCACCATAGCGTGCAGACCCGCCGCCTCCGGCCGCAGCACCCCGTGCCGCGCTGCCATAGCGGCTGCGGTCGCCCGACGGGGTCGATGCACCGCCCGCACGCTGTTGTTTGTAGCGATAGTCGAACTGACGGCGCAATTCGTCGATGGCGCGTCCGCCCCCGTCGGCCCCGTCGCGCTGAGACGGACGCGGCGAACGCTCCTCGTCGCTGAGGGGCGTCTCCAGATAGCGCGGATCGATCTCGCGCAGGAAGCAGCTCGGACGCGAAAACTCCATGTTGCCCCACTTGAAGCGCATCTCGGCATAGGAGAGCGTCGCCGCCACCTTGGCCCGCGTGAGCGCCACGTAGAAGAGGCGCCGCTCCTCCTCGAGTCCGTCGGGCGTCTCGGCCGCGCGCTGCGACGGAAAGAGGTTCTCCTCGAGCCCGACGACATAGACGTATTTGTATTCGAGTCCCTTGGCCGAGTGGACCGTCATGAGCGTCACCTTGTTGCGGTCCTCGGGGTCGTCCTTGTCCATGTCGGTCATGAGCATCACGTTCTGCAGCCACTCCTCGATGGTGGCCTCCTCGCCCTCGGGACGCTCGCCGTTGCGGATCTCGGCATCGCGCTGCTCGCGGAAAAGCTGCATCGAGTTGAGCAGCTCCTCGATGTTGTCGAGCGCCGAGGCCGCCTCGGGCGTGCGGTCCGCACGGTAGAGGCCGATGATGCCCGAACGCGTCGCGATCTCAAGGCCGAAGTCGTAGAGCCCCTTCTCGGTGCGGGCCAGCGACAGGGCGCGGATCATCCCCACGAACTCCGTCAGCTTGCGGGCAATGGTCCGCTGCACGGGATCGGCCGCCGGCTCGGCCACCAGACGGTCCGAAGCCTCCCAGAGCGAAACCCCCTCCGTGCGGGCCAGCTGTTCGAGCCGCTGCACGGTCGTATCGCCGATGCCGCGCGCCGGGTAGTTGACGATGCGCTTGAAGGCCTCGTCGTCGCGCGGATTGATCACCACGCGGATGTAGGCCAACAGGTCCTTGATCTCCTTGTGGTCGTAGAAGGAGGAGCCCTTGTAGATGCGATACGGGATGCCGCGACGACGCAGGTTGTCCTCGATGACGAGCGACTGGTTGTTCGTGCGGTAGAGGATCGCCACCTCGCTCCACTCGTCGCCCGCGCGGCGCACGCGGTCGCGCAGGTCCGAAACCACCTGCTCGGCCTCGTCGCGGTCGGTGTAGGCCTTCAGCACGCGGATCTTCTCGCCCACGTCGCCCTCCGAAAAGCAGTTTTTCTCCATGCGCTTCGAGTTGCGCACGATCACCGAGTTGGCCGCATCGACAATCGTCTGCGTCGAACGGTAGTTCTGCTCCAGCTTGAAGGTCATCGCATCGGGGTAGTCCTTGCGGAAGGAGAGGATGTTCTCGATCTTCGCCCCGCGGAACGAGTAGATCGACTGCGCGTCGTCACCCACGACGCAGACCTTCGAGTGGGTCTGCGACAGGCGCCGGATGATGACGTACTGCGCGTAGTTCGTATCCTGGTACTCGTCGACGAGGATGTACTTGAAGAGCTCCTGGTAGCGCGCCAGCACGTCGGGACAGTCGCGCAGCAGGATGTTGGTCTGCAGCAGCAGGTCGTCGAAATCCATCGCGCCGTTGCGCTTGCAACGCTGGCAGTAGAGGTTGTAGATCTGCCCGAATTCGGGAATCTGCGCCGCACGGTCCTCGGTGGCATAGGCCGACGTGGCGAGGTAGGCCCCCGGCGTGACGAGGCAGTTCTTCGCATAGGAGATGCGCGAGGCGATCTTGGCGGGTTTGTACTTCTCGTCGTCGAGGTGCAGTTCGTGGATGATCGTCTTCAGCAGGTTGCGGCAGTCCGACGGCTCGTAGATCGTGAACGACTCGGGGAAGCCGATCCGTTCGGCGTTTTCGCGCAGGATGCGCGAGAAGACCGAGTGGAACGTACCCATGCGGATGTAGCGGCTGCGGTTGTCGGGCAACATCTGGGCGATGCGTTCGCGCATCTGTTCGGCGGCCTTGTTGGTGAAGGTGAGGGCCAGGATGTTGAATGGCGCGACCCCCTGCTCGATCATGTAGGCGATGCGCGAGGTGAGCACGCGCGTCTTGCCCGAGCCGGCGCCGGCAATAATCAGCGAGGGGACGTCGTAGTTCTCCACCGCTGCACGTTGCGCAGGGTTGAGCCCCTGCAATATCTTCGATTCCTCCATAGGTTGCGTAAGTTCGGCCCCAAAGGTACGGACATTTCGCCGAACCGCCGCGCCCGCCGTCGAAAAAAAGAGATCCGGTCCGGCGGTGCCTTCCAACGATGCGGCGCATCGCCCTCTGTATGGAGGTGATGCGCCGCATCAAAGTTTCCCTATGCCACGGGCCTGCCGTCGGTCGGAGGGCCCGACAATTCCCTACGCCGGCCCGCTCCGTCTGCCGGCCCATGTATGCCGTTAGGGCCACGAGTCGGACTGGTCCGGTGCCGATTCGGACAGATCCGGGCCGGACCGGGGCTTCGGAAGCCCTGCATCACGGCCGGTGGGATGCCCTAAGGTCGAACTGGGCCGTTGCCGACCCGTCGCCGGGCCGCGGCGTCACGGCGTCACGGCCACAGGTCGCCCGAAAGGGAGCCCAGCGGCAACTCCTCGCCCGCACCCGAGTAGGTCAGTTCGAGGGTCTCCCCCTCGGTGTCAACCAGCCGGAGCGTCAGCGTATGCACGACCTCGGGGTCGTCCTGCGGACGTGTCAGGCAGAATCGCAAGGTCCCGGGCACGATCAGCCGCAGATCGTTGCTCTCGATGCGGTCCATACGTTCGATATACTTCATCGCACCGCCGGTTCCTTCATACCCGCTGTCGATGTATTCCGCATAGCTCCACCAACCCACCTCGGCGATGTCGTCCAGCGGCGTGCCGGCCGGATGGTCGGCATCGTAATCGCAATCACTGACGAGGTGAATCTCACGGAACGAGGTGGCCAGCGCAACAGGCGGAGCTGCCTCAGGCACGCCCGCTTCGAAATTCACATCTCCGTAGTAATTGGCCAACTCCTCATAACGGGCGTCGTTATCGGCCGACGAGCGGTCGGGATAGACCTCCGTATTGTAGATATAGTCATCCGACTCCCGGTCGCCCACAACCACAAGCACATGCCCCCTACTGAACTCATTCAGGAAGAGACTGAGCGGTCCGTCGTAATACCTGGCCACATAGTGCGTCGTCGGGATCCAACGGTCACAGTAGATTATTGGATCTTCGTTGTTGGTGGGTTTGTCCGAATCGGAGCAGCCAACGGCCAGAAGCAGGAGGCCGGCTACGCCAAGCGCTCCTTTCGCGCATTTGCGCAGGTCAATCGAGCGTTTCATAACAAAGTTTATCATTTATTATATGTAATCATCATCTGTTTATATCTGTAATCATCTACTGTTTCGTCAGAAACAACTCCTTCAGTGTCTTCTTTCCCTTTATAAACAGGTCCTTCATCCAAATCGACCATAGCTTTATCATAATATCCATTACCTTTCCCTGAGGCTCCAAAATTGCAATGCAACAAATCCTGTTCCTCAACACTATCATTCATATATTTTTTAGGTCCGTTTTGATATTGGCTATACCAATGGACTATTCTTTCTCTGGACAAAAGACCATCAACAACCCAAGCATGCCCCGCAGACGAATAATTTTGACCTCCCATCAAAAACGGCAAATGTCTTTCCCAAAGCATCATTACCACCGAATCAAAATTATACGAAATACAAGAAACATCATAATAATTGGCCGCTACAAAGACATCTGCTATCTTATCAATGGTTGTTCCACTTCCAGACATAGAATACTTCATATCTGAAGCAATTCCTATTGCCCGCAATAACAAAGAAATTGCATCATATTCTCCCCCAGAAACTGTTCCATTTGCATGACCATTCCTAATAGATTGCTTTATAGTACTCCAATCGATCGTACGTCCCCCGATAGGATTGGGACATTTATCATATATATATGCATTTGATGCAAAAATCTGTCCCGCGGCAACAGCTACACATCCAGCATAATAATTATAACCTAAATCTTCATAAATCGCACTATAATAGGTCTGATCCCACTTTGTTATAAGTATCGTTGGACAATACATTTCATCAACCCAAGCTTCGGGTTCCTGAATAAGCTTTAAATCACCGAGGTCAAAACCACTTCCACCTCCGATTATACTATCAACAGGAGGAGCTATAAGTCCTAATTGAACAACAGGAGGGTATACCACGGGATTACCAAATTCATCACAAGGCACTCCATTGTTTGCCATATCGATGTATTCAGCAGCTGTCAAATTACCTTTTTCAACGACCGCCACCACTGACGGGACACGGCTATCGGCCCCTAAGATTGCATAACCTTCGTCATCAGTAAAATTTACAATATGCACTAAATTACCAACTGTCTCATCCTGCACACCACGCGTCGGTGCTTTCACATCGTGCACAGCAACGGTTTCAACACAACGAATCGATCGGATTTTGTCCCCGCGCGTTTGCACATCAATTACTTGCAGGACACCATCAAGTTCTGTCAAGGCTTGATCTACAGAAACTGCATATGGATTCTCCATATCCTTCTGAGGATTTCCATAATCATTTTCTTCTTTTACACATGAAGTCAGAAGTAAACCAAATACCCCTAACAACACAAATAGTTTGTAATTTTTCATAACAATATGGTTTTAAGGTTCTGTCGACTCAAATCACCTGCATTTCCGTGTATAACAAAAATAATAAATGACGCTCAATTAGCAAAACAGGGCCCGGAGCCCATATCATAGGGGGCATTTAACGTTGACAATCAGATTATTTTGCCACGCATAAAGGCTCGCTTCCTCCGGATAAGAAGAGGCGAAATGGCGCTTCAGGCCCTTCTGGAGGCGTATCACAACAGACGGTTTAGACCGGCTATGATACGACCGGACGCGCCTTACTGCTCAAGTTCGCGGCGTCACCGCCGCCGTGGTGCCGAAAAAACAAGGGAGCGTTGCGGCCAAGGCCACTACGCTCCCTCTCGCAGCTGCAACAGATGTCCGCCTTTCTCTATCGCGAGGACGGACAGAAATGCCTTCGAGGCGTCCGGAGAAGACATCCCCTGCTTCGTCTTTTGCGGTATTAAGGCGCACCGTCGATTTGTGTGGACAAATTTATCCTTTTCCCCTCCGACCGCCTCCATTTCAGCCCGAAATTCATATCATAGGGGGCCCATTTTACCGGTTTTCGTATCTTATTTACCCCCATACTCACCCCTTGCTCGACTTCCAACCACCCTTGACACCCCCCCGAACGGAGTCACATCCCCCCGTCCTCCGAACCGAAATCCGAGAGCCATCTGGGGAAACATCCCCCGAAAATTTTCGTACTTTTGCAATATCTTTGTACAAGGGACGTTTTGCTGATAACGAAAATACCACACATATCTTTCTTTTATCATTCTACACAGAGCCATGAGCGAAGTCATCAACATCAAGGAACTCAACGAACGCATCGAACGCGAAAGCCTCTTCGTCGATACGCTGCGCACCGAAATGGGAAAGGTCATCGTCGGACAGACCCATCTGATCGACACCCTGCTGATCGGACTGTTGTCCAACGGACACATCCTCCTCGAAGGCGTGCCCGGTCTGGCCAAGACCCTCGCCATCACCACCCTGGCCAAAGCCGTCGATGCCGATTTCTCACGCATACAGTTCACCCCCGACCTGCTCCCCGCCGACCTCATCGGTACGCTCATCTACTCGCAGAAGAGCGAGGAGTTCATCGTCAAGAAGGGCCCCGTATTCGCCAACTTCGTCCTCGCCGACGAAATCAACCGTTCGCCCGCCAAGGTGCAGTCCGCTCTGCTCGAAGCCATGCAGGAGCGTCAGGTCACCATCGGCGACCAGACCTATGCCCTTCCGCAGCCCTTCCTCGTGCTGGCCACGCAGAACCCCCTCGAACAGGAGGGTACCTATCCGCTGCCCGAGGCGCAGGTCGACCGTTTCATGCTCAAGGCCCGCATCTCCTATCCCAAGAAGCAGGAGGAGCGCGACATCGTGCGCATGAACCTCGCCGGAACGGGCATGCCCCAGGTCAACAAGGTCATCTCGCCCGAGGACATCGTCAAGGCCCGCCGCGTCGTGGAGGACGTCTACATGGACGAGAAGATCGAGAAGTACATCATCGACATCATCTTCGCCACGCGCGAACCGGCCGAGTACAACCTCCAGAAACTGCAGCCGCTCATCGCCTACGGCGGCTCGCCCCGTGCGTCGATCTCGCTGGCCAAGGCCGCACGCGCCTATGCCTTCATCCGCCGCCGCGGATACGTCATCCCCGAGGACGTGCGCGCCGTCTGCCACGACGTGCTGCGCCACCGCAT
>CALUII010000032.1 GCA_944320665.1 uncultured Alistipes sp. | reverse complement strand
CAGCATACCGTGGAGAAGGCCGTCATCCTCTGCGACGGCTCCGTGATCACCCCCGCGACGCTGCTGCTGCGCCCGGCCTCTGCACCGGCTTCCGCCGGACCGGACTTTACGACACTCGACGAGATGGAGCGCTCGATGATTGCGCAGGCAATGTCTCGCTGCAACGGCAACATAACCGAGGTAGCCCGCCAGTTGGGCATCACCCGTCAGACACTCTATAACAAGATCAAACGCTACGGACTATGAAACTCCCCACAGGCATTGCATACCGGCCTATGATTGCCCATGCGGTGATGTTAGCCGTAGCGGCTCTTGCCAGCGGATGGCTGGTTGCCCGACGACTCTATCCACCACTGTTGGTCTGTGTGCCACTCATGGCATTGGCGTTTTGTCGGATCCTGCGCTGTTATGGCGACTCGGTGCGGCGCGTTACATTCATGTTTGATGCCATCGAAAACGACGATCTCTCGTTCCACTTTAACGAAGATCCATCAAAGGTCGATAACACCATGCTGAACGCGGCCCTCAACCGCATCAAGGAGATCCTCATACGAACTAAACTTCGGGCCGAAGATCGTGAACGTTACTACCAGCTCATCATGGAGAGCGCCCAGACGGGACTGCTCACCGTCAACGATACGGGCAGCGTTTACCAGGCTAACAGCGAAGCGCTGCGCATCTTCGGTCTGCTGCAGTTGACCCACATCCGGCAGCTGGAGGGGACTGTTCCTGAAGCGGCACGTGCGCTCGCGGCCATCTGTCCCGGCGAGAAACTCCGCGTCACGTGTTTGACCGAGACGGGCGAGATGGCCCTGACGCTGGGATGTTCGGAGATTACGCTCGAAGACCGGCACCGGCGGGTGATCTCCGTGAGCGACATCAACAACGAGGTGAGCGAGATCCAGATCGAGTCGTGGAGCAAGCTCTCGCGCATTCTGACCCACGAGATCATGAATTCGCTGGCTCCAGTTACCTCGCTCAGCGACACGCTGCTCCACATTGACCGCCCGCTGGATCCCGATGTCCGACGCGGTCTGGAGACCATCTCGGCAACGAGCCGGCGCCTGGTCTCCTTTGTTGACAGCTACCGTCGCTTCACGCGGATCCCGGCACCGCAGTGCGAGCCCTTCGAGGTGCGCGAACTCATCCGTCAAGCCGTGGCGCTGACGGCGGCCGCTGGGGATGCCCCGCAGATCCATGTCGACATCGAACCGGCTGACACGATGATCTACGCCGACAAGGCTCAACTGGGTCAGGTGGCGGTCAACTTGCTCAAGAACGCCCGTGAGGCGATTGCAGGACAGCCGGACGGTGAGATCTGGATCCGCTCGCGCATCGATGCGGTCGAACACGTCATCATCGAGTTCAGCAACAACGGCGGGGCCATCCCGACTGAGGTGGCCGAGAATATCTTCACCCCCTTCTACACGACCAAGCCCGACGGTTCGGGCATCGGGCTGAGCCTCTCGCGGCGGATCATGCAGCTGCACGGTGGGTCGCTGCGCCTGACAAGCAATACCGACCGCCGGGTGACCTTCACCCTGCAGATCGGGTAGGTGAGAGCCAATCGATTCCCGAGTGGAATTGCTCTTTTTTTTTACGAGTCGAGTGGATAGATGAATCGCTATTTTATTCAATAAAAGTAGCGGTCAATCGGGGAGGTACGATTTCGAGATTAGACCAAGAAAATAATATGGTTCCTTGATTTTTGGGTGTAAAACAGGGTGTAAAATAGGGTGTAAATCTCGTAACCACTTGATTTACACCCTTGCTGGCGGTGCGTAGGGGACTCGAACCCCTGACCCCGTGCGTGACAGGCACGTATTCTAACCAGCTGAACTAACGCACCAGCAATTCGTTATTGCGAGTGCAAAGATACCGCAAAATCCTGAATTTGCAAATATTTTCCATGTTTTTTGATAGTGTCGCATCCGCAATATGTCGGTTTCATGATGTTGGCATTCTTTTTTATGTTGATTTTCAATGTTATTGTCAATACCTCTTTAAATTGATGCGAATTATTTTTCTTTAGAAATATTTTCTATTAAAAAATAATTATATCTTTGTGCCGAATAAAAATACAAACAATGGAACCGATTTGTCGGATAAAAGAGATCTACAAGACGCTCTACCAGTTCGAAAAATTATTTGCCGGACGTCACGGCCTGACGATTAACGAAGCAATGTTGCTCTGTTGTCTCAAGGACGGGGAGGCCCGTACGGCAGGCGCACTTTGCGATTTTGTTGGGTTGTCGAATCCGCGTGTTTCGAAGGTTATTACAGCGGTCGAGGAGAAAGGGTATCTGTGTCGTGCGCTTGGTCCGAATGATCGAAGGCAGATGCTCTTTTCGCTCACGGAGGCTGGGCGTGGAAAGTTGCAGCAGATGCAGCAAGCGGAAATGGGGTTCGAGGAGCTTTTTGCACAACTGAGAACTTTTGTGGATGCTGAGCAGGATGATGAATCGAAAAACAAATAATAAAAATCATACGAATTGATGAAAATTCTTATTGTCGGAGGTGTGGCCGGAGGGGCCACTGTGGCGGCCCGCCTGCGCCGTCTGGACGAACAGGCTGAGGTGATCCTCTTCGAGCGGGGAAAGTATGTGTCGTATGCCAATTGTGGCCTGCCATACTATATTGGTGGCACGATTGCTCAACGTGCCAAACTATTCGTGCAGACGGCAAAGGGGTTTACCGAGCGTTTCCGGATTGACATCCGGACCGAACAGGAGGTTGTGGCGATCGACCGTACGCGGAAGCAGGTGACGGTGCACGATCTTGTCTCAGATACCGTCTATTCGGAAAGTTATGATAAACTGGTGCTTTCGCCCGGGGCGGAGCCGCTGCGGCCGCGTATCGAGGGGATCGAAAGCCGGAAGATCTTCACGTTGCGCAGCGTGCCCGATACGGACGCCATCAAACAACACGTCGATACGCAGCACCCTCGGCGGGCCGTGGTTGTGGGCGGTGGCTTTATCGGTTTGGAGATGGCCGAGAATCTGCATCACCTGGGCCTGCAGGTCGATGTGGTTGAGATGGCCAACCAGGTGATGGCTCCACTTGATTTTTCGATGGCCTCGCTGGTACACCGGCACCTTACGGATAAGGGGGTTGGGCTCTATCTGGAGGATGGGGTGGTGCGCTTTGAAGAGAGGTCCGAGGGGGGCTTCTCGTCCATCTGCAGAGTGGCCGACAACTGGCTACGGATCTGGTGATTCTCAGCATCGGCGTGCGTCCCGAGACAAAACTTGCGCAGGAGGCTGGGCTGGCTTTGGGCGAACGTCGAGGTATTGCGGTTAACGAATACATGCAGACCTCGGATCCGGATATTTATGCCTTGGGCGATGCCGTCGAGGTGAAACATCTGGTGACGGGACGTCCGGCGCTGATTCCGTTGGCTGGGCCGGCCAACAAACAGGGCCGTATCGTGGCTGACAACATCGTACTGGGTAATACGCATAGCTACAAGGGGTCGATCGGCACCTCGGTGGCCAAGGTCTTCGATCTGACGGTGGCGGCGGCCGGAGCCAATGCCAAACTTTTGAAAGCCAGTGGGATTGAATATGTTGCGTCGTATACTCACGGTGCCTCACATGCGGGATACTATCCCGATGCGTTGCCGCTGTCGATCAAGATCCTCTTTGCTCCGGACACGGGGCGCCTGCTCGGCGCTCAGGTTGTAGGTTGTGATGGGGCGGACAAGCGCATCGAGATGTTCGAGCAGATCATACGTACGGGCGGGACGGTCTATGACCTTACGGAACTCGAGCACGCCTATGCTCCCCCTTACTCCTCGGCCAAGGATCCGGTAAACATGGCGGGGTACGTGGCTGAAAATATTCTTGCCGGACGGGTACGCGTAATTCAATGGCGTGAGATTGCCTCGCTTGGCGACGAGACGCTGCGTATTGACGTGCGCACGCACGATGAGTTTGTCATGGGATCGATCCCCGGCTTCGTGAATATTCCGCTTGATGAACTTCGCGAACATCTTGATGAATTGCCGCGTGAGCGTCCCATCGTGGTGAGTTGCGCCGTCGGGCTGCGAGGCTATCTGGCGAGTCGTATCCTCACGCAACATGGATTTACCGATGTGCGTAACCTTTCGGGTGGTTATACGACCTGGCGTGCGGCCACGGCTCCGCTCGCGGAACCTCGGAATCAGCGAGGGGGGACGTGCGGTTGCAGTGCCGGGGAGGCAGGCCGTCAGACGGAACCGGCGTGTGGCCCGGAGTCAGAGACTTCCACGCTGGAGGTCGATGCTTGTGGATTGATGTGTCCGGGACCTGTACTGCAGTTGAAGAAAAGTTACGATGCGTTGAAGCCGGGTGGGCGACTTTGCATTACGGCAACGGACCAGGCCTTTGGTCGCGATGTGGCGTCGTGGTGCCGGATGGCTGGTGCAGAACTTGTGTCATTGGATACAAACGGAGGCAAGGTGCGTGCGCTGATCCGCAAGCAGACTCCGGTCGCCGCTTCGTGCGGGGGCGCGCAGGTGCCTGCTTCGGCTGTTCCGGCTGCAGACAACAAGACAATCGTGGTCTTCAGTGATGATCTGGATCGGGCTTTGGCTTCGTTTGTCATTGCCAATGGGGCGGCAGCCACGGGGAAGAAGGTGACCATGTTCTTCACCTTCTGGGGGCTTGACGTAATCAAAAAACGCCAGAAACCTGCCGTATCGAAAGACTTTATGGGGCGCATGTTTGGCTGGATGCTGCCGGCACACAGCGGGCAGCTGCACCTCTCGAAACTCAACATGTGGGGAATGGGGAGTCGCATGATGCGCGGAATCATGCGACGCAAGCAGATTGCAAGCCTCGAGGAGCTGATTCATCAGGCCATTGACAACGGCGTGGAGATGATTGCGTGCACCATGTCGATGGATGTTATGGGGGTTCAGCGCGAGGAGTTGCTTGACGAGGTGACGCTGGGAGGGGTGGCTTCGTATCTCGACCGTACGGACGAGGCCAATCTGAACCTCTTCATATAGCTCGCCCCCAACTGGGGCATCCGGTTTCTATACCTACTGCTTTAGTGTAGATATAACGGCTTAATTTGCTGAATTATCGTGAAATCGGCCGCAATATGTGTAAAACACGTATTGCGGCCGATACTTTTACGTCAGGTTGCGAGGATCGCATATCCGCTGCAAGGCGTGAGGCGGGTCCTGGCGGTCGGTTAGCGTCTGAAAAAGGTGAAATGTACGCTGCCGTAGCTGCGTGTTTGCCAGAAACAGGGATGTGTGGAGAACTCTTTGTCGGCCGAATGTTCGAAAATGAGGATCCCTTCCGGTCGCAGCAGATCGCGTTCGAATACCAGATCGATGACCGATTCACTGCCTTCCAAGTCGTAAGGTGCATCCGAGAAGATGAGGTCGAACTGTTTCGGACAGCTCTTCAGGTAGAGGAAGACGTTGGCCTTTACGGGGTAGAGGTGTTCAATACCCAGTTTGCGTGCTGTCTGGCGGATGAAGTTATAGTGTACAGGGTTGATTTCCACCGAAGTAATACTGCGGGCTCCGCGTGAAGCAAATTCGTAGCTGATCGATCCCGTGCCGGCAAAGAGGTCCAATACGTCGCATGCCTCGTAGTCGATCAGGTTGTTCAGTACGTTGAACAGGTTTTCCTTGGCGAAATCGGTTGTCGGACGAGCTCGCAGATTGCGGGGCGGCTCGATTGTACGGCCGCGGTAGATTCCACTGATTATGCGCATAGGATTTTTGCAAAATAGGGTTTCGACAGACGCTTCCAGTTCTTGCCGCGTTCACCCGATAATTCGAGTACGCAGGTGCGAAGGGTAAATGCGGCGTCGAGTCGTTGCAGCAGGTAAACGAACTCTTCGGCCTGTTCACATGCTGCGACCTCGGCAAATTGAAGCTGCCGATGGCTGTCGTATACCTTAATATACACCAAGCCGGACACATCATGCAACCGTACGATTGGGGCGGTGGTGTCGGCTTTCGGGGCAAGCTGACGCAGGGGAGAGTCAAATGCCAAGGCCTCGCCAAAGTGCTGGCGCAGCATTTCAGCGGCCTTGCAGGGCAGTGCCATGACGGCTACCTCATCAGCCGCAGGATCGCTCCATACGGCGATCTCTTCCGATGTACAAGCCATGCCGGCGATTCGAAGGCAGGCTGCGGCTCCGTCGGCGTCAAAGAGTTCGTGAGGCATAAGTAACGTCTTGTCGGTCAGCAATTCGACCCGGACCATTTTCTTCTCAGACATCGAGGATGATTTGTCCGAAGTCTCGATCCTCTTTCGGGGCATCTCCTCGTTCTGCTGGGGCTGCTCAGATGTTTCGTCTCCCGATTGTCGGGTTGTGGACAACTGGACCGACAGTTGCTCGTTGAGCATGGCCTGCGAAAAAGAGTGTCCACTCAACGTGAGCTGAATGGACACCCTGTCTTGTGACGTCGAAGAGGGATTAGTCTTCCCAGTTACCTGCTTCATTGTTTGCAGACTCCATCGAGCCGAACTTGAGGCCGGCATAGCGGTTGAAGTTGTTAACCTCGTCGTCGATCAGGTTGATGATATCCTGACGGTAATTCACCGTGTCGAGGAAGTATTTATAAGGTGCGCGTACTTCGATCACCGGTACGTTTACGTTACCCGTCGAAGCCGTTCCGGCCTCCATGATGAACTTCGTCTGGTTGTTGGTGTAGGGAATGTAACGCAGGTCGTATACCTCCTGAGCCGTCAGATGACGCGGTGCAAAGACCGTATCGATTACGGCGACCTCGAACTGCTCCACATTCTTGCGTCCGCTCTTCTTCAGCATGGCCATGGCAACCGAGTCGTCCTCATCAACGAGTTTGCGCTCCATGGTGAGGCTGTCGTACAGAATGAAGTTGGCGAGGGTATCGAAGTCCCCCGTGAAACGTTGATACTTTGCCTTGTAGGCACGCTGAGCGGCACGGATGTCCTTCAGACGCTCGATTACGGCTGCCTTGCGCTCCTTCAACTCGTTGTCGAATCGGATCGGAGTGGCGATCTGATCGTAGATCACGTAGACCAGGCCGATGATAATCACTCCCAGTACGATTTGAGAAATTTTCTTTACCATGTTTGAATATTTGTTATTAAGTTTGTACAA
This sequence comes from uncultured Alistipes sp., assembly GCA_944320665.1. Taxonomy (GTDB): domain Bacteria; phylum Bacteroidota; class Bacteroidia; order Bacteroidales; family Rikenellaceae; genus Alistipes. The sequence continues at coordinate 14,708 of CALUII010000032.1, read as the reverse complement.
ATTTCTACAGCCGAATGCTCAGCACGGATATTGCGACCCAAATTTACGCCGAAATTTGTTTTGAAACAACAATTGGCCAAAAAAAAATCATAGAAAGCCTCTCTGAATTTGTCACTGACGAGGATTCATCGCGAATCTTCGTCCTCAATGGTTATGCTGGCACGGGTAAGACGACGTTGATTGCCGCGTTGGTGGCGGCCTTGCGGCGTGCGGGAATTCGCTCTGTTTTGCTTGCGCCGACGGGGCGTGCGGCGAAGGTGCTGGCTCAGTATGCCGGGACGCAGGCGTTGACGATTCACAAGCGCATTTATCGCGAACGGGTCAATGCCGCCTATGAGTCGAAGTTCTCGCTTGATATCAATCGTGAGAAGGGGGCGGTGTTTATTGTCGACGAGGCGTCGATGCTTTCGGATGCGTCGTCCGGCGGGGCGCTCTTTGGCAGCGGCTCCTTGCTTTCGGATCTGGTGCATTACGTGCGTAGCGGCGAGCGTTGCCGGTTGATTCTGGTGGGCGACAGCGCGCAACTTCCACCCGTGGGGCTGGAGCGCAGTCCGGCGCTTGATCCGGCCGAATTGATGGCGTACGGCGATCCGGTTTACGAAACGCTTGACGAGGTGGTCCGCCAGGGGGCCGAATCGGGCATTCTCTTCCATGCGACGATGGTGCGCTGCATGCTCGAGAACCATTTGTTCGAGGTCCCTCGTTTCGAGTTGGGGTATCCCGATTTCGAGCGGGTCGAGGGCGGTGAATTCCTCGAAAAACTGCAGGATTGTTACGATCGTTACGGACGCGATGAAACGATTGTCGTTACGCGCTCGAACAAACGGGCCAATCGCTACAACGAGGGAATTCGCCGTCATGTACTCGGTGCCGAGGAGGAGATCGAGAGCGGTGATATGCTGATGGTGGTGAAGAACAACTACCATTTTACGGAACGTATCGAACAGTGTCCGATGAACTTTATTGCGAATGGTGATATTGCGCGTCTGAAGAAGATTCGGCATTTTGAGGAGTTTTATGGATTCCGGTTTGCCGATGTGGTGCTGTCGTTCGGCGATTACGACGACGCGGAGATCCCGTGCAAGATCCTGCTTGACACGTTGTCCTCGGAGTCTCCGTCTCTGTCGCGGGACGATGCACAGCGTCTCTTTTATGAGGTGGAAAAGGACTATATGGACATCGGAAGCAAGATCAAACGCTATCGCGAGATCCGCGAAAATCCACATTACAACGCTCTTCAGGTGAAGTTCGCTTATGCCGTGACATGCCACAAGGCCCAGGGTGGCCAATGGCGTGCGGTATTTGTGGATCGTTGTCTTTTTGGCGACGAGCCGATGACGCCCGATATGATGCGATGGCTCTATACGGCACTGACGCGTGCGCAGGAGAAGGTCTATCTGGTCAATTTTGACGAACGCTTTTATGAAGAATAAGTGTGTTTCTGCCCCACGTCGTGCGGTGGCGAAGGTTTCGTGTCAGGCGGGTGACGCTTTGCATCCGAAAGAGGATTCGGTTCTTGTATCGCAGGCGTCGCATCGGTTCTGCGTACCGGAAAATGAGCTTGATGGGGTATGTGCTTCGAAGAGCCCGGCGATGGAGTCCAAGCAGCGTGTGGCGACTCTCGGATCGATTTCAGAATCAGCGGTTGAGCGTCATCCACTTGAACCCTTCCTGCCGGCGGATGCTCGTCTGTTGATGTTGGGGAGTTTTCCGCCCCAGCGCAAGCGTTGGTCGATGGATTTCTACTATCCCAACCTGCAGAATGACATGTGGCGGATTTTTGGATATCTTTTTTTTGAGGATCGCAACCATTTTCTGACGCCCGATCGCAAGGCGTTCGATCGGGAGCATATCGTGGACTTTCTGACACGTAAGGGAATCGCCTTGTTCGATACGGCGAGTGCCGTGCGGCGCCTGAAGGACAATGCCTCGGATCAATTTCTCGAGGTGGTCGAGGCGACCGATCTCGGGGCATTGCTTCGCCGGATACCTCGGTGTGTTGCGGTGGTGACGACGGGCGGCAAAGCAGCCGAGACGGCGGCCCGGAGATTCGGATGCGAAGTCCCGGCTGTCGGAACCGTTACGACGTTTGCGGCCGAGGAACGCGTGATGCGGCTGTGGCGCATGCCCTCGTCGTCGCGGGCCTATCCGATGGCGCTCGAACGTAAGGCGGCAGCCTATCGCGTGATGTTTGAGAAGGAATGCCTTATTAATCAGTGAATGTGGTAGATATATAGCGAATCGTTGTGGTGAGCATGTATTGAATCGAGTCGGAATGGATGTTGTGTGGCTCGGGCATATTCCTTAAGAATCGTGCTGCCGCTCCACGTGGGCAATTCGGGCAGTTGGGCCGGAGAGGCTGACGGCTGGCTGTTCTTGGAGAAGTAAAGCGTGCAGGCGTCGTAAGCGCCATCTCCGAGATGAAGCGTGATGGTACGTCTTATGCGATTTATTTCGGTATCATTCATCAATTGATTGATTGGCAGGTAGTCGATACGCTTAATTCCATTCGGCCTGATGTCGTATGCTGTATACTGGTTCCCACCGCGGTATTGCCCCCAATCCGACAGGATAAATTCGTTCGTGCCATCGAAGTCCACGTCGTAGAATTGGAATGGCGTGCGGTATCCCAATGGGTGTGTGGCATCGGTTGGGTAGGAGGTGTTATTCTCTTGCGTCGGGTCGGGGTAGTCGAGTAGATGCAGGTCGCCGTTGCGGTGACCGGTAAAATCCTGCGCAAAGGTGATCTGATCGGTGTTGTAGTTGTTGTACTTTTCGGTGTTAATATAGTGGAAGGTTCGTCCGGTTTTTGTGTGGCGGAAGTTCATGACAATGTATCCGGTTTCGGATTTTGGGTCGAAAGGCATCCAGCGCGCAGTTACGACGTATCCGTTGATCGGTGTCTTGTATTTGAGGTAGACGTTTATTTGCGTCCGTTGCTCGATCTCTTCGGGCAGGGGAATCCGGTGCAGCGCCCTGATCCATACAGAGTCTGAGGCGGAGTGTGCGATTACGTTTTGTGCCGTATCGGTCACGTTTAGGTGGGTTGTGTCGATTGTTTGTGTGGGGCGTCGGAGTGAATCTTTTGCGCGGGTCTCTGTGCGAGACTGTATTTTGTCCGATGTATTGGGTTGTCGTTTCGGGCTGGTGCAGCTCACAAAGAATAGTAAAATGGTGAGATACCAAAGTGGCAGAAGCGTTCTCATTTTGTGCAGATAGTTATATGTGAAACGTAGGTGTTGTCCTGGTGTATCATGCGAGATCTGGCTGTTGGATGTTGACTTTCACAAAGGTACGAAAATCTTTTGTCTATTGGTATTGTACAATATTTCATGACGAAAAAAATCTCCAGGCCCCTGCGGCGTGTCTCGATTGAATTTCGTACCTTTGTCCTCAATAGCGACTTAAAATTCGACAATTTTGGCGGACGAAAAGAAAAAAGAGAAGAAATACGTCGAGACCCCTCTCATGAAGCAGTATTACAACATCAAGGCCGTACACCCTGATGCCATACTGCTCTTTCGTGTGGGCGATTTTTATGAAACCTTCGGCGAGGATGCAATCCGAGCCAGCGCCATATTGGGTATTACGCTAACGCGTCGGGCCAACGGTGCAGCCTCCTTCGTCGAGTTGGCCGGCTTTCCTTACCACGCTATCGATACCTATTTGCCCAAATTGGTGCGCGCGGGTGAACGTGTGGCTATCTGTGAGCAGCTCGAGGATCCCAAGCTGGTCAAGGGACTGGTCAAGCGTGGGGTGATCGAGTTGGTAACTCCGGGCGTGGTCATGGGCGACAATATCCTGGCCAACAAGGAGAATACCTATCTTGCGGCAGTCTACTTCGGCCGTAAGACAACGGGGGTCTCGTTTCTCGATATTTCGACGGGTGAGTTTTACGTGGCGGAAGGATCGGATGCGTATGTGGATAAGTTGTTTGCTAATCTGCGTCCGAAGGAGATCGTCTATCAGCGTGGTTATGAGGATCGGTTTTCCAATGTCTTCGGGGCGAAATACTATACTTACCGGCTCGATGAATGGGTCTTTGCCGAGGAGGTGTGCCGCGAGAAACTCTGCCGTCAGTTCGGCACCCGTTCGCTCAAGGGATTTGGTGTAGACCACATGACCAGCGGAATTTCGGCGGCCGGCGCCATCCTCTATTACCTCGAATTTACGGAGCATCGTCAGACGGGGCATATTGTCTCCATTGCCCGGCTCGATCAGAACGATTATGTGTGGGTTGACAAATTCTCCATTCGTAACCTGGAGCTCTTCGCATCAAATGGTGAGGGAGGTAATGGAGGTTTTGCCGGCGTGATTGACCGTACGCTTACGCCGATGGGTGGACGTCTGCTCAAGCGGTGGATTGCCATGCCGTTGCTCGATCCTGCGCGGATCAATCGCCGTCTGGATGTGGTGGAACGTCTGACGCAGGATGCCGATCTGGCCGACGCCGTGCGTGAGCAAGTCGAGCAGGTGGGGGATTTGGAGCGAATCGGATCTCGCATTGCTGCCGCGCGAGTTACACCGCGTGAGTTCGTGCAGTTGAAGAACTCGCTTACGGCTGTTGAAACGCTCAAGGCCGTGCTTGAATCGACGGATGATGGCCGTTTGCATGAATTTGCGACTGAAATTGATCCGTTGTTGGAGGTGCGCGACCGGATCGCGCGTGAAATCTATCCCGATCCTCAGAATAACCAGATTCAGAAAGGTGGGGTGATTGCCGACGGGGTGGATGCCGAATTGGACGATCTGCGCCGCATTGCACTGCACGGTAAGGATGTATTGGCGCAGATTCAGCAGCGCGAGAGCGAAGAGACTGGAATTCCTTCGCTCAAAGTAAGTTACAATAACGTTTTCGGCTATTATATCGAGGTTCGCAATGCCCATCGTGACAAGGTGCCCGAAACGTGGATCCGCAAGCAGACACTCGCCAATGCCGAGCGTTACATTACGGCCGAGTTGAAGGAGTACGAAGAGAAGATTCTGGGTGCCGAAGAGAAGATGCTGATTATCGAGCAGCGGATCTATGCCGAATTGATGCAATTCGCAGCGGGTCATCTGCCTGTTTTGCTGCGCGATGCCTCGGCCGTGGCACGACTCGATTGCCTGCAGTCTTTTGCGCGTATGGCTTGCGAACGCAACTACGTCCGTCCGATGCTTGATGAGGGAAAACGGATCGAAATACGCCAAGGTCGTCACCCGGTGATCGAGACCACACTGCCTGTCGGCGAGGAGTATGTTCCCAACGACGTGATGCTTGACAACGACGAGCAGCAGATCATGATGATCACTGGACCCAACATGTCGGGTAAGTCGGCCCTGCTGCGACAGACGGCCCTCATCATTCTGATGGCTCAGATGGGGTCGTTTGTTCCGGCACAGTCGGCACACATCGGTGTCGTGGACAAGATTTTCACGCGTGTAGGTGCCTCGGACAACATCTCCCAGGGTGAGTCAACCTTTATGGTCGAGATGCTTGAGTCGGCCAGCATCCTCAATAACATATCGGACCGTAGCATCGTGCTGCTTGACGAGATCGGGCGCGGCACGAGCACCTACGACGGTATCTCGATTGCGTGGGCCATGGTTGAGTATCTGCACAACCACCCGTCGGCGCGTGCGAAGACCCTCTTTGCAACGCACTACCACGAGCTCAACGAGATGGAGCAGATGTGCCCGCGGGTGAAGAATTACCACGTAAGTGTCAAGGAGGTGGACAATACAATTGTTTTCCTGCGCAAACTCGAACGCGGAGGAACGGAGCATTCATTCGGTATTCATGTAGCCCGCATGGCCGGTATGCCAGCCACCGTAGTGAAACGCGCCGAGGAGATACTGCGTAACCTCGAACTGGTTTACGGCAGCAGCGAGATTGTACCGAGTCGTAGCCCCAAGGAGCGCAACCGTAGGGCTGCTCATTCGGTGCGCGAGGCCGTCGAAAAGGCAGATCATACGCAAGGCATGCAGTTGTCGATGTTTCAGCTTGATGACCCGGTATTGGTACAGATACGTGACCAGATCCGCGGACTCGATATCAATGCCCTTACGCCGCTTGAGGCGCTCAACAAATTGAATGAGATCAAGAAGATCACCGGTATCTGACTCTTGGGGTGGGGCGTCTGCGGTCGATCCGGCTAGAGCATATGCCCGAGTGTGAAAAGATAGAAGCATCATCCTATGCGGATGATGCTTCTATCTTTTTTGTGGGCAGCTTTTCATTTGTCAATCAGCGACTTTCGATGAGTGACCGGATGTTTTGGATGAGCATCCTCACGGCAACCGAATTGAATCCGCCTTCAGGGATGATGACGTCGGCATAGCGCTTCGACGGTTCGACAAACTCTTCGTGCATGGGCTTTACCGTCGTGAGGTATTGGTTGATGACCGAGTCCATCGTGCGTCCGCGTTCACAGACGTCGCGCAGGATACGGCGGGCAAGCCGTACGTCCGCGTCCGTGTCGACAAATACCTTGATGTCCATCAATTCACGCAGTTCGCGATTTTCGAAGATCAGGATGCCGTCGACAATGATTACGCGCGACGGCTTCACCAATACGGTCTCAGCCATACGGTCGTGCTCGACGAACGAATAGAGCGGATGTTCGATCGGTACGTTCTCCTTCAGTGTCTTGATGTGCTCGACGAGCATCTGCGTGTCGAAAGCCTGCGGATGGTCGTAATTCAGTTTGGTTCGCTCTTCGTAGGTGAGTTCCGGGTGGGCCTTGTAGTAGTAGTCGTGGCACAAGGTCACCACGTCGTCACCGACAAAAGCCTCCTGGAGTCGTTTGACGAGCGTCGATTTGCCCGATCCGGTGCCGCCTGCGACACCAATTACCGTTACCTCCATCTCTCTGCGTTTTTTGATTTTGGGTTCACACTTCCCGCTTGGAGAGGGGAAGTTTCTCTCGTGTCTCGTTGGCATAGGCCGACAGCCATTCCTTACGGGCGTGGACGGCTTTGTCGGGAGTTTTTTATGTGTCGAAGGATCGTTGCCCCCATATGAGTGAACAACGATCCTTCGAATAGGGGGCGTCTCTTATGCGTCGATGTTGGCGTAATGCGCGTTCTTCTCGATGAATTCGCGACGGGGCGGCACATCATCGCCCATGAGCATCGAGAAGATGCGGTCGGCTTCCGCGGCATTCTCGATCGTTACCTGTTTCAGAATGCGGGTGTCCGGATTCATGGTGGTCTCCCACAGCTGGTGGGCGTTCATCTCACCCAGACCTTTGTAACGTTGTACGTGCAGACCCTTTCCGCCCCACTCCTCGGTTATGGCGTCGCGCTCCTTGTCGGTCCAGCAGTAACGCTCCTGTTTGCCCTTCTTGACCAGATAGAGGGGCGGTGTAGCCAGATAGACGTGGCCACCCTCAATCAACTCCTTCATCTTGCGGAAGAAGAAGGTAAGCATCAGCGTGGCGATGTGGCTGCCGTCGACATCGGCATCGGTCATGATGATGATCTTGTCGTAGCGCAGTTTCTCGAGGTTAAGCGCCTTGCTGTCCTCCTCGGTGCCGATTGTGACGCCGAGGGCCGTGAACATGTTCTTGATCTCCTCGTTCTCCCACATTTTATGCTCCTGGGCCTTTTCGATATTCAGAATCTTACCGCGCAACGGCATGATGGCCTGGAAGTTGCGGTCTCGGCCCGATTTGGCCGTACCGCCTGCCGAGTCACCCTCGACGAAGAATATTTCGGCAATCGACCGGTCGCGGCTTGTGCAGTCGGCCAGTTTGCCGGGGAGTCCTGCACCCGAAAGCACCGTTTTGCGCTGTACGAGTTCGCGGGCATGGCGTGCTGCGTGGCGAGCCGTAGCGGCGAGGATGACCTTCTGTACGATGGCGCGTGCATCCTTGGGATTTTCCTCCAGATATTGTCCCAGTGCCACCGAAAGAGCCTGATCTACGGCTGCGGCAACTTCGTCGTTGCCCAGTTTGGTCTTGGTCTGGCCCTCGAACTGCGGTTCGGCAACCTTTACCGAGACGACGGCCGTGAGTCCCTCGCGAAAGTCGTCGCCGTTGATGTCAAACTTCAGTTTGGACAGCATGCCCGAGTCGTCGGCATATTTCTTCAGCGTACGGGTCAGTGCGCGGCGGAATCCGGTGAGGTGCGTACCGCCTTCGATGGTATTGATGTTGTTAACGTACGAATGTACGTTCTCCGAATAGGAGTCATTATACTGCATGGCGACTTCGACCGGGACGCCGTTCTTCTCGGTGTCGAGGTAGATGATCGAATCGATGATCGGCGTACCACGCGTGGCGTCAAGGTAGCGCACGAACTCCTTCAGACCCTCCTCTGAGTAGAACTGCTCGCTGACGTAATTCCCTGCCTCGTCTTTCTGACGTTTGTCGGTGAGGCTGAGGTGGATGCCCTTGTTCAGGAATGCCAGTTCACGCAGTCGGTTGGCCAGAATTTCATATTTGTACTCGGTCGTGTGGGTAAAGATCTCTCCGTCGGGTTGGAAGGTGATGGTTGTACCTCGATCCGAGCATTCGCCTACGATCTCGACCGGTGAGGTGGGGATACCGCGGCTGTACGTCTGGCGGAAGATCTTGCCTTCGCGGTGTACCTCGGCGATGAGCAGCGTCGAAAGCGCATTGACGCACGACACACCCACACCGTGCAGACCGCCCGACACCTTGTAGCTTCCCTTGTCGAACTTACCGCCGGCGTGCAGCACGGTGAGTACTACCTCGAGGGCCGATTTTCCCTCCTTTTCGTGGAAGTCGGTTGGAATTCCTCGTCCGTTGTCGCGGACGGAGATCCCGCCCTGTTCGGTGATTGTGACGTCGATATGGGTGCAATATCCGGCCAGAGCCTCGTCGATCGAGTTGTCCACGACCTCATAGACAAGGTGGTGGAGGCCCTTCTCGCCGATATCGCCGATATACATGGCAGGACGCTTGCGTACGGCCTCGAGGCCCTCGAGGACCTGGATGTTCGAGGCGGAGTATTCGGCTTCCTGCTTCTTTACGTTTTCTAATTCTGTACTCATCGTATCCATGTTGAAATATCGTACAAATATACAAAATCTTTATTGGACTACCAAGAGTCCGAAGTCTCTGTCCGAGGATTTTTCCTGGAATGTGCCTTCGGGGCCTTCGCAACGAGCATTCGGAGGCGCTGCCGGGAGTGAATGGAGTCTGGTATGGAGTAGATGTGCAGTCGGAGGGAAGGCAACTGCAATCCGGTGTCCCCATCATGGACCGGGGAGAATGCCTGACAAAGGACTGTGCGAGGGCGACACGTCAGGCGAGTGTGGCCTTCAGGTCCATTTCACGCACGCGTCCCTTGGCGAAGAGCAGGGCGCGGGCCGGGAATTGTTCGATCAGTGCCGTGTTGTGGGTTGACATGACTACTGCGCAACCGTGTTGTGCAATCTCCTGGAAGAGGTGCATGATACCTTCGGCCGTCACGGGGTCGAGGTTGCCCGTCGGCTCGTCGGCCAGCAGCAGCCGCGGCCGGTTCAGTAGGGCGCGGGCAATAACCAGACGTTGCTGCTCTCCGCCCGAAAGTTCGAAGGGCATCTTGTAAGTCTTGTTCTGCAGATCGACTACCCGCAGCACTTCGTCGATTCGATGTCGGATTTCGCTTTCGTTCTTCCAGCCTGTGGCCTTCATCACGTAGTACAGGTTCATGAAGACGTTGCGATCCGTCAGCAACTGGTAATCCTGAAAGACGATTCCCATTCGTCGGCGCAGGTGGGGAATGTCCCGGCGACGCAGACTGCGCAGATCGAATCCCACGACCTCACCTTCGCCCGTAACGAGTTGCGTCTCGGCATACAGCGTCTTGAGCAACGTGCTCTTCCCGCTGCCCACACGTCCGATCAGGTAGACGAACTCGCCTTCGGCCACTTCGAAATCCACATCGGCCAAAACCATTTCGCCTTCGGTGGCGAGTTTGCGGGCCGAGTGGCGGCCGAACGGATCGTCGGCATGGTAGAGCGTGGCGTTGCGGAGGCGGATGACGGTCTGTTTTTCCATCGGAATCGATAATAATATAAATGGTTCGGACAAAGATACGAAATTCCGGCACAGGACGCGTGCACTTTACCGTTTTTTTTCTGCCTGGAGGTACTTTTGCCCCTGGAATGCACGGCCCGAATCCGTTCGTCCCGCAGCGACCGGCGTGTCGCCTGTAGGAAAAATCGAAAGGGACGAAGAGAGTCCGATCCGGCATTTTTTTGTGCTTGGGTGTGGAATCCGCGGAAAATGTCGTATCTTTGCCTGCGGAACTTTCCGCAAATTCGGGGCTGACCGGTTTTGACAGCAGGCAGGGTTTGTCGGTAAGCACGCCGAGCGCTGTGTGGCGGCTCGTAAATCCCGACGCTCAAAAATCAAATGGCAATAACAGCCTTGCACTCGCTGCCTAATTTTCAAGGAAAATTGGCTTAATCGCGTGGCCCAAGGCGGTCGTGCGACGAGTATCCCGGATGGCGATTCCGCCCTTTAATCGCTGTCCATACGGGGTATCATCTCTTTAGGGATAGTCCGGCGGTTGCTCCGCCCGTCGGGTGAAATTCAAGGAGCTGGGTCCCGGGTTTGGCTGCTGCCTGCCGTGCCCGGGAAGAAGGATCAAACGGTAGCTAAGCGTGTAGAAAGCCTTCGGGCTCCCTGTTTGGACGCGGGTTCGACTCCCGCCAGCTCCACGACAGTAAAAGCCGTACCGAAATCTCGGTACGGCTTTTTTTCAGAACAATACAAGCCGGGATCTCCGTGTCGGACCCGTATGTGTGTGGGGCAAGTCTGTTGGTTGGGCCTGCATGGGGTGGGGGATTCAGCGGAAGATTCTTGCGGTTTTCCGGGGTGAAACGAATAGTTTTGCAAATAGTTTCCTACCTTTGCCCCCCGTTATGACGGGATTGTTCTGCATACTGCTTTGCTGGCTCATAGGTAACGCCTTGAGCTACTGCACCGGAGGTTACGTCTCGGGAAACATCATCGGCATGGTGCTTCTCTTTGCGGCGCTCAACCTTCGTTGGGTCAAGGCCGAGACCGTGCGTCCGGCGGCCCGTTTTCTGTTGGGGGCCATGGCCCTCTTCTTCGTGCCGTTCGGTGTCGGACTGATGATTTCGTATCAGACGATCGTCGAAAACCTCTGGGCCATTGTCGTTTCGGGTGTGGTCAGCACGATCGTCGTGCTGGTCGTTGTGGGATGGACCTTTCAATCGTTTAATCGTCGTAGAAAAAAGGAGGATGATACAATATATCGTTCATAGCGACCTGTTCCTGCTCACCATGACGGTGGGACTGTATTGTTTCGGCACGGCACTCTACCGTCGCGTACACATGCCGTTGCTGCATCCCGTGTTGCTCACCTTCGTGGCGATGATCGGCGTGCTGAAACTCTGTGGCGTGGAGTATGCGCAATACGAGGAGGCAACCGGAATCCTGAATTTTGCACTCGGACTTTCGGTCGTTTCGCTCGGATACCTCATGTACGAACAGATGCCTCAAATCCGCGGCCGCCTTGTCCCGGTGGTGGTTTCGACGCTGGTAGGATGCGTCTTCGGAGTGTTGAGCGTAGTCTATATCGCGATGGCTTTTGGAGCCGATCGCCCGATTCTGACTTCGCTGGCTCCGAAATCGGTAACGGTTCCCATTGCCGTGTCAGTGGCTGAACCTTTGGGCGGCATTGTCTCTCTCACGTCGGTGGTGGTTTTCTGCGTGGGGATTTTCGGCAGTATCTTCGGGGAGTGGATCCTGCGGCGTTTCGGCGTGCGCGACCCGATGGCGCGAGGCTTTGCCCTCGGCTCGGCGGCACACGGCATCGGCACGGCACGGGCCATCGAACTCGGAGCCGTCGAGGGAGCGCTTTCCGGACTGGCCATGGCCCTGATGGGATTGGCAACGGCCCTGCTTTTGCCCGTAATGGAAAAATACCTCTATTAAAGTTTTTTTAATCTCCGGAAAATGTTACTTTTGCGCCACCTAAACCTCAAACTAACCGCAAAAAGTAACCTTTTCACCCTATGGAGTGGCTCTATTCGCTCTTCTTGGGCGAGGGTATTGCACATTCTGTGCTGACCTTTGCCCTGACGATCACGATCGGCATCTTCCTGGGACGAGTCAAGATCGGCGGCATATCGTTCGGCATCACGTGGGTGCTCTTCGTGGGCATCTTGTTGAGCCATTTCGGCATGACGGTCGACAGCCAGGTCTTGCATTTTATCCAGGAGTTCGGACTGATCCTGTTTGTCTACTCAATCGGCCTGCAGGTCGGGCCCGGATTCTTTTCATCTTTCAAACAAGGGGGCCTGCAACTGGTCGGATGTGCCACCGCTATCGTGATGTTGGGCGTGGGAGTCACCTATGTGATCCATCTGGCAACCGGTACGCCCATTCCGACCATGGTCGGCGTGCTCTCTGGTGCTGTGACCAATACGCCGGGTCTGGGTGCTGCGCAGCAGGCCTATACGGACGCCTCGGGCATCAGCGATCCGTCGATCGCCATGGGGTATGCCGTGGCCTATCCGCTGGGCGTCGTGGGTATCATTGTCTCGATGTTGCTGATCCGCTACGGGCTGCGTGTGAAGTTTGCCAAGGAAGACGAAGCATTGGCGGCCATTTCGCAGGAACAGAAACTTGCAGACAAGGTCTCGATCGAATTTACCAACGAATTGCTCGATGGACGTACGATCGAGTACATGCGTGACCTGGTGAAACGTCAGTTTGTCGTCTCGCGCATCATGCACCGCGATGGTACCATCGTTATGGCCGATGCCGACAGTGTGGTACATCTGGGGGATCGGTTGTGGGTGATTGCCGAAGCCGATGACCTTCCGGCCATCGTGGCCTTCTTCGGACACGAAGTCGAGGGTATGGACGACGAAGCGTGGCACAACAATACGGCCGATTCGGAGTTGGTGTCTCGTCGTATTCTGGTGACACGGCCCGAGATCAACGGCAAGAAGTTCTCGGATTTGCATCTGCGTACGAAATACGGCGTCAACATTACACGTGTGAATCGTGCGGGTGTGGATCTGATTCCGTATCAAGGACTCGAGTTGCAGATCGGTGACCGCGTGATGGTCGTGGGTCCCAAGGCGGCCGTGGAGCAGACGGCCAAGGTACTCGGCAACTCGCTCAAGAAACTCAACCAACCCAATCTGATCACGATCTTCGTGGGTATTGCATTGGGTGTCGTGCTGGGCTCGATGCCGCTGATCAACGTGCCGCAGCCTGTAAAACTGGGATTGGCCGGAGGCCCGCTGATTGTGGCCATTCTGATCGGCCGCTTTGGTACGCACTTCCATCTGGTGACCTACACCACGCAGAGCGCCAACCTGATGTTGCGCGAGATGGGTATTGCCCTCTTCCTGGCTGCGGTCGGACTCGGTGCCGGAGACGGCTTTGTGGATGCCATTGCCACAGGCGGTTATCGCTGGGTGGGATATGGTGTGTTGATTACGATGATTCCGATCCTGATCGTGGGCATTGTGGCTCGTCTGTGGCTCAAGATGAATTATTATACGTTGATGGGGCTGATTGCCGGCAGTACGACCGATCCCCCGGCTCTGGCCTATGCCAATGCGACTGCCGGTAACGATATGCCGGCTGTGGGCTATTCGACCGTCTACCCCGTGGTGATGTTTCTGCGGGTGCTCACGGCACAGATCTTCATTCTTTTTGCCTTGTAGCACACGCACGACGTCGGAAGAAAAACAACGCGAGAGGCGAGTCTCCCTTTGGAAGGGGGACTCGCCTCTCGCTGTTTTGGGGTCTCGGCTGCGGACTTAACGCGACGGACAGCCGTTTTGTCTTTTGTTCTGCGGCTGGTTGTCGTTGTGATGCGGTGAACGGGCCGCTGCACGGCGGCGATGCGGACATTCGCGCACGCCGCATGAGGCACAGCCACTACTGCTGCGGCGTCCGCTCATGCGCGCGTACAGCCGCCACGCTAAAATCAGCAGAATCCCTCCGCCGATGATCCATACAACGATATCTTGCCAGTCGTTTTGCATGCCTCTTTGTGCTCAAAGTATCCATTGGGCAATGTGGTAGACCACATAACCCACAATCCATGCCAACGTCGTGCTGTAAACGACGCTTCCGATGGCCCATTTCCAACCCGATTCGGAGGCGATGGCCGCTACGGTGGCCAGGCAGGGGAAGTAAATCAGGATAAAGACCAGCATGCCGAGCGCTGCGGCCGGTGTAAGGTCTCCGCTGGCGCGCAGCCGTTGGGCGATGTTGGCAGTCTCTTCGTGCTCGTCGGCGGCTGAGGCGTTGTCGTTCGGAACGGGTGCCTCTGTTGACGTGCCCAGAGAGGGGGATGCAGTCTCCGGGGCTTCCGTAATGTCGGCCTGGTCATTGGTTGCCGTTGTCGGTGTTTCGGAGTAGAGTACCCCCATGGTGCTTACGACAATCTCCTTGGCAGCTACACCCGACAGCAGGGCAACACTGGCTTTCCAATTCAGGCCGAGCGGTTCGAAAACCGGTTCGCAGACCTTGCCCACACGCCCCAGATAGGAGTTTTCGTAGTGGTGTTCGACGCTTTCGCCAGCTTGCGTGCGGGGGTAGTAGCTCAGGAACCAGACGATGAGCGAGGCGATCAGAATCAATCCGCCCATCTTGCGCAGGTATTGGGCGCATTTGTCCCACATGTGCGACAACGTCGAGCGCCAGGTCGGCAGGCGGTAGGGCGGAAGCTCCATGACAAAGGGCGTCTCGTCCACCTTGAAGAAGAACCGGCGCATCAGC
>CALUII010000031.1 GCA_944320665.1 uncultured Alistipes sp. | reverse complement strand
TTTGCGTCAACAGGAGTGAGGGAATACAAGGAAAAGCCTTGTATATCGCTGATATACAAGGCTTTTTGCTTTCTGTCGGGGTTTCTTTCTGGCCCTCTCTGGAGCGGAAAACGGGACTCGAACCCGCGACCCTCAGCTTGGGAAGCTGATGCTCTACCAACTGAGCTATTTCCGCATTTCGGTTTTCGGACTACAAATATAGTCTCAAATCCCGAAATTTGCAACCTCAAGACAACAGTTTTTCGAGAATCTCAAGATTTTTTTCACTTCCGACTCTCTTTCCTTCGGGTGTATAGAGTGCCGCAAGACGATCCGCATAGCGCTCCTCTACCTTCCCTCGAATTACCTTGAGCGTACTGTTCATCAAACCATTGCTCTCCGAGAACGGTTCTTCAACAAAAGCCAGCGCAGCAGGCAGCCAGCGCTCCGGAAACTCCCCGGCATAAACACCCCCTGTTCGATATTTTGCCACTTCAGCTTCAAGCAGTGAGGCGGCCGCTTCGGCTCGCGCCCTACCCGACTGCCCGACCAATGCTTGCAACAGCCCCTCTCGATTGGGAACAACCAATGCCGTCGTATAGGGATTCTGATTGTTGTGAATAAGTATCTGATCGATCAAAGGAGATTTCTCACAAAGCGCCTCTTCCATCCCCTCGGGACTATACTTTTCGCCGTCAGCCGATATCAACAGGCTCTTGAAGCGACCCAGTACATAAAGAAACTCATCCTCAGAGATATACCCCATGTCTCCCGTGTGCAGCCACCCGTCACGCAATGCTTCGGCGGTAACGGCCGGATTTTTCCAATATCCAGCCATGACATTTTCACCACGCAGTACAATTTCGCCTTTCTGGCCGCGCGGCACCTCGTGTCCCTCTTCATCAAAGATTCGCACGTCGAGCGGAATCAGGATCTTGCCCGACGAACCGAAGCGGCACCAATGCTTGTGAGGAGAGTTCGTTGAGATAACCGGCGTTGCCTCCGAAAGTCCATATCCCTGGAACATGGGGATGCCAATGGCATAGAAGAATCGTTGCAATTCGCTGTCCAGGAGGGCACCTCCGCCGACAAAGAAGCGAAGTTCCCCTCCAAAAGCCTTGCGGACCTTACGAAACAGCATCCGATCGAAAAACACCATAGCCGGCTTCAACAGGGCAGTCCACCCCTTTCCGGGCTCGTAACCATCCCCGTTATAGGCATATGCCGTGCGCAGACCGAGACGAAAAAGCCACTCGGTAAAGCGGCCTTTAGCACGGATCGACGATTCGATATTTTTTCGGAAATTCTTGGCCAGCGCCGGCACCGAAAGCAAAAAGTGCGGTTTTACTTCGCGGATGTTCTGCGGAATGTTGCGCAACGTCTCGGCGGCCGAATTACCCACTTTGACCGTTGCGACCGTGGCGCCACAGGCAATCATGATATAGAAACCTACCACATGGGCAAAACAGTGATCGAGAGGCAGGATGATAAGCGTGCGATACCACGAGGGAATGTCGATGCGCGAGAGCGATTGTTCGACATTCGAGGTATAGTTTCTGTGCGTCAACACCACCCCCTTGGGGTCGGCAGTCGTTCCGGACGTATAGGTGATGGTTGCGTAATCGTCGTTCTGAATCTGGCGACCGATTTCGAGAAATTCAGCCTCGTGTTCAGACAGATAGGCACGTCCCATACGCCGCAATGTACCCAGGGCTGTTTCTCCGTGCTGCAATTCGATGTGCCCCAGGACAATAATATGCTTTACATCAGGTAATTGTTCACGTATGCGCCGGATCTTGGGCAACTGGAGCTTCGATACAAAAATCGCCTTTACCTCAGCATGTTGCAGTCGGAAGAGCAGATCGTTTGCCTCTTCGAGTTTGACCGAGAGCGGGACACTTACACCTCCGGCATAGAAGATGCCCAGCTCGGAGATGATCCAATTGTTGCATCCCTCGGCCAGAATAGCCACCTTGTCGTGTGGGCGAATGCCGAGCGAAGCCAGTCCCGCCCCCGTTTCGAGGGCCTCCTGACGGGTCTCGGCATAGGTCAGTGGCTGAAAGCGGTTGTTGTGCTTTTCCAGCAGAAAAGTCTTCTCTCCGTACCGCTCAACGGAGGATTCGAAGAGGTCGATCAGCGTCTTTTTCATAGGGTTAATCCATTTTCAACACAGCCAGGAAAGCCGATTGGGGCACCTCGACATTTCCGATTTGCCGCATGCGTTTCTTACCTTTTTTCTGTTTTTCGAGCAGTTTGCGCTTACGTGAGATATCGCCACCGTAGCACTTGGCTGTCACATCCTTACGCACAGCCTTAACCGTCTCTCGTGCAATGATCTTCGCGCCAATGGCCGCCTGAATCGCAATATCGAACTGCTGACGCGGAATCAATTCCTTGAGCTTCTCGCACATCTTGCGACCGAAGTCGTAGGCATGGTCGGCATAGATCAGTGACGAGAGTGCATCGACGGGATCACCGTTAAGCAGGATGTCGAGTTTGACGAGCCGCGACGGCTGGTAGCCCGTGCGATGATAGTCGAACGAGGCATAGCCCTTTGAGATGCTCTTCAACTTGTCGTAGAAGTCGAAGACGATCTCCGACAACGGCATGTCGAAATTCACCTCCACGCGGTCCTGCGTGATGAAGGTCTGGTTCTTGAGTACGCCGCGCTTGTCGATACAAAGTTTGATCACGTTGCCCAGGAACTCGGACTTCGTAATGATCTGAGCCAGAATGCACGGCTCCTCAATCTTGGCAATCTTCGTAATCTCGGGCAGTCCCGACGGATTGTGCACCTCGAGCACCTCGCCCTGCGTCGTGGTGATGCGATACGAGACGTTGGGCACGGTCGTGATGACATCCATGTCGAATTCGCGGTAGAGACGCTCCTGGATAATCTCCATGTGCAGCAGACCGAGAAAACCGCAGCGGAATCCGAATCCGAGAGCCAGCGAACTCTCCGGTTCGAAGGTGAGCGAAGCGTCGTTGAGACGCAATTTATCAAGCGAGGCGCGCAGATCCTCGTACTGGTCGGCCTCCACGGGATAGACACCCGCAAAGACCATCGGCTTCACATCCTCGAATCCGGCGATGGCCTCCGTCGCCGGGTTTTCGACCGACGTAATCGTATCGCCGACCTTGACTTCGGAGGAGGTTTTGATGCCCGAGCAGATGTATCCCACATCACCGGCACGGATCTCGTCACGCGGCTGCATGCGCAACTTGAGCACACCCACCTCGTCGGCGTCGTAACGGCTGCCCGTATTGAAGAACTTCACGTGGTCACCCTTGCGGATCGTGCCGTTGAAGACACGGAAATAGGCGATGATACCGCGGAAAGGGTTGAATACCGAGTCGAAGATCAGCGCCTGCAACGGGGCGTTCTCGTCACCTTTCGGTGCGGGAATGCGGTGTACGATTGCCTCAAGCACCTCTTCGACCCCCTGTCCCGTCTTACCCGAGGCGAGCAGGATATCCTCTTCCTTGCAGCCGATCAAGTCTATCACCTGATCCTTGACCTCGTCGATCATGGCCGACTCGACGTCGATCTTGTTCAGCACGGGAATGATCTCCAGATCGTGTCCCACGGCCAGATAGAGGTTCGAAATGGTTTGAGCCTGAATTCCCTGTGTCGCATCGACCACAAGCAACGCTCCCTCGCACGAGGCAATGGCGCGCGATACTTCGTAGGAAAAGTCGACGTGTCCCGGCGTATCGATCAGGTTGAGCACGTAGGTCTCCCCGTTGCGGGCCTTATACTCCATCTGAATGGCGTGGCTCTTGATCGTGATACCCTTCTCGCGCTCGAGGTCCATATCGTCAAGCACCTGCGCCTGCATGTCGCGTTCGGCCAACGTGTGGGTCTTTTCGAGCAGGCGGTCGGCAAGCGTCGATTTGCCGTGGTCGATGTGGGCGATGATGCAGAAGTTGCGTATGTTTTTCATCTTCTCAAATTTCGGAAATATTGGGTACAAAGATAGTGTATGCAGGCCGTTCCTCCAAACACGGCGGCAATCTGCCGCCACATCCGGGGCACGTATCGACCACAAAGTTAGCAAAGTTCGCGAAACAGACGATCGCAGGGCGTGATTTTTTGCATGTTCCCATGCCGCGCGAAGCGGTGTCACCCGTCAATGTCCGCGCCGCCACATAAGAGGCAGCTATTCCCTTCGACCCGACCATCCGGCGAAACGGGACGAGTTGCACAGGTCGGGGCAATTTTTGTATTTTCAACGGAGAAGGGGTATCTTTGCCGCGTTTCCGACACGCATTCCTGCGGCCGAACGACATACCATCTCTATATATCTCTTCTATGTGGCTCACACTGGCATTTCTCTCCGCAGCCCTGCTGGGGTTGTACGATGTGGCAAAGAAGAAGGCGCTCACACACAATGCCGTCGTACCCGTACTGCTGATCAACACGGCCCTCTCGTCATTACTCTTTCTGCCCGTAATACTTTCAGCCGAATGCGACCTCGGATGGTTCGCAGGAACGGCATTCGAAGCCGGGAAGGGCTCCTTCGAGGCCCATGCGCTGGTCGCATTGAAGGCTGTAATCGTGCTGACGTCGTGGCTCTTTGGTTACTTCGGCATCAAACACCTGCCCCTGACCCTGGTTGGACCGATCAACGCCACGCGGCCGGTACTCGTGCTGCTCGGTGCCGTGCTGCTCTTCGGCGAACGACTCAACACACTCCAATGGGGAGGCGTTGCGTTAGCCCTGCTGTCACTCATGCTGTTAAGCCGTTCCGGACGGCGTGAGGGGATCGACTTCCTGCACAACGGCTGGATTCTTTGCGTGGCTCTGGCAGCCGTCACGGGTGCTGCAAGTGGTCTCTACGATAAATTTCTGATGCGCCGACTGGGTGACCCCGCCTTCGTACAGAGTTGGTACAACCTCTATCAGTGCTTGTTGATGCTTCTGCTGACAGCGCTCATCTGGTGGCCACGCCGCCATACGGACCGGTTTCATTGGAATTGGGCCATTCCGTTCATCCCGCTGTTGCTATCGTGCGCCGACTTCGCCTATTTCAACGCCTTACAGCAACCCGATGCCCTCATCTCGGTGGTCTCGATGGTGCGCCGCGGCTCGGTCGTTGTCAGCTTTGCATGCGGCGCCCTGCTTTTCGGCGAACGCAACCTGCGAAGCAAGGCCCTCGATCTGCTGCTCATCCTCGCAGGCATGTGGCTGCTGTGGATGGGTTAACAGTCGTAGGAGACGAATCGCAATTCCCCCCCCCCCGGCGGATTGTCTCGCACGAGGTGCCTTTTCCGAATAATTTTTATTATCTTTGCAGGTTGTAAAACGAAATCGCAAAACATCATAAACATATGAACATCTCCTACAATTGGCTGCGGCGTTACCTCGACACGACTCTGACGGCCGAGGAACTGGCCGTGATTCTGACCGATATCGGCCTCGAAGTCGAGAGTTTCGAGAAGATCGAGACCATCAAGGGCGGTCTTCAAGGCGTCGTGGTGGGCGAAGTGCTTACGTGCGAAGACCATCCCGATTCGGACCACCTGCATATTACCAAGGTCGATGTCGGAACCGGCGAACCCCTTTCGATTGTCTGCGGCGCCCCCAACTGTCGGGCAGGACTGAAGGTCCTGTGCGCCACGGTGGGCTCGGTCCTCTACCCCAACGGAGGTGACGAGGAGTTCAAAATCAAGCGCAGCAAGATTCGCGGCGTAGAATCGGTCGGCATGCTGTGTGCCGAAGACGAACTGGGAATCGGTTCATCGCACGAGGGTATTATGGAGCTGCCGTCCGATGCACAGGTCGGCATGTCGGCCAAGGAGTACCTCCACATTGAGGACGACTGGCTGATCGGCATCGGTCTGACACCGAACCGTGTCGATGCCGCATCGCACATCGGCGTGGCCCGCGACCTGGCCGCCTACCTTACCGCTCACGGCACACCGACGCAGGTCAAGTGGCCCGACGTGTCGCAGTTCAAGGTAGACAACCACGATTTGCCTTTCGAGATCCAGGTCGAAAACACCGAAGCTGCTCCCCGCTACGTGGGTATCACGGTCAAGGGATGCAAGATCGGCCCTTCACCCGAATGGATGCAGAATTGCCTGCGCGCTGCGGGCATCAACCCCAAGAACAACCTGGTCGATATTACCAACTTTGTCCTCTTCGAATTGGGCCAGCCGCTGCATGCATTCGACGCCTCGAAGATCGAGGGCCGCAAGGTCGTGGTACGCACCTGCGCCGAGGGTACGCCCTTCGTTACGCTCGATGGCGTGGAGCGCAAACTCTCGGACAAGGACCTGATGATCTGCTCGGCTGAACGTCCGATGTGTATTGCCGGCGTCTTCGGAGGTCTGGAGTCGGGCATCAGCGATACGACGACCGACGTCTTCATCGAGAGTGCCTACTTCAATCCTGTATGGATCCGCAAGACGGCCAAGCGTTTCGGCCTCAATACGGATGCTTCGTTCCGTTACGAACGTGGCATCGATCCCAATCTGCAGCTCTATGCAGCCAAACGTGCCGCCCTGCTCTTCAAGGAGTTGGCCGGCGGTGAGATTTCGAGCGAGCTGACCGATATCTGCGCAAAACCGGCTCAGGACTTCGTATTCGATGCTTCGTTCTCCCACATCGACGCGCTTATCGGCAAACACATCCCCGAGGAGACCGTCCGCACGATTCTCAGCGCCCTGGAGGTGAAGATCCTCGCCGAGAAAGAGGGCGTGATGACGGTGGCCGTCCCCCCCTATCGTGTCGACGTACAGCGTGAGGCCGACCTGATCGAGGACATCCTCCGTATCTATGGCTACAACCACGTGGAGATTCCGTCCCGCGTACACTCAACCCTTTCGTACGCCCCGAAACCCGACAAGGAGAAACTCGTCAACCTGGCGGCCGACTTTCTGACGGATAACGGCTTCACGGAGATCATGTCCAACTCGCTGACCAAAGCATCCTACTACGAGGGATTGACCTCCTTCCCTGCGGAGCATTGTGTGCGGATCATCAATCCGCTGAGTGCCGACCTGAACGTACTGCGACAGACGCTGCTCTTCCACATGATGGAGGCCGTACAACTCAACGTCAATCACCGCAACGCCGACCTGAAGCTCTACGAATTCGGCAACTGCTATTTTTACGATGAAAGCCGTCGCAACGCCGAGGATCATCTGGCTCCCTATTCCGAATCGTACCATCTGTCGATCGCCGTGACGGGCCGTGATGTACAGCAGTCGTGGAACGAAAAACCGCAGGAGGCCTCGTTCTTCACGCTGCGAGCCGTGGCCGAAAAACTGCTGCGTCGTTTCGGCATCGACATCTACACGCTGAAGAGCGAGCCGCTTGACTGCGATCTCTTTGCCGAGGCTCTGTCGATGAGCATGAACGGCAAGGAACTGTTGCGTATCGGCGTTGTCAGTCCGAAGATCAATCGTTTGTTCGATCTCAAACAGACGGTATATTTCCTGGAGATGAATTTCGAACAGCTGGTTAAGTCAACCAAGAAACACCGCATCACCGCAACCGATCTGTCGAAATTTCCCGAGGTGCGTCGTGACCTGGCCCTGTTGGTCGACCAGTCGGTTACCTTCGCTGCCCTGCGGGACGTGGCCTTTGCAACGGAGCGCAAGCTGTTGAAACACGTAACGCTTTTCGATGTCTACGAAGGTGACAAGCTCCCGGCCGGCAAGAAATCCTATGCTTTGGGCTTCGTACTCGAGGACCGCGAGCGTACGCTCGACGAAAAGACGATCGAAAAGGCGATGTCCAACCTGGCCCGTCAACTCGAGAGTCGTTGCGGCGCCCAGATCCGAGGCTAAGCTGCGCCCTTGACAGAGCAAAGTACAACAAGAAAAACCCGGAATCCAACATCAACGAGGATTCCGGGTTTCTCTATGGATAGATACATGATTTACAACACGGGCTTGATCTGCGGCGGCTGAATCGTGACAAACGAACAACCGTTGTCCTCGCACGTGGAGACGATCCGCACGGCCCGCAAGGGGCGCGTCGGGTGAAGTCGTACGCTTCCCTGATCCAGTTCGGCAACCCGCTCGAAATGTTGTCCGTCATACGACACCTCGGCATACCCCGACGTAACGATCGTCTTCGGCAACTGAAGGTGTCCCGTCTGAAGATAGATCTCACGACAACGAACCGGCTCGGCAAAGCGGTAGAGGATCCAGTCCCCGGGTCGGCAGGTGCGGGCCGTACGGGCAAACGTCCGATAGCGATCGACATTCGACCAGGGAATACGTCGGCTCTCCCCCATGGAGGTGGTGAGCGTCAATGCCGGGGTGATCGTACGGTAATAGGCCGGCGCCCCCACCTCGGCACTACGCCCCGTTCCCCACCGTGTATGGAAAAGGTAGCGATGCGGCGCATCGGTTCGCAGGGGACGGGTATAACGATGCACCACCGTGTCACCCTCCATCATATAGAAGATTCCGGCTCCGTCATCGGGTGTCGTCACCCGCAAGAGCCCCTCTTCGTAGGTTACCTCGGGTGGGAAAAGGCGGAAACGGACGCCCATGGCGGACAATCGGTCGTAGTGCTCGGCCCTGAGCCCGTCGTAGAAACAGGTCCATCCCTCGTCGTTGCCGTGCCATGCCTGCTCGGCCAATGCACAGATGCGCGGATAGCACATGAAATCGAGGTAATCCGGCTTTTCGGGTTCATGCGATACGTAGATCTCGCTCCAGAATGCCCCCTGCAGTCCCACGATGCAGGCTCGTTCGGCAGGTGTCATATCAGCCGGCAGCTCAAATTCGTAGGTCTTGCGTGCATCGAAAACTGCCGCCCAGCTGTGGCCCATTTCGCGTGGTGCTTGCCGCATGTCGAAATAGAACCACTGCGCCGGCATCACCACGGTAGGATATCCCATTGCCACCGCTTCGCGACAGGCTTTCACATCCTCCCATCCGTGTACACGAGTCGTACGGGCCAGTTCACCGCTGCGCACCGCTTCGTTCCAGACGGCCGGACGCTTGCCGCAGCGTGCCAATATCTCGGAAAGGCGTCCCATGAAATGGTCCTCGAGTCGATGTGGATCGTCCGTGCCAAGTCGTTGCATCAGGGCCCGGCAATCGGGGCAGCGGCTCCACTGCGATACCTCGACTTCGTCACCACCTATATGTATATAGGGTGAAGGGAAGAGTGCGCAAACCTCGCGCAGAATATCCTCGAGCAGGTCGTAATTTGCCTCGCGCGCCACACACCAGGCCGATCGTTCGTCGTATCCGTTCGATGCCGCGGTGTCGGGCGTATAGCGACAGAGGATTTCGGGATGCACGCGGGCGATGTTGCGGCTGTGGCCCGGAAGGTCGATCTCAGGGATAATCTCGATGTTGCGCAGGGCGGCATAGTCAATCAGATCGCGCAACTCCTCCTGCGTGAAGTATCCGCCGTACTTCTCGTTCCACTTGCCGTAGACGGGACGCACGGGCGAATCGCCGCCGCGGAAACCTCCGACCAAAGCAAGCTCGGGATGCGACCGGATTTCAATACGCCACCCCTCGTCGTCGGTCAGATGAAGATGCAACTTATTGATCTTATGATACGAAAGCAGATCGATATAGCGTTTCACAGCTTGAGGCCCGATCCACGTGCGTGCCACATCGAGGTGCATGCCCCGATAGGCATAACGCGGAGCATCGATTACCTCTCGACAGGCCAGTTGCACGGGGTATGTCGGCCCCGCAGCCGTATAGACCTCTGGCGGCAGAAGCTGCAGCAGAGACTGGATGCCGTTAAAGAGTCCGCCCCGGTCACCCGCCTCAATCTCGACGTGCGAGGGGAGAATCCGCAAGGCATACCCCTCCTCGGGATACTCATCGGCGATGCGCAATACCACGGGGTGCTCCGGTGTCCGGATGGTATCGCATGCCACATGCAGCCGTTCGGCCAGATAGAGGCCCCACGGAGCCAACTCCGGGCGGCAACAGATCACCGTACGCGCATCCATCCGAAAGGTCCCGTCCAGCTGGCGGTCGTGTTTCGGTGTCGGCAGAATGCCCGCAACGGCACCCTGTGCAACGCACAACAGCCCCAACAAAAGAGTCGTGAATCTCATCTTTACGTTCGAATTTGTGTTGTACAAAGATACCATTTTCGGCCGAAAGTAGTACCTTTGCAAGGTCAAAATACGAACTGTCCACATGCAAGAAGACAAACGACTGCTGGCTACGGCCCGCCTGCTCGAGGTGATGAATACCCTGCGCGAGAAGTGTCCCTGGGACCGCGAACAAACCTTCGATTCACTGCGCAGCAATACGATCGAAGAGACCTATGAATTGGCCGACGCTCTGCTCGACCACAATATGGAGGGGATCAAGGAGGAGTTGGGCGACCTGCTGCTCCACGTGGTCTTCTACTCGAAATTGGGCGAGGAGATCGGCGCCTTTGACTACACGGAGGTGGTAAACGCCTTGTGCGACAAGCTGATCTACCGTCACCCGCACGTCTACGGAGACATTCACGCCAATACGCCTGCCGAGGTCAAGGAGAATTGGGAGGCGCTCAAACTCCGCAAGAAAAAACGCAAGAGCGGCACGCTGGGCGGCGTTCCGCAGTCGCTGCCGGCATTGGTCAAGGCGCTGCGTATCGGCGAAAAGGCAGCTGCAACCGGTTTCGACTGGGAACATCGCGAGGATGTATGGGCCAAGGTCAAAGAGGAGACGGCCGAGGTGGAGGCTGAAATGCGCGCAACTGCTTCGGACGATCCGGCCGTTGCGGCCTCTTCGGTCGAAGATGCCGACAACAAGGCGGCCCGCCACAACAGGTTGGAAGAGGAGTTCGGAGACCTGTTCTTTGCCTTGGTGAATGCGGCGCGACTCTACGGTGTCGATCCGGAATCGGCGCTCGAACGCACCAACAAGAAGTTCATCCGACGCTTCAACTACATGGAAGAACATGCTGCTTCCGAAGGACATACACTGCATGAGATGACTCTTGATCAAATGGAGGCACTCTGGCAGCAGGCCAAAAAAGAGGAACACAATAGCGAAAAATAATCACATATGGCACTGATCAAGAAAGTACGCGGGCACGAACCCGTAATCGGAGAAAATACCTTTGTGGCCGAAACGGCCGTCATTCTGGGCGACGTAACCATCGGCAAGGATTGCTCGATCTGGTACAACGCCGTCCTGCGCGGTGATGTAAACAAGATCGTTATCGGCGACCGCACCAACATCCAGGATGGCGTAGTCCTCCACACGATCTACGACCAGGCAAAACACCCTTCACAGACAATCATCGGCAACGACGTCTCGGTCGGACACAACGCCATCATTCACGGCGGCATCATCGGTGACCACTGCCTTATTGGCATGGGTGCCACCATCCTCGACAATGCCGTCGTACCGTCGGGCTGCATCATTGCGGCCAACGCTCTGGTTCTCTCCAATGCCAAACTCGAACCCAATTCGGTATATGCGGGCGTACCGGCCAGGAAGGTCAAGGAGATCACACCCGAACAACGCGACGAGATTATTCTCCGTACGGCACACGACTACATGCTGTACGCTTCGTGGTACAAGGAGGAGAACGAAAAGTAATCCTCGGGTGTACACCGCGACTGGTTTGTTATCCGCTCGTCTGTTGTGTCGCCCCAGTTGCCACACGGACGGGCGGATTGACGTAGATACCCTGCAGAAACTTTCTGACACGACTCGACATGACCGCTACATCACCCACCTCCACACGCTCTTCGGTATGGATCGCCAATCTGCTGGTTGCCTTGGCGATCTCGCTGATTGTGAACTTCTCCTACCTGCTGCTGCTGATCGTCGAACAGCGCAGTGACTCCGAAACAGAGGAAAAACGCACGCTCGTCATGCCGCAGGAAGGTCGTCTGTCCATAACACCCGATGGATACGGCTACATCATCTACCCATCGTTGAACGGATCGACTGTCGACAGCGTCTACGTTCCCGCACCGCGAATCCACCGGCTCCGCTTGCAGGATGGGGATCGTCTGATTGTAGATCTGGTCGCACCACGTTGCGACAAGGCGCACTACGTTATCGGCAAGATCAAGCAGCGGAATGGTTTTCCGTTTGATTACAGCAGCCTCTTCAACCGCCCGTCTAAAACACGCGACACGATCTACCAACTGCTCTATTACTTCCTGCTGGCATTCGTTCTGTTGTCGATCCTCTCCTTCGGCCGGGTGAACACGTCGAGACGATTTGCCATGCGCTGCGTGTGGAGTGCAGCAGCGGCCGTCGCACTCTACATGCTGGCTCCGACCAGCGACTGGCACACGGGAGACATCGTGCTCAATTTCCGCAGCCGCCACCATTTTGACTTCGTACTGATTCTCAAATGTTCGTTCACCCTGGTTGTGGCCATGCTCTACGGCTGGATCTACCGCCTCGGCACACAGCGCCAGGCCATGGCCGTTGAGAACGAACGACTCAAAAACGAGAACCTCATCACGCGATACAATATGTTGGTGAGCCAGGTCAATCCGCACTTCTTCTTCAATTCGCTCAACTCGCTGGCGATGCTCGTGCGCGAACGCCACGACGACAAGGCCCTCACCTACATCGACCAACTCTCCTATACGTTTCGATACATCCTGCAGAACGGACAGAATACACTCGTGACGCTCGGCGACGAATTGCGTTTTGCCGAGGCCTATGCCTATCTGTTCAAGATACGCTATGCCGACAAACTCTTCTTCGACATCGAGGTGGATGTGCGTTGCCATTCGTGGCTGCTGCCGGCATTGACGCTTCAGCCATTGATTGACAATGCCGTGAAGCACAATACGATCACCACGCAGCGTCCGCTGCATATTTCGATTCGTACCGAGGCCGATTTTCTTGTGATCTCGAATCCGATCGTACCCAAACTCGAAGCAGAGCCGGGGACGGGCATCGGCCTCGAAAACCTGCGCAACCGCTGGGAACTGATCACGGGCCAAAAGATCGAAATCCACAACGACGGCGTGACCTTCACCGTGCGCCTGCCGCTGCAAAAACCCTCATCGCGATGAACGTATTGATTATCGAAGACGAAACGGCTGCGGCACTCAACCTGAAGGCCATTCTCCATACGACAGAGCCCGATGCCACGGTGCTCGCCACGCTCGAAAGTGTCGAGGAGAGCGTCGCCTGGCTCCAGAGCCATCCGGCCCCCGACCTCATATTC
Source organism: uncultured Alistipes sp. (assembly GCA_944320665.1). Lineage (GTDB taxonomy): Bacteria > Bacteroidota > Bacteroidia > Bacteroidales > Rikenellaceae > Alistipes. The sequence continues at coordinate 9,395 of CALUII010000031.1, read as the reverse complement.
ATGGACATCCATCTGGCCGACGGCGAGTCGTTCCGCATCTTCGACCGTACGGAGGTCGAGGCCCCGATCGTCTTTACAACAGCCTATGACCGCTATGCCCTGGAGGCCTTCCGTGTCAACAGCATCGATTACCTGCTCAAACCGATCAATGCGGCCGACGTGGCCCGTGCCATCACCAAACTGCGCCGACTGACCGGAGCGGAACGTTCGGCCTATGGCTCGCGGGTGAAACGCATGGTCTCCTCACAAAGCCCATCCGAGAGCGTTTTCCTGGTTCACGTACGCGATCGCATCATTCCTCTGCGCCGCGAAGAAATAGCCTACTGCTACACCTCGAATGAACGGGTCTCGGCCTGTACCTACGACGGTAACACCTATCAACTGGACCGCACGCTGGAGTCGCTGCAGGCCGCACTGCCCGAGGAGGATTTCTTCCGCGCCAACCGACAGTTCATCGTTGCCCGCCGAGCCGTGAAGGAGATGGCCGTCTGGTTCGGCAGCCGCCTCACCCTGCGGCTTACGGTCGATACACCCGAACGCATCATCATATCGAAGGTCCGCGCTCCGGAATTCAAGGCCTGGCTGCGTGCGGTTCACCCCGGGGAGTAGGCGGTTCACCCCCATTTCCGGGCGATTCGCCTGCCGGTCGGCTCCGAATCGGTGAGCTCAGCCCTATCTTTGTATCAGACATCCGGCCCGGGCTGTGATTGAGGAGTTCGGGACGCAGGTGTCGCAATTCAAACACATAAATACAAAGAACCATGAAAAAGCAGATTTTTGCAGCCGTAACGGCCCTTTGTTTGATGGCAACGACCACACTTTTCGCCCAGGAGACCACCCCAAAAGCCGCATCTGCCACACCTCCTACCGTCGAGCAGATGGCCCAACACCAGACCGATCGCATGACCGAACGTCTGAAACTCACCGAGGCACAGGCCAAAAAGGTCTACCAAGTGAATCTCGACCGCATGCAGCAAATGCAGCGCCTGCGTGAACAGATGCAGCAGACGCGTCAGGCCACGGCCGAAGAGATGAAATCAATCCTCACGACCGAGCAGTTCATGCAGTGGGCACAGATGCAGCGTCGCCCGCAGGGTCACCCCTGCCAGCAGGGCAAGGCTCCCCGCATGAAGCACCGCCGTCACCACCAGATGACCGAATGTCCGAAGGCCTGCACACCGGAAACGTGCAGTGCAAACGATTGTGCACCGGCTTCGTGCCCCTGCCCGAAACGCAAATAAGGAAATCATCGGAACCTGCAGGGGTGCTTCTACGAGCAAACTCCGAAGCACGAGGGGTGTCGGTCGGGCGACTGACACCCCTTTTTGGGCGATTCACCGACGGGTGAGCCCGAAACCCGGAGAATTTCGTATCTTCGCGGTCGATTATTCCTGACAAATCGAGAGAGATAGAAGAGATGATGAAAGTGATGACGAAACGAATTCTGTTCAGTGTATTTTTTCTCCTGACGGCTGCCGGCGCCTTTGCCCAGAAGGGATCCGCCACGGCAACAATCGTCGACGCCGATACGGATCAAGGCATAGCAGGTGTCGTCGTGGAGGTTTCTGCGCAAAAGAATCCCGCACAAAAACGATACTTCACCTCAGGCTACAACGGCATTATAACCTTTGCGGGTCTGCCCTACGGTGATTACACGGCCAGCTACTCTTTCATGGGCTACGACACACTCGAACAACCGCTCAGGATCAACGCTGCGAAGAGCGACCTGGGACGTATCCGACTGATGCCCGCAGCCGAGCAAATCGAAGCCGTGGTTAAGGAGGTCAAGGCTTTGCGGGCCTCACAGAAGGGCGACACGCTCAGCTACAACGCCAGTGCCTTCAAGGTCTCGACGGATGCCGATGTCGAGGGTCTGCTGAAGAAGATGCCCGGTGTGAGTGTCTCGGACGGCACGGTCGAGGTACAGGGCGAAGAGGTGCAGAAGGTCTTTGTCGACGGCAAGGAGTTTTTTGGCGACGACGTGGCCACGGCCATCAAATCACTGCCGGCCGAATCGGTCAAAAGCATTGAGGTCTTTGACAAGTTGAGCGACAACGCCGAATTCTCCGGAATGGACGACGGTGAGGGTTACAAGGCCATCAACATCGTGACGCACGAAAACATGCGTCGCGGACAATTCGGCAAGCTCTACGCCACGTTCGGCTACGACGGCGACACGCAGACCGAATCGCGCTTCAAATACAACGCGGGCGGCAACGTCAACATCTTCAACGGCGACAGCCGTCTGTCGATTCTCGGCTTGTTCAATAACGTCAATCAGCAAAACTTCTCGTTCGAGGATATCCTCGGCGTTTCGGGCGGTCGTCCCGGCCCGGGCATGCATTCCTACATGACGCGTCCGCAGAACGGCGTGGCAACGGTCAATGCCCTCGGTGTGAACTACTCGGATACGTGGGGCAAGCGCGACCAGGTCTCGTTCCAGGGCAGTTACTTCTTCAACGCGACAAACACCACCAACCGTTCGACCGACGAAAAATGGTATGAGTATCCCTCAATCGACACGCTTTCGACTACGGGATACTCCAAAACCACCAATGCCAACCACCGACTCAATGCCCGCATCGAATGGAAGATCTCCGAAAACCAGAACCTGATGCTGCGTCCATCGTTCAGCTACCAGGCCAACGACCCGTACAGTTTAACCGACGGTTGGCAGATGGGACAAAGCGGATACAGCTTGACACACACGTCGAGCGATGTGGAGAATACGGGCTATAACGCACGACTTTTCGGTGTCTACCGCGCCAAACTGGGCAAGGCCGGACGTACGTTGACCGTGGATGGCTCGGGCCGCTACCGCACGAGTGACAAGACCTCGCGTTCGGCGTCTAATACAGCACCTATTTCGGACGTCCGTCCGACGATCGATCCGCTCACGGGCGAGATAGTCAATGCCGATGAATACCTCGACATGCGCTACCTCTACAACGATGTCCCGACCAGCAACTATGAATTGCAGGGCAACATCACCTATACGGAGCCTATCGCCAAGTATGCTCAGCTTAGTGCCCAATATCGTGCCGAATACGAATATCAGGAGCGTGACCAGGCCTCCTATATTACAAACGACACCTATGACCACGCCGGACTGACACCCGATCCGGCCCTGTCGAATGCCTACAACAGCGGATACATGATCCACCGCGTGGGCCCGGGCTTCCGCTATGCCAAACAGAAGAATGTGGTCGTTGCCAACGTCTACTACCAACGCTCGACACTCGACGGCCGTGTCGAAAACATCAATGCCGAAAAGATCCGTCATTCGTACAACGACTTCACCTATTTTCTGATGGGGCAGTTCAACTTCAACCAGCAGAACTCGTTGCGTATGTTCCTCCGCTCCTATACGCAGAATCCCTCGATCACCGACCTGCAGAGTGTCTACGACGTATCCGATGCCCAGTACATCTCGAGCGGTAACCCGACGTTGAACCCCTCGTATACGCACAATCTGCGCATGCACTACGTACATTCGAATCTCGAGAAGGGCCGCACCTTCATGTGGATGCTCATGCTGCAAAACACGTCGGACTACATCGCCTCGAACGTAAACTACAACGGTACGATCGACGTCAACGGCACGACGTATAATTACCTTCAGTTCTCGCGCCCGGTCAATATGAATGGCTACTGGATGATGCGGACGCATTTGAGTTACGGTCTGCCCATCAGTTTCATCAAGTGCAATTTCAACATCATGGGCGGTGTGACCTACACCCTCACGCCGAGCCAGATCAACGGCCAGCGCAACGAGGCCGGCAACATGGGGTACGACCTGCGCGCCGTACTGGGCAGCAACATCTCGGAGAATGTCGACTTCACCCTCTCGTGGAACGGCACCTACAACGTGGCCACCAACTCGATTCTCACCTCGGGAAATAACAAATACTTCAACCACACGGCTCAGGGTGATTTCCGGTTCGTCCTGTGGAAAGGGTTCACGCTGACGGCCTCGGCTGCTTACACGCAGTACAAGGGCATCACGAACAACTACAACGACTCCTATCTGCTGTGCGGCGCCTCGCTCGGTAAGAAGATCTTCCGCAACCAACGCGGCGAGGTAAGTGTCGGAGTCAACGACATCTTCAATCAGAATACGGCCTTCGTCCGTACGACGGGTTCGGGCTGGACCGAGAATACGACCAACAGCGTTATCGGTCGCTACTACTTCGTCAAGTTCACCTACAACCTGCGGCGTTTCGGCAAACACAGTTCGACCAACATCAACGATTACGAAGGGATGGGCGCGACACAGCGTCGTCCGGGCATGATGCCCCCTCCGCCCCACCCCTGATTTCAGGTGCAGCACCGGGATCCGCCCGGTACGAACAGCAAACGAGCGCGAATGGCTGAATCAGTCATTCGCGCTCGTTTGTTTGCATCGGCGGTGATCAATGGTTGGCCTTTTCGCGCTGCACCTTGCGCAATACGCGGTGAATCCCCAGACAAGCCAATGCTCCGTAGACACAGGTGAGGATCCACAACATGCGGATCTCGGGCAGCACCTCCTCGAACGAGGCTCCCATCGTACGGATGCGTATAAAAGCATTGACCCCGTGGCTGCTTGGGAAGAGCAGACCAAACATATAGAGTCCCTTGGGGATCGCCTCCCGCGGATAGGAGATGCCGCTCAACATAAGCAGCGGTATCGATGTCCAGAGAAGCAGTAAAAGCGAATTTTCGCGCGAACGGAAGAGCGTCGAAAGGGCAATGCCCAGGAAAATGCAACTGAGCAGATAGGGAACCATGAAGGCTATAAGTGTCGATGTTGCCCCGTTGGTCGGATACTGGAACAAACGATAGTGTACGCCGAGGATATAGAGCGTCGTGACAGCATAGACGGCCAAATAGACCAGAGCCTTTCCTGTCACAATCGGCAACGTGGACATGCGCCGACGACTCGACGGACAGAGTTTGGCATAGAGGCCGAATTCACGCCAGGTTCCACCGATCATTCCCACACCGATCAGAAGCGTCTGCTGGATGATGACCATCAGAATAGCGGGCATGGCGAAGGTTCCGTACCCCAGATAGGGATTGAAAAGGTTATGTGTCTGGTAGATGACCGGCTGCGTCGTAGCCATCGCCTGAGGGATCTGCGCTCCCTTGGCGATGAGGCGCTGGAACTCGACCATGGCGCCCGTCTGCCCGATCGAGGTGACGAGCTCCTGGAAGACCTGACGGTACATCAGGAAGTAACTGGCATCGACATAAATCGCCACATTGGCCTGCAGTCCGCCCAGCAGGTTGCGTTCGTAGTCGGACGGGATGTAGACAATGCCATAGATCTTGCGCGCAAAGAAGAGCTCCTTGGCCTCCTCCATACCGGTCGGTTCGTAGGCCACATAGGTATTGGGACCGGCATCGAACGAGCGGATCAGCTCGCGGCTGGCCGGCGTGCGGCACTCGTCGATCACACCGATCGGCACGTTGCGCAGTACCTGCGGAGCATAAGCCAGCGAATAGAGCGTCGCATAGATCAGCAGGGCGAAGACCAGGATGAGGGTCACGCCCGCATCGCCGAAGATCGTACGGAACTCGTTAACGACCACCGTGCGGAACTGATGTCCGTAGGAGGTGATCTGACGGATGAATCGTTGTATCAGTTTCATGAAGGTGGTGCGTTTAGAGTCTTCGCCAGAACTTCTCGTCGGTACAGATGCGGCGCAGACGGCCCAGACTGAGCAACGGCAGCACGAGGAAGAGCAACATCCACCCCAGGTCGGGCAGTGAATAGACGACCGGTGCGCCGCGCAACATCTGATCGACGAAGATGTCCGTATAGTACGTGAAAGGGAAGATGCGGCTGAAGGCCTGCATCTCGGGCCACATGGCCATGAGCGGGAAGGTGAGGCCCGAATAGGTAAAGGCCAGCACGGAATATCCGCCGCCAATCGAGAGCGAGAGGCGCAGGTTGCTCAGCACGGCGATGAAAAAGATGCCGATTGCCTGATAGGCCGCAATGAAGAGGGCCGTGGCGAGGAGCAGCACCCACAACGAACCATTGAGCGGCGTTCCGACCACCTTGAAGATAATGAGGAACATGGTCATTGCCACGAGGTACATCACCGTGAAGATGGGCAGCATCTTGCCCGACAGTGCTGCCACGATCGATCCGCCGGCCGTGTCGATCCATTCGCGGGCCGTCGCATACTTGAGTTCCGTACCGATGGCGAAGATCGTGGTCATGATGGTGAAGATCAACAGCATCATCGGCATGAAGCTCGGCGAAAGGTAGTAGCCGTAATTCACATAGGGATTGAAGAGTACGTGGCGGTTAAAGCGCACGGGCATCAACTGCGCCATGGCCTGGCTCTCGGAGAGTCCCTGCTTGGTGAGCAGCTGAATCTGGACGCCGGCCGAGAAGGTTGTCACGGCCGTCTGTATATCCTTCGACAGCAAGCCGTTGACCGTGATGTTCGTACCCGACACATAGGCCTCGACGTGCGTCTGCCCGTTGCTCAGAAGCTGCTTTTCGAAGCGATCCGGAATCAGCACCACAGCCGCGACCGTACCCGAACGGACGAGCCGCTCGCCCTCGGCCATATCCGGCACCTCATAGGCGACAAGAGCCGTAGGCGTGTCGTCGATCATCTGCACGATTTTACGCGAGAGCGTCGTTCCGTCCTGATCGCAGACAGCGATCGGGATGTTGCGGGCCACCCCCTGACTGAAGAGCAGCGCGAAAAAGGCAAACGACACCACGGGCAGCACCACCATCAACACGAAGTAAAGCGGTTGATGGATCAGACGTTGCCATTCGCGATCGAGGACCGCGAGGGTATTGTGCACGAAATGACGCATGGGTCTACCCTCCCCTGAAGCCTATTGTTTGTCACTCGGTGCGATATGGTCCCAGTCGACCAGCACGCTCATACCTGGGCGCAGCCCCTCTACCGCCTCGACAGGCTCGGCCCGTACGGCGAAGGTGCGGATATCGAACCCACCCTGCGTGCGTGTTGCAGCCCATGTGGCGAAGTCGGCCTGCGGAGCGATGTAGCTCACCACCAGTTCGACATCGTGGCCCAGAGCCGGCACATAACCCGTCATGCGCGTACCGATCCGGATGGCAGGCATGAGTGTCTCCTTGACATTGAAGGTAACCCACTGGTCGTTCAGATCGAGGATCGCCACCACGGGATAGCCACTGCCGACCAATTCACCCTGCTCGGCCACAATGGTCGAAATCTCTCCCTCGACGGGTGCATAGACCAGGGCATCGCCAATGTAGGATTCCACCTCGCTGACAGCCCCCTCGGCCTGGCGCACCTGGGCTGCCGCAGCAGCCTTTTCCTCCTTGCTGGCACCGTCGCGCACGAGTTCATACTGCGCCCGTGCGGCCTGTTCGGTTGCCTGCATGGCGTGGAAATTGGCCGCAGCCTCATCCAACTGCTGTGCGGGGATGACCCCCTTGTCGTAAAGATTGCGCACGCGATCATAGGTTTTCTGAGCCAGTTCGAGACCGGCCTGTGCCTTCTGCCACATGTTCATTGCGGCGTCAATCTGCTGCCAGCGTGCCCCATTCATCGCCTTGCGGTCCAAAGCCGCGGCAGCGCTCTTCACGGCCTCGGCCTGTTGGAGTTTGGCATCGAGTTCGGGGGTCGAGAGCATGTAGAGCAGTTCGCCCTGCATGACGTGCTGTCCCTCGCGCACTTTCATCTCGGCAATGCGTCCGGGGACCTTCGACGAAGCCTTATAGGTCGTACACTCCACCGTACCCTGAATCAGCATCGGTTCGCGACGTGTCAAGTAACGACTGATTCCGATGACGGCCGCCACGACCACGACAACGACGGCTATAATTCCGACAATATGGCTTTTTTTCATGATTTTATGGAAATAATCTGTTTACACTTATTCGAATGCAATCGGCCGGGCATCCGCACGGCGCATGTAGTCGAGAAACTCATCGCTGATGCCTGCCGCTTCGAGCAGTTGTGCCAGCAGCACATCGTACTGAAAGGCCGCCTGCATGCGTTCGGTCCGCACACGGGCCAGATTCAGTTCGGCGTCGATCAGATCCGACGACGAGCTCATTCCCTCGAGGAACGCGGCACTCTTGACCTTGAGGTACTCTTCGGCAAAGGCAATTGAGGAATCGATCGAAACGATCTGGTTGGCATAATTGTCCATCTGGTTATAGAGTTTTTCGACCAGCACGCCGATATCCTCACCGGCCTTCTGTTCGAGGGCATTGACCCGCCGCACGGTCTGCTTGGCCGCCGAATATTTGTACTCGCGGTTCAGGCCGTCAAAGATTTTGAAATTCACCCCGACACCCACGGCCCAGCGCGGCAGGATACCCGTCACCTGATAGTCATAGAACGAAGCTCCCCCCATGGCCACCACCTGCGGCATGAACTCCGCCCGCTGCACCTTGGCCCCCTCTTCGGCCAGACGGCGCTTGAGAGCGACCTGTTCGAGCAGAGGATTGTGTACTTCGGCCAACTCCTTGTAATACTCGACCGCTTCAAGGTGCGTCAGCACAAACATGGTGCTCACGGGCGAGACAGTCTCATCCATACCAAGCGTATTGTTCAACGCACTGGCTACCGTGGCGAGTTGCAGTTCGGCGTTGGCCAGTTCACGTTCGGCTTCAGCCATCTTGAACTCGACATAGAGGCGTTCGCTGCTGGCGATCATCCCGTTCTGTTCCAGTTCACGGGCGTCCTCCAGGTGACGTCGCACACCATCAGCCACCTGACGTCGCACGGCCACCACCTGTTCGGCCAGCGCCAGCCCGAAATAACGCTCGATCAACTCCGATACCAACGCATTGCGGGTCTGTCGCCCCGCCGCCTCGGCCGTCTGTTGACCGATACGGGCCGCGCGGTTCGCCGCATTGATCTTACCGCCCAGGAAGAGCGGCACGGTCACCTCACCGCCCACAAAACCCAGACTCCGATCCTGAATCTTGAGGAACCAGTCTGCCCCCAACATCGGAGCGATCAGCCCCTGCAGCGAAGGGATCAGCTCCGTAGGGATGATGCCGCTGCCGAGCAGATTGCCTGCCAGTTGATTCACCGGCCCTTTCAGGTTGTTGAAATCCACGCCGATGTCCTTGCCCAGATAGGCATAGGCCCCCGTTACGTTGATCTGCGGCATACGCAGACCGATCGCTGCGCGCCGTTCCTGTTCGGCCGCGCGCACTTCGTATTCGGAAGCCTTGAGCGCCGGGTTGTTTGAGGTGGCAATGGCCAACGCCTCATCGATCGTCAGCATGCGCTCCGGCTCGGGCTGTTGGGCCGATGCGCTGAGGACGCAGATACATCCCAGGCAAACTAGTCCCGTTTTCACAAATCGTTTCATCACTCATTCCGTATTACTCCGGAACAAATATATGCGGATTTGTTGAATTCCGAACGCCATGCAGG
>CALUII010000030.1 GCA_944320665.1 uncultured Alistipes sp. | reverse complement strand
CAGCTGCTCATCGACCGCCAACCCGCACACGCCTGGTTCCGCCAACGGTATGTGGAGCTCATGACCCGCCTGGGCTATCCCGTCCGCCCCGTCCGCCCCGAACGCCCCGTCATCCGGCGACACACCATCAAGCGGTAACGCCCCGCCGCCGCACCGTTTTTGTATGAAAAATTGCACGGACTTTCCCGAAAAACCGCTATCTTTACTCAAAATATTCTTTTCCAATCACCTATGGCAACCATGAATACGGCCGATATCGGCTTCGAGAAGGAAATCTGGCGCGCGGCGGACAAGATGCGCGGCAACATCGACGCGTCGGAATACAAATCCGTCGTGCTGGGTCTGATCTTCCTGAAATACATCTCCGACAAGTTCGAGACCAAATACCGCCAGCTCGTCGACGAGGGCGAGGGCTTTGAGGAGGACAAGGACGAATACACCGCCGAGAACATCTTCTACGTCCCCGCCGAGGCGCGCTGGGAGACCATCGCCGCGCAGGCCCACACCCCCGAAATCGGCACCGCCATCGACAACGCCATGCGGGCCATCGAACGTGAAAACCGCCGCTTGAAGGATATCCTGCCCAAGAACTTCGCGCGGCCCGAGCTCGACAAACGGCGTCTGGGCGAGGTCGTCGACCTCTTCACCAACATCCGCATGCACCAGCACGGCGACTCGAAGGACATCCTCGGCCGCACCTACGAATACTGCCTCTCGCGCTTCGCCGAGGCCGAGGGCAAGCTGGCGGGCGAATTCTACACCCCGGCGTGCGTGGTCAAGACCCTCGTGCAGGTGCTGCAACCCTTCCGGGGCCGAGTCTACGACCCCTGCTGCGGTTCGGGCGGGATGTTCGTGCAGTCGGCGCGCTTCATCGAGAGCCACGCCGGCAACATCAACAACATCTCGGTCTACGGCCAGGATTCAAACCCCACGACGTGGAAGATGGCGCAGATGAACCTCGCCATCCGGGGCATCGAGGCCGACCTGGGGCAGTACAACGCCGACACCTTCTTCCACGACTGCCACCCGACGCTCAAGGCCGACTTTGTGCTGGCCAATCCCCCCTTCAACCTCAGCGACTGGGGCGCCGACAAACTCTCGGACGACGTGCGCTGGAAGTATGGAACCCCACCCAACGGCAACGCCAACTTCGCGTGGATTCAGCACATCATCCACCATCTGGCCCCGACGGGGCGTGCGGGCGTCGTGCTGGCCAACGGTTCGCTCTCGAGCCAGAGCGGCGGCGAGGGCGACATTCGGCGGCGATTGATCGAGGCCGACCTGGTGGACTGCATCGTGGCCATGCCTCCGCAGTTGTTCTATACGACGCAGATTCCCGTCTCGATCTGGTTCTTCAACAAGGCCAAGACGCAGCCGGGCCATACGCTCTTCATCGACGCGCGCAACCTCGGGACGATGGTCACGCGCAAGCTGCGCGAGCTGACCGACTGCGAGTCGGAGGATCCGGCCCGCCGGGGCGACATCCAGCGCATCGCCGACACCTACCGGGCCTACGCCGAGGGGCGTCTGGAGGCGGAGCAGGGCTTCTGCGCCGTGGCGACGACCGGGGAGATTGCGGCGCAGGACTTTATTCTGACGCCGGGGCGCTATGTGGGTATCGCGGCGCAGGCGGAGGATTCGGAACCCTTCGCGGCGAAGATGGAGCGGCTGACGGGCGAGCTTTCGGAACTTTTCGCGCGGTCGCACGATCTGGAAGCGGAGATCCGCCGGCAGTTGGCAAGTATCGGATATAAGTTGGAGGATTAGCCATGGGCGAGTGGAAAACATACCGGCTTGGAGATTTGTGCGACTCTATATCAAACACATATAGAGGCAAAGCACAAAATGTGGTTCTTATAAACACCTCTGACGTTTTAGAAGGTAAATGTTTGAACCATCGCAAAGAGCCGAATAAGAATCTCAAAGGCCAATTCAAAAAGACCTTTCAACAGGGAGACATCTTATACAGTGAAATCAGACCTTCCAATAAACGTTTTGCGTATATAGATTTTGATGCAACAGATTATATTGCATCTACAAAACTCATGGTATTACGAGCCAATGAAAAAATACGGCCATTATATCTTTATTACATATTACAAAGTCAAGTTGTAATAGATGAGTTACAGATGCTTGCAGAATCTCGCTCTGGAACCTTTCCTCAAATAACATTTTCGGAATTATCTTTATTAACAACAGAACTTCCAGATATAGATAGTCAAGATAAGATTATCAATATTTTAAAGTCGTTGGATGATAAAATCGAATTGAATCGGCGGATCAATGCGAATTTGGAGGCGCAGGCGCAGGCCCTCTTCCGGTCGTGGTTTGTGGATTTCGAACCCTTCCGCGACGGCCCCTTTGTCGATTCCGAATTAGGAAAAATCCCTCAAGGTTGGAAAGTCGGAACATTATCAGAAATAGGAGATGTTATCGGAGGTGGCACCCCCTCCAAAATAGTATCCGAATATTACACAGATGACGGCATAGCATGGATTACACCCAAAGACTTATCTACAAATAATTGCAAATTTACCTCCAAGGGAGAAACCGATATTTCCGAACTTGGCTATAAAAACAGCAGCGCCAAGTTAATGCCTCGAGGAAGTGTTTTATTTAGTTCAAGAGCTCCAATAGGTTATATATCCATTGCCAAGAACGAAATATGTACAAATCAAGGATTCAAGTCTATTGTTCCGAAAAAGGCAGGAACCTGCTTTATATATTATTTTTTACGAAATAACACTTCAAAAATAGAATCAATGGCATCGGGCTCTACGTTCAAAGAGGCTTCCGGAGGACTAATGAAATCATTGGAGGTTATTATACCCTCAAATAAAATATTAACTGCTTTTGAGGAAGCAATCCAGCCATTATTTAATATGCAAGAACACAACGAAGACGAAAACGCTCGCCTTTCCGCCCTGCGCGACACCCTGCTGCCCAAATTGATGGCCGGAGAAATAAATGTAGAATAAAAACCTAAAATCCTATCATTATGAATCAACTGCTTACCCCTTGCATTGTGCAGACCATTATTATATGCTGCACCATTATTATCATTGCATTGGTCGTACTCTCTGGATATAGGATAAAAAAACAACTTAAACAATCTTGGCATGGATATGTATTTATTGCCAGCATCTTGACGATTTTAGCAATCATAATATTTTCCTATGTATTTTACGGGAATCGCGATGTCCTTGACTTTATATCATTGGCTTCAGCTCTGATTTCAATTATTCTGGCAATCGTTACGATAATATATTCATTCTATACTAACGGAAGCTCTATTGGACAAGCCGAAAAATTACAAGAGGCAGCAGAGAAAGTACAAAATGCAACAATTTCATATTCTAATTCAGCTGAAAGTTTACAAAAAAATATCCATCAAATCTTACAAACATTATTAGAAGTTAGAGAATACGCAGAAAGCACTAATAATGCTGTCAATGGTCATAATTCCAACAGTATATCTTCTGACAACTCTGTTATCTCCGCAATAGAGGGGGCCAAAAAAAGCAACACAGACATTGACAAATTTACGAAAGACTACATAAACGCAGGATCTTTTATCGGTAATTTGGGCTTACTTGCCTGCGTATATGCTCAAACAAAAGGCCAAAAATTCAATTTATCTTCATTCAATTTTACATCTTCTGATGTTTTCATGCCTGGCTATATTTGTGGTTATATCATCGCATCTTCCGCATTAGGGCTTGTAAATGCAACTATTAATAACGATGAAATTCACGTTACAATGGTCATGGAGAATTTACAAGAGAAACTCGAACATATGATTAACGAATATATTAATCGAAAAGAGAATGCAGGAATAAAAGATGCTAACATGAAAATATATGAAAGCATAAAGAAAATGTTTGATATTCAATAAAATATGTCCTTCACCGAAGCCAATTTCGAAAACGCCATCCTCGAAATCTTCCGAGACCTGCTCGGCTACGAGTACCTCTACGGCCCCGATGTCGTGAGGGACTTCGCGGAGCCCCTCTGTGTGGAGATTCTCGAAGATGCACTCGTCCGCATAAACCCCTCGCTCCCCCGCGCCGCCATCGACGAGGCCATCGCCCGCATCCGAAACATCGAAAGCGGTTCGCTCGCCCGCAAAAACGCCCGGTTCACCGACATGCTCCAGAACGGCGTGGCGGTCAACTACTTCGACGGCAAAGAGCAGCGCGCGGCTCTGGTGCGGCTGGTGGATTACGACCTCCCGATGCGCAACCGGTTCACGGTCGCGAACCAGTGGACGGTCGAGGAGCGTTCGGTGCGCAGGGCCGACATCGTCGTCTTCGTCAACGGGTTGCCGCTGGTGGTCGTCGAGCTGAAATCCCCCTCGCGCGAGGCAACCGACGTCTCGGAGGCCTACGCCCAGCTGCGCAACTACATGCAGGAGATTCCCTCGCTGTTCGTCTACAACGCCTTCTGCGTGATGAGCGACCTGGCTACGACCAAGGCCGGGACCATCACCGCCGGCGAGGACCGATTCATGGAGTGGAAGACCGTGGACGGAAAGCTGGAGGACGCGTGCTACGCCAATTTCGACGTCCTCTTCCGCGGGATGTTCGAGAAGAGCCGCTTCATCGAGCTGCTCGGCGGCTTCATCTGCTGCTCGGAGAAGGACGGGAAGGAGGTCAAGATATTGAGTGCCTACCACCAGTTCTACGCCGTGCGCAAGGCCGTCGATTCGACGCTCCGCGCCGCCGAGACGGACGGCCGCGGCGGGGTCTTCTGGCACACGCAGGGAAGCGGAAAGTCGCTGTCGATGGTCTTCTTCGCCAAGCGGTTGCAGCGGGCGATGGCCTCGCCGACGATTGTCGTGCTGACCGACCGCAACGACCTCGACGGGCAGCTGTACGGTCAGTTTGCGCAGTGCAGCGACTTTCTGCGGCAGGTGCCCGTGCAGGCGTCGAGCCGCGCCCATCTGCGCGAGCTGCTGGCCGGGCGCGAGGCCAACGGCATCTTCTTCTCGACGATGCAGAAGTTCGAAGAGGGCGACGGACCGCTGTCGGAGCGCCGCAACATCGTGGTGATGGTCGACGAGGCGCACCGCAGCCAGTACGGGCTGGAGGAGCACATAGACCCGCGCACGGGGCGTGTACGCACGGGAGCGGCGCGGCTGGTGCGAAATGCCCTGCCGAATGCCACCTACATCGGCTTCACGGGGACCCCGATTGCGCAGAAGGACCGCTCGACGCGCGAGGTCTTCGGCGACTACATCGACGTCTACGACATGACGCAGGCCGTCGAGGACGGCGCCACGCGTCCGGTCTTCTACGAGAGCCGCGTCGTCAACCTCCACCTCGACGAGGCGACGCTGCGCCGCATTGATGCCGAGTACGATGCGATGGCCGAGGAGGCCGAGGAGTACGCCATCGAGAAGAGCAAGCGCGAGTTGGGGCGCATCGACTCGATTCTGGGGGCCGATGCAACGGTGGCGTCGCTGTGCGAGGACATCGTGAAGCACTACGAGGAGTTCCGCCAGTGGGAGCAGACCGGTAAGGCGATGATTGTGGCCTACTCGCGGCCGATTGCGATGAAGATTTACCATCGGATTCTGGAGATGCACCCCGAGTGGAGCGAGAAGCTGGCCGTGGTGATGACTTCGAGCAACAAGGACCCCGAGGAGTGGCGGGCCGTGATCGGCAACGACGCCCACAAGAAGGAGCTGGAGCGGCGGTTCAAGGACAATGCCGGGCCGCTGAAGATTGTCATCGTGGTGGACATGTGGCTGACGGGATTCGACGTCCCCTCGCTGGCGACGATGTATGTCTACAAGCCGATGGCAGGTCACAACCTCATGCAGGCCATTGCGCGCGTGAACCGCGTCTTCGGCGACAAGCAGGGCGGTCTGGTGGTCGATTACGTCGGCATCGCCTCGGCCCTGAAGCAGGCGATGAACGACTACACGCTGCGTGACCGCCGCAACTACGGCGACCCCGACATTGCCAAGACGGCCTATCCGGAGTTTCGGAAGAAGCTGGAGGTGTGCCGCGACCTGCTGCACGGTTACGACTACGC
This sequence comes from uncultured Alistipes sp., assembly GCA_944320665.1. Classification (GTDB taxonomy): domain Bacteria; phylum Bacteroidota; class Bacteroidia; order Bacteroidales; family Rikenellaceae; genus Alistipes. The sequence continues at coordinate 17,065 of CALUII010000030.1, read as the reverse complement.
GGGATTCCGGGGCGATTCGGACCTCGAGCGTGCCCGGGCCATCAGCGGCGGCGCCGACTTCCTGCAGGCTCCGGAGCGGGCGAAGGTCAAGGAGGATTACATCCGCGAGGCGCTGCTGCTGCGGCAGGCGCTGTCGCTGTGTCAGAGCATGCCCGACCGCGAAGAGCGGCTCGAAGCGGCCTATTTCGAGGCCGTGCGCACCTTGTTGACGCGCGTCGAGGGCAAGGGCAAGATCTCGTTCCGCGAAATCAACGAGCGCATCAACGAGCTGCTCCGGCAGAGCATTCAGAGCGAAGGGGTCATCAACCTCTTCTCGGACGTGCAGGAGGAGTTTTCGCTGTTCGACCCGAAGTTCCTCGAGGAGATCGGCCGCATGAAGGAGAAGAATCTGGCCGTGGAGCTGCTGCGCAAACTGATTGCCGAACAGGTGCAGCTCTACCGTCGGACCAACACGGTGCGGGCCGCAAAGTTCTCGGAGATCCTTGCCCAGGCGATGAGCAACTACCTGAAAGGGATGCTGACCAACGAGGAGGTAATCGAGGAGCTGTTGAAGACGGCCCGCGAGATCATCGACGGCGAGAAGGCGGGGCAGGCGCTGCACCTCACGACCGAGGAGCTGGCCTTCTACGATGCACTGACCAAGCCCGAGGCCGTGCGGGACTTCTACACGAACGACCAGCTGCTGGCCATCACACACGAGCTGACCGATGCGCTGCGCAAAAACAAGACGATCGACTGGAATCTGAAGGAGAGCGCCCGGGCCGGCATGCGCCGGCTGGTCAAACGACTGCTCAAGAAGTACAAATACCCGCCCGAGGGGCAGGAGGACGCACTGAACACCATCATGGAGCAGGGCGAAATGTGGTCGGAAAACAGTTGAGCCAAACGGCAAACCGGCCCTCTGCCGTACAAATGCCGTACAAATTCAAACAGAAACCGCGTTGCAGATATCTACAACGCGGTTTCTGTGAGGTCTGAAGCGGATTCGAACCGCTGTACAAGGTTTTGCAGACCTTTGCCTAGCCACTCGGCCATCAGACCATTTCCCTAAATCACCCCTTAAACGCAACATCGTAAATCCAACAACTCGCGTTTTATCCGTGCGTTCGGGATGGCAAATATACAAACATTTTCATTCCCTGCAAAACTTATTCGCATTTTTGCGTTATTTCCACAAAAATATTTACCTTTACACTAAATTTATACGCGGATTCTGCATTGCTACCATGACCATCGAGGATATCGCCCTTACCATGACTCCCGGAATCGGCACCAAAGGTGTCGTACATCTGCTGGAGCTTTTCGGCGACTCGACTCATATCTTCGCGGCATCCGAAGAGGAACTCGTCGCTCGCGCACACCTCAGACCCCTCCTCGCTCGCAACATCTCGCAACACATCGCACTCCCAGCCGCCGAACGCGAATGGAACTTCTGCCGCAAGCACGACATCCACCCCATCGCTTCGACCGATGCACAATACCCGCCGCTGCTGCGCGACGTGCCGGACTATCCTCACGTATTATATATCAGAGGTAATGCCGACGCTCTCTCCGAACGCTGCCTCTCGATGGTCGGCACACGCGACGCAACCCCCTACGGACAGCAGATGTGCAACAACCTGGTGCGCGGACTCGCCGAACGGGTCCCGCGACTCTGCATCGTCAGCGGACTGGCTTTCGGTATCGACGTGGCGGCCCATCGCGCCGCCCTCGCCGCAGGCGTACGGACCGTGGCCGTGTTGCCCAATCCGCTGCCCGACGTCACACCGGCACAACACCGGGCCGTGGCCCGCGACATCCTCGAATCGGGCGGAGCACTCGTCACGGAGCTGCACTCTCAGGTGAAACAACGCGGCACATTCTACCTCGCCCGCAACCGCATCATCGCCGCGCTGAGCGCCGGCACCGTTGTCATAGAGTCCCCGTGCGGAGGCGGATCCCTGATGACGGCTCACTGCGCCGACGGGTACAACCGCACGGTAATGGCCGTACCGGGACGCGCCCTGGACCGCGCATCGCGCGGAACCAACCTGCTCATCCGAAATAAAAAAGCACAACTCATCCTGACGGCCGAAGATATCATCGAGGAGCTGATGTGGGACGTCACACAATCCGATGTGGGGCCCCGCCCCAAACCCCAGGCCCCCGAACTGACGCACGACGAAGTCAATCTGCTCGGCTGCTTCCGGACGTCGGACCCGCTGTCGGTCGACGAACTCGGCGAACGGTCCGGACTCGATGCCGGAACGTTGTCGGTCCTGCTGTTGGGGCTGGAGATGGCCGGCGCCGTGCGCCAACTGCCCGGCTGCCGATACGTGCGGCTCATCGAACCGCCGCGCGCGACACCCTCCGCAGAACCGGAGGTGAGGAAAAATTGACTGCGTGCAACCAAAGAAATGGAGACAACAGACAAAGATAAATTCATCGGCCTCGAGGCGGACAACGTGCTGATCGACACCCACTCGCACATCTACGGCGAGGAGTTCGACGCCGACCGCGAGGAGGTGGTGCGCCGTGCCCGCGAGGCGGGCGTCGGGCAGATGCTCCTGCCGGCCATCGACTCCGAGACGCACGAGCGGCTCTTCGATCTGAGCCGCCGCCACGCCGAATGCTGCACCCCGATGATGGGGCTGCACCCCACGTCGGTCAACGACAACCCGCAGTGGCGCGACGAACTGGCGTGCGTCGAACGGTGGCTCGCCAATCCGCCCGAAGGGGTGCGCTTCTGCGCCGTGGGCGAGATCGGACTCGACCTCTATTGGAGTGCGGAGTTCCGCCGCGAACAGATCGAGGCGTTCCGCCGCCAGATCGAACTCGCCCTGCAGTACGGACTGCCCATCGCCGTACACACGCGCAACGCCTGGCCCGAGACCGTCGAGCTGCTGCGCACGTTTGCCGGCCGGGGGCTGCGCGGCGTGATGCACGCCTTCACCGATACGGTCGAAACCTACCGAACGATCAGGGAGTTGGGCGACTTCGTGTTCGGCATCGGCGGCGTGGTCACCTTCCGCAGGAGCCCGCTGGCCGAGGTCGTGCGCGAGATGGAGCTCGACGACCTGGTGCTCGAAACCGACGCCCCGTACCTCACGCCGGTGCCCCACCGCGGCACACGCAACGAATCGGCCTACGTGTCGCACGTATGCGCCAAGGTGGCCGAGATCAAGGGACTCGATCCCGCCGAGGTGGCCGCCCGCACATCGGCCGCGGCCCGACGCATCTTCGGACTGCCGGCTCCGCAACCCCCCGCGGCAGCCGGAACGGAAAGGGCCCGGTGACCCCCAACACACACCCGCACGGCGGACGTAACGAAAAAAGAAACATACAAGCATAGAAAAACACAATCTGAAATGAAATCCTCGATTCTGATCATCTACACGGGCGGCACCATCGGCATGAAGACCGATCCGGAGACCGGCGCCCTCGTACCGTTCAACTTCAGCGGCATCTACGAAGAGTTCCCGCTCCTCAAACGGCTCAACGTCGACATCGACGTGCTGACGATGGACCCCGTGATCGACTCCTCGAACGTCGCCCCCAAGAACTGGCTCGAACTCGCCCGCCTGATCCGCGACAACTACCCGCGCTACGACGGATTCGTCGTGCTGCACGGCACCGACACCATGTCCTACACGGCATCGGCCATGAGCTTCATGCTCGAAAACCTCTCGAAACCCGTCGTCTTCACCGGCAGCCAGATTCCGATCGGCGTGCTGCGCTCGGACGGCCGCGAGAACCTCATCACGGCCATCGAAATCGCCGGCGCCCGCATCGGCAACCGCCCGATGGTCCCCGAAGTGTCGCTCTACTTCCAGAACCGCCTCTTCCGCGCCAACCGCAGCACCAAACGCAGCGCCGAAGCCCTCAACGCCTTCCGCTCGTACAACTACCCGCCGCTGGCCGAAGTGGGCGTCAACATCACCTACAACCGCCCGGCCATCCTCCAGCCCGCCGACGAATCCCCCGAACTGCGCATCGCCAACCGCCTGAGCGACGGCGTGGTCGTCATCAAACTCTTCCCCGGCCTCGACGAACGCACGCTGCGCGCCATGCTCTCGGTCGAGGGTCTCCACGGCGTGGTGCTTGAAACCTTCGGCGCCGGAAACGCCCCCACGAGCGAGTGGTTCCTCCACGCCATCGAAGAGGCCATCGGCCGCGGCATCCTCGTGGTCAACATCACGCAGTGCGGCGGCGGAAAGGTCTCGATGGAACTCTACGAAACCGGCCTGCGCCTGCAGCACCTCGGCGTGCTGAGCGGCTACGACATGACCACCGAGGCCGCCGTCACCAAACTGATGTATGTCCTCGGAAAAGAGCTCCCCGCCAACGAAACCCGCGCCCTGCTCAGCCGATCACTCAAAGGCGAGTTTACGGCGTAGAGACGTTGCACGAAACGATTTTTTTTACTATATTTCGCACTGAAAACGGGCTCTTCCGAACGGAAACTCTTGGCCCCGATTGCATGCGGACGTCGCCGCGCATTGATACACAAGCGGTTAGGCTCCCCACACAACCGAACTTCCGAGATTCCGCCTCGCCGGCCCGCTACACGCGGATCTACCGCCCGAACCGGTACGACAGGTCGCATCCGCCAAAATTTTGAGGAAAAACAGGAACTTTTTTACGTGCGAAAACAAACTTTTAACAGCTACGAAAGCGAATAACTCGGACATAAAAACTAAAAAGCAAAACAAATCAAATCTTAATTATTCAAAACACCATTATGAAAAAACTTTTTTTGATTCTGACGGTGGCCATCTTCGCTCTTGGCACTGTTAACGTATTCGCGCAGGAGGCTGTCGCTGACTCCGCAGCTGTCGCCGAGGCAGTTACCGAAGTCGTAGACCAGGTGGCCGAAACCGAGATCGCCGGCGAAACCATGCACCACGTGATGATGCAGAAGTTCCTCGAGGGTGGTTGGGCCTGGATGCTCCCGATCCTGATCTTCCTGGTAATCGGTCTGGCCGTTGCCATCGAGCGTATCCTCTATCTGGCCCTCTCGACGATCAACACCAAGAAGTTCGTCGCTCAGGTTGAGGAGACCGTCAAGACCAAGGGCATCGCTGCCGCCAAGGAGCTCTGCCGCAATACGCGCGGCCCGATCGCTTCGATCTACTATCAGGGTCTCGACCGCTACGACCAGGGCCTCGACGCCGTGGAGAAGTCGGTCGTTTCGTACGGCTCGGTACAGACGGGTCAGATGGAGTCGGGTCTGACGTGGATCGGCCTCTTCATCGCACTTTCTCCTATGTTGGGATTTATGGGTACCGTAGTAGGTATGATCGCAGCCTTCGACCAGATTCAGGCCGCCGGTGATATCAGCCCGACCCTCGTGGCAGGTGGTATCAAGGTCGCCCTTCTGACGACGCTTATGGGTCTTATCGCCGCCGTGATCCTGCAGATCTTCTACAACTACATCGTTTCGAAGATCGACTCGCTGGTGAACGACATGGAGGACGCTTCCATCTCGCTGATGGATATCCTGACCGCTTACAGCAAGAAATAATCCCAAGGACTGAGTCATCGATTTATTAATATGAAAAAAGTATTGAACATATTGCTGGGTATTCTGATGGCCATCACCGCTGCATTGCTTATCTATGCAGTGGCATCGCCCCATTCGGGTAATCCGGCAGAATTCGACCAGTCGATCAGCCTGAACATTATCTGGGGATACATCCTCTTCGTTCTGGCAATCGCATCGGCCGTATTTTGCGCCATCTGGGGCATGGTCAAGAATCCCAAAGGTATCAAGGGTTCGCTGCTCTCGCTGCTGCTGATCCTGATCGTCATCGGTGCAGCCTACTTCTTCTCTGCAAGCCATACGGTCAACATCCCCGACCTGCAGAATGGCGGTTTCTTCGATCATGGTGCAACGGTACTGACCGAAACCAGTATCATCGTAACCTATGTGGCCTTCATCGCCGCTTTCCTGACGGCGATCGGCACCGAGATTTACCGAGCATTCAAATAACGGAGATTAACAACCATGGCTATTAACAAAAGAAAAGTACAGGAGATCAATGCCGGCTCCATGGCCGATATTGCCTTCCTGCTGCTGATCTTCTTCCTTGTGGCCACCACCATGAACGTGGATACAGGTCTGGCGCGTATGCTTCCGCCCCTTCCTCCCGAGAACCAGAAGACGGAGGACATCAAGGTCAAGGAGCGTAACCTGCTGCTCGTCCTGATCAACGGCGCAGGCCAGATCATGGCCGGCACACAGGGCAACCAGGAACTCATCGATCTGCACATGTTGAAGGATAAAACCAAGGAGTTTATCCTCAACCCGTACGACGATGCCAACCTGCCCGAAAAGGAAGATACGGAGATCGCTCTCCCGGACGGCGGCACGTGGGTATATCCGGTCAGCAAGGGCGTGGTCTCGCTGCAAACCACCCGCGATACGAACTATCAGTCGTACATCATGGTACAGAACGAACTGACGCGCGCATTCAACGAAGTGCGTGACGAGGTGGCCATGCGCCGCTTCGGCTCGAAGTTCTCCGAACTCTCGGACGATGAGCGCAAGGTCATCGTAGAGGCTGTACCCAACGCAATCTCGGAGGCTGAGCCCCGTAACATTAAAAAGTAGAGGAAGATATGGCTGTAATGAAAAAGAAAGGCAACAAAGATTTGCCGCCTATTTCGACTGCGTCGCTTCCGGACGTGATCTTCATGATCCTCTTCTTCTTCATGGTGTCGACGTCGATGCGTGACCAGGAGCTCCTGGTGCGCTACCGTCTGCCCGAGGCCACGGAGGTGCAGAAGTTGGAGAAGAAGTCGCTCGTTAGCTACATCCATATCGGCCCCCCGTCGCTCAGCATGCAGGCAAAGTTCGGTATGGCTCCCCGTATCCAGCTCAACGACTCGTATCGCAGCGCCAAGGATATCGGTGACTTCGTAGCCGCCGAGCGAGACAAGCTCAACGAGGCCGACAAGGCTTCGATGACGATCTGCCTGAAGGCCGACGAAGCAACCAAGATGGGTATCATCACCGACGTGAAGCAGGAGTTGCGACGTGCAAATGCACTGAAGATCTCCTACGCAGCGTCGAAGTCTCTGGGTTACTAAAAACCGGAGAGAGATAAATTTCAGAAATCGGGGAAACCTCAATCGAGGTTTCCCCGATTTCTTTATGAAGCCCCCCGCGGAAGGCTACGCAACAAAAATAGCGGGATAAAGCGGCCGCACAGCCCGCAACCCTCCCGGAAATGCATGAGGGCGGCAGAAAATGCGTAAAACCATACCATCGGTGCCCGCCGGTTCCGAGAATAGAAAACAGGAGAAGCGCACCTGAAGTAACCGGGAGCAGGATGCAGGAGCGACAGGAAAAAGAGCTCCGGCTCAGAGAGAGACGAAAGCAACGTAAAGCCCGCCACGAAGCGGCGCGGCGGCACAAATACAGATAGAGATAATGAGACCAAATTACGTGCACACAGGCTCAAAGAAGTGCCCTGCACCCATTGAGATGAGTTCGAAACGCCGCGAAAAACGCCTCGCACCAGATCACACGTGATAGATACTCGCAACAGATTATGCGCAATGGATCACGCGCAACAGATACTCGCAACAGACTCTACGCAACGGATCCAGGAAACAGGTCTCGCACGCCGGATTCCACGCGACGGATCCAGGAAACAGGTCTCGCACGCCGGATTCCACGCGACGGATCCCAGGCAACAGGTCTCGCACATCGGATTCCACGCGACGGATTCCCCGCAAAAATCAGAAGGGAAGCTCCAACTGGTCGATCTCGTGGTTAAAACTCTGACGGTGGTAGGGCGAAAGGCCATGCTGACGAATCGCCAGTCGATGGTCGCGCGTTGGGTAGCCCTTGTTCCGCGACCACCCATACTGAGGGTACTCGGCGTCGATCCGCCGCATGAACTCATCGCGATGCGTCTTTGCCAACACCGAAGCCGCCGCAATATGCGCATAGCGCGCATCCCCCTTCACCACGCAACGAAAGGCTATATCCAGATCCGTCCGGAACCGGTTGCCGTCGATCGCCAGCAGCTGCGGCCGCAGCGACAGCCCCTCGACCGCACGGGACATCGCCTCGAACGACGCATTGAGAATATTGATCTCGTCGATACGCGCCGCATCCACCGAACAGACGGCCCACGATACCGCCTCTCGCTCGATAATCGGTCGCAGCAGGTCGCGGTGACGTTCGCTCATCTGCTTCGAGTCGTTGAGCAACGGATGGTAAAAATCCGACGGCAGAATCACCGCCGCCGCGTAGACCGGCCCAGCCAGGCATCCACGGCCCGCCTCGTCGCATCCCGCTTCGGGGACATCGTATTGAATGCAGAGTTCCAGCACGGCCACAAAGTTAGAAAATATTGGCCCCGATTGGACAAATTTCGTTACTTTTGCATCGAACCTCCGTCCCATCATGAACGCAAGCATCGTACGTCAACCCCTTCTGGCGGCTTTCGCCACCCTGCTGCTCGTTGTCGCCGCCGCAGCCATGCAGTGGCCTCTCGATCCGGCCCCCCTGCACCAGGCTGCACCGGCATCCGACGCAACGGTCCCGGAACTCACGGAGGAGAACTGGGGCGCACTGGTCGTCGAGCCCTGGCTCGTCGGACTGCAACAAAACGCCCCGACACTCATACGAACCGCCGCAGCCCTGCTGCTCTTTCTGGTCGGTGCCGCCGTCGGCAGCACCTCGGCCCGCTACGCACTCTACCCGATGCGCACGCACCTCGCCATCCCGCTCTATGGCCTGGTAGGGTGCGGCATCCTGCTCGGCGACCACTACGCCGCAGCATCGGTCACCGCGGCGGGGCTGGTCCTCAGCCTGCGCAACCTCTACGCCTCGTTCCGTAACGGCTACTCGTTCGACGCCCTGCTCCGCGGTGGCATCTACCTCGGGTGCCTCCCCCTCATCCACGCCCGGACGCTGCCGCTCGTCGTGCTGCTGCCGCTCGCCGTCGTGCTCTTCAAGCGCTCGGCCCGCGAATGCGCCGTCGCTCTCTTCGGCCTCGTCCTCCCGATCCTCGCCTACTCGTACATATACTGGGGATGCGGCGGGGAGTTCACCGCACCCGTACGCGAAATGTGGCTGAGACTCGCCGAAAGCATCGTCCCGCTCGACTGCAAGGCCCTCTCCACGCTGCAGCTCGCTACCGGCGCCGGCTACCTGCTGCTGACCCTTGCCGCCATACGCCTCTATATCCGCGACATACACGCCACGGGCACCAAACAACGCGCCATCCTGCTCTTCAACTGCTGCTGCTTCGTGCTCGTCGCCCTGCTGATCGCCTTCAGCAGCCGGGAGACCGCCTTCTGGATGCCCGTTTGCGCCATCCCGACCGCCACGCTCCTCCCCGTACTCTTCACGCGCATCTCGCCCTGGATCGCCAACCCGATCTACCTGCTCGCAATCATCGCCTGCGTCGGCCTGATGATCGCCTGATTCCACCCGACCTCACCCCCGAACCCCACCCCAATCAGCCCGTTGCGTATCAGATTACGCTCTTTTCACCCGCGGAAAAGATACTTTATGAATACAATATTGTATTTTAATAATAAATTATTGTATATTTGAATCGTACTTTAGTGACGCCAACTATCGTACGAAGGGACAAATTATAATAATTTATTGAAAAATGGGAAAAACAACCTCACCATCGGCCGCTCAGCCGATGATCGTGAAGTACGTCGAGACTTCACACAACGGAATCCAATCTCAGACCTTGTCGCGCTACGCCATCGGATACGTCCTGCGCGGCACCAAGTACATCTACGACGGCGACCAGCGCGTACGACTCGCCCGCGGCGACCTCTTCTATCTGGGCATCGGGCACCACTACACGGAGGACGTGCCCGAAAACGGACAACCCTTCGAACAGATCCTCGTCTACTACACGCCCGACGAACTGCAACGCATCCTCATGCATCTGAACATCACCTACGGCATGGACATCGCCAACGACCACCACTGCACCGAATGCACCAGCCGATCCTACGTCACAATGCCCGGCTGGAGCAGCATCCGTAACTTCTTCGTCAACACGAACAACTACCTCCGCGAAGAGCACTTCCACCACGACGAAACGGTCGAAAACATCAAAATGACCGAACTCATCTACATGATCGTCTCGCACGAGGACAGCTGTCTGAAGAGCAAGATCCTCAGCAACATCGACACCGTGAAGGAGAACTTCGAACAGATCGTCTACAACCACATCTTCAAGAACATCTCCATCGAGGAGCTGGCCCGCACAACCAACCGCTCGCTCACCGCCTTCAAAAAGGAGTTCCGACGCATCTTCGCCATCCCGCCCCACAAGTGGTTCATCCGCCAGCGACTCATGCACGCCCGCCTGCTGCTCATCTCCACCTCGCTCTCCGTCTCGGAAATCGGCGGCGAATGCACCTTCCCCAACACCTCGCACTTCATCAAACTCTTCAAGAAGGAGTACGGCATGACCCCGGCCGCCTACCGCGGCCGTCACCAGGAGGCGGCCGTCGCACTCGCCGCACCCGCCGTCGCGGAGCTGCGCCAGGCTCAGTAACCTCAGCCACGCTCCCGGTGAATCGCGCGGACGGAGGGAAGGAAAAGAGGGGAAAACGAAGACGAAGATCCGAAGCAAAAGGAGATTTATTTTTGAAAAAACTTAATAATTCGCTCTCTTTTCACCTTTTCGAGTTACAATCCGCAGAAAAAAAGGGCGCATTGCTCAAAAAATATCACAAAAAATTTGGAGTATGGTAAAATTCTACTACCTTTGTGTCCGCAAACGTGGGATTCTCCCACTCTCATTAACCTAACTAACCTAACCAGAGGGGCCGATACCGCCAGGTATCCGCCCCTTTCCCTTTTTTTACAACGCGCAGCTTCCCCCGGAACCCCTCCCAAAACCCACCCCCGAACCCGTCCGCAGAAAGCCCCGACCCACGAAAATCAATCCGACAAAATGGGAATTCTCAAATATTTTTCCTATTTTTGCGTCAATTGGAAAAAAAGTGAACCTAAATGCCGAAGTTAGATGACCGGGCCAACGTCTTGAGAAAACCCGACTGGCTGAAGATCCGCCTGCACCGCACGGCGACCTATGCCGACGTACAGCACATCGTCCAGGAACACGCCCTGCACACGATCTGCAGCAGCGGCATGTGCCCAAACAAGGCCGAATGCTGGAGCCGACGTACGGCCACATTCATGATCCTCGGCGATATCTGCACCCGCGGATGCCGCTTCTGCGCCACCAAGACCGGAAGGCCCCTGCCCCCCGATCCCAACGAACCCGAACAGCTCGCCGAAAGCGTGCGCCTCATGGGGCTGCGCTATGCCGTAGTCACCTCCGTCACGCGCGACGACCTCCCCGACGGCGGCGCCGAACACTGGGCCTCGTGCGTGCGAGCCATCCGCCGCGTCAATCCCGATACGGCCATCGAACTCCTTACGCCCGACTTCGACGCCCGACCCGAACTGATGGAGATCGTCGTCGCGTCGCAACCCGACATCCTCGGACACAACCTCGAAACCGTCGAACGGCTCACTCCGCTCGTCCGCTCGAAGGCCAAGTACCGGACCAGTCTCGAAACCCTGCGCTACTTCGCCCAACGCGGCGCCGTCACCAAGAGCGCCCTCATGCTCGGTCTCGGCGAAACACAGGACGAGGTGCTGCAGGCACTGCACGACCTGCGCGACGCCGGCGTGCGAATCGTCACCCTCGGACAGTATCTGCGCCCCACGCTGCAGCACCATCCCGTGGCCGAATACGTCTCGCCCGAACAGTTCGCCTGGTACAAGGAGCAGGCCCTCAAGATGGGATTCAGCTACTGCGCCAGCGCCCCGATGGTCCGGTCGTCGTACCTGGCCGACGAGGCCCTCGAAAGCGTCAAACCACATAACGCCGAATAAAACCCATATAACCGAAGCCGTAAGATGAGAGTCGAATACCGCGATCTGGGCCGTATGCCGTACAAGGAGTGCTGGACATTGCAGCAGTCCCTGTTCGACGAACTGCTCGCACGGAAACACGACCCCGCCACACGGCAGGACGAGGCGGGATACCTGCTGCTCGTGGAACATCCGCCCGTCTATACGCTCGGAAAGAGCGGACACGCCGAAAACATGCTCGTCAGCGAGGAGTTCCTCCGCAGCCACGGCGCCGAATACTACCACATCGACCGCGGCGGCGACATCACCTTCCACGGCGAAGGACAGATCGTCGGATACCCGATCCTCGACCTCGAACGCATCGGTATCGGACTCCGGCAATACATCGACTCGCTCGAAGAGGCCGTCATCCGCACCGTGGCCGCATACGGCATCGTGGCCGGCCGCATCGCCGGCGCCTCCGGCGTATGGATCACAGAGGGGGAGCGACCCCCGCGCAAGATCTGCGCAATAGGCGTGCGCTCGTCACGTTATGTTACCATGCACGGATTCGCACTGAACGTCGCTACGGACCTCAGGTGGTTCTCTCACATCAACCCCTGCGGCTTTACAGACCGCGGCGTCACGTCGATCGTGCGCGAAACAGGGCGCAACATCCCCTTGGACGAGGTGAAGGCGCTCGTAGTGAAAAACCTGGAAGAGATATTAAAAATTGAAATATATAAAAAATAGAGAGTATGCCCATAGAGAAACGATGGGTAGTCAAACCGCAGGGGGATCCCGAGGCGGTGGCGGCGCTGGCGGCCTCGCTCAGAATCTCCCCCGTGCTGGCGAACCTACTCATACAGAGAGGCATAGACAGTGTAGAACGGGCAAGGAAATTTTTTGAACCCAAACTCTCCGACCTGCACGACCCCTTCCTGATGAAGGACATGGAACGTGCGGTCGAACGGGTCGAACGTGCCGTGCGCAATCATGAGAAGATCATGGTGTACGGCGACTACGACGTGGACGGCTGTACGGCTGTGGCGCTGGTATACAAGTTCCTCCGCCACATCGGACACAAAAACCTGTCGTTCTACATTCCGGATCGATATACCGAAGGTTACGGCATATCGATCAAGGGCATCGACCACGCCGCCCGCAAGGGCGTGGGGTTGATCATCGCCCTCGACTGTGGCATCAAAGCCATGGAGAAGGTCGTCTATGCAAAGCAGAAAGGCGTGGATTTCATCATCTGCGACCACCACCTCCCGGCCGACGAAATACCCGAGGCCGTAGCCGTATTGGACCCCAAACGGGTCGATTGTTCGTACCCGTTCGAGGAGTTGTCGGGTTGCGGCGTCGGATTCAAACTGGTGCAGGCCTATGCCCAGCGCAACGGAATCCCCTTCGCCGAGATCGAACCGCTGCTCGACCTGCTGGTCGTCAGCATAGCCTCGGACATCGTGCCGCTGGTCGACGAAAACCGCGTGCTGGCCCACTACGGCCTCATACGGCTCAACCGACAACCGTCGAAAGGATTGCTGTCGATCATCAAGATCTGCGGCCTGGACAAACACAACATCACCATCGACGACATCGTCTTCAAGATCGGCCCGCGCATCAACGCTGCCGGCCGCATGCGCATGGACGAACACGACGAAAATGCCTCGCCTTCGGGCGGACATGCCGCCGTCGAACTGCTCGTCGAGGGTAACGAAAACACGGCACAGGAGTTCGGTAACGTGATCGACGCCTACAACCGCGACCGCAAGAGCATCGACCGCAGCGTCACACAGGAGGCCCACCAGTACATCGAGGACAACCCTCAGATGAAGGCCCTCAAAAGTACGGTGATCTACAACCCGAAGTGGATGAAGGGTATCGTCGGTATCGTCGCCTCGCGCCTGATCGAGACCTACTACCGCCCGACGGTCGTGCTGACGATGAGCAACGGATTCGTGACGGGTTCGGCCCGTTCGGTACCGGGCTTCGACCTCTACCAGGCCGTGGAGTCGTGTGCCGACCTGCTCGAAAACTTCGGCGGACACATGTACGCCGCCGGTCTGACCATGAAACCCGAACACGTCGAGGAGTTCACCCGGCGTTTCAACGCCTACGTCGAGGAGCACATCGACCCGCGCATGCTCGTGCCGCAGGTCGACATCGACGGCGAGTTGCTCTTCTCGGACATCACGCCGGCGTTCCGCCGCGACCTGAACCGTTTCCAGCCCTTCGGCCCCGGAAATACGGCCCCGGTCTTCGTCACCTACGGCGCCATCTGCCACGGCGAGGCCAAGCTCGTCGGCATGGAGAGCGAACACCTGCGCATGGACCTCATGCAGCGTCAGAAGCCCAACACGACGATCCAGACCATCGCCTTCCAGCAGCCGACCCACTACGAATGGGTACGTGCGGGCCGGCCGATCGACGTCTGCTACCAGATCGTCGAGAACCACTACCGCGGGGTGGTCACCACGCAGCTGCGCATCAAGGACATCAAGCCCGTAAAGGGAGGGCATTGACCCCACAGCCTGCGGCCGGGTGTTGCTATGCAGAAAGAGAAGATGACGACGAAACGTTCGCCACATGGAATCACGATAAGGCTCAGCCTGGCGGCCCTGGCCGCAGGGCTGAGCCTTACGTTGTCGGCCGCCGCAAAAGAGGGCCGCACGCTAACCGGGGGTGGGGGAGCAAGCCTTTCGGGATCCGCGCGCACGACACCGCACGGCATCGCCGACAGCGTGCCGCACCCACTCGGAGCTCAGGAATCGATGCAGAGGATGGGGCAGGAAGGATGCGCTCCACGGGAGCAATCGGAGCGACTTTGGCTCCTGGGGCAGCATCCCGACGCAGGCGGCACGAGCCCGGAAGCAAGTAATACACGCACGGCAGCTGGCAGGACACGCACGGCCGCAGCGCATGGAGAAACGGCAGCGGCACCGCATGGCGCTGCAAATGCCGACAGCACCACCACCATCACGCCCGGCACCACCATCACGCCCGTCGGCCTCGTTACACGCGACAGCAGCAGCACCATCACACCCGGCCGTTGCGCTACACCCGCCGGCAGCGCGGTGAGGCCCTTCGTACGCCCGCCCTTCCTGCAGGAGGGGGACAGCGTCGGCGTGGTCTCGATCTCGTCGCGGATCGACGAGGAACAACTCAAACACGCTCTCCAAAGTCTCGACATCCTCCGCTCGTGGGGGGTGCGGCTGCGGCTGGCCCCGCACCTCTTCGACCGAAACGGAGGCTGGTTCGCCGCACCCGATTCGGTACGCGCCCGCGACCTGCAACAAATGATCGACAATCCGCACCTGCGGGCCATTATCTTCTTCCGCGGCGGCTACGGAGCCGTGCGCATCCTCGACCGCGTGAAGCTCGACCGCCTGCGCCGCGATCCGAAGTGGCTCGTCGGCTTCAGCGACCTCACCACGATCCATGCCGCCCTGCAGCACGTCGGCGTGGAGTCGATACACGGAGCCATGCCCGGCGGATTCCGCACGCTCCATCCCGAACGCGACACCTCGGCCCTGTGGCTGCGCGAAGCGCTCTTCGGCCGCGTGGCCGGATACCACGTCGCGCCCCATCCGCTGAACCACCCGGGACGCGCACACGGCCGCCTCGCCGGCGGCAACCTCTCGGTGATGCACGCCCTGAACGGTACGCCCGAAGCGTACGATCTGGAGCACGAACCGGTCATCCTGCTGATCGAGGATGTCGGCGAAAGCATCCACCACATCGACCGCATGATGCAGACGCTCCGGCGCAGCGGACGACTCGACCGCATTGCGGGTCTCGTCGTGGGCGATTTTACACACATCCGCAACGAAAAACGATGGGAAGCCTCGGTCTATGAGGTGATCGACAGCTACGCCCGCGAACTGCACGTGCCGGTACTCTACGGCCTTCCGGCCGGACACGACCGACTCAACGTCGCACTCTACATGGGGCGCGACGTGGAGCTCGTAGTGACCGACGGCGGCGGATCGTTGCGTTTCCTCTGACGCGGGGCAACCCCTCCGCAAGGGACCGGTTCCGCACGCCGATGCAGACCGCCCGATGCAGACGCCGGGCGCCTCAGCGCACCCGCAGGATCTTCTCCTCGGGATCGAACGGGGGCAGTGCCGCCGGCACGAAATCCGAGGCCCCGATCGCCAGCACGCACAACGGCTCACACCCCGCGGGAATGGGCAACAGCGCGCGCAGGTAGTCGGCCGCCTGCTCGCCCTCGGGATCGTCCTTGCGGCGCGGACGGCCGTGGACGTGCACCCAGCACGACGCGAGCCCCTCGTCGACGCAGGCCAAATGCAGCAGCGTCGCCGCAATGGAGGCATTCTCGCGCCACAGGTCGCACAACGTCGGCTCTCCCAGCACCACCACCGCCAGCGGCGCGCGGCTCATGAACGACGACCCGTAGTCGCGCATCTCGCTCATGCGGCCGATCAGCGCCGGATCATCCACCACCATCAGGCGTGTCGAACGCGTGTTGCGGGCCGAAGGGCCCGAAAGGGCGGCGGTGAGCAGCCGATGGATCACCCCCTCCGGAACCGGCTCGGCCGAAAACTTGCGCACGCTCCGCCGCCGGTGCAAAATCTCTTTGAATTCCATAGTCAAATCTTGCTCTGAATGCCCAAATGTACGAATTTTTCGACAGCTTCCGCGCCAAGGGACCCCACAAAAACCTCCCGCACACTTGCTTTTGCCTGCCGTTTGCACTATCTTTGAACCACTTTACCGTGACACGCTAAATTCCGACCCCATGACTACCCAACAACCGCTGACCATCGCCCTGATCTATGATTTCGACGGCACGCTCGCCCCAGGAAACATGCAGGAGTACGACTTCATCCCCGCCGTCGGCAAGAGCAACAAGGAGTTCTGGTCCGAGGCCAACGACCTCGCCCAGGAACAGGATGCCGACATGGTCCTCGCCTACATGGCCCGCATGATCCAGGAGGCCAAGTCGAAGGGGCTCTCGCTGCGCCGCGAGGCATTCCAGGAGTCGGGACGACGCGTCACGCTCTACAAGGGCGTGCGCGAGTGGTTCGGGCGCATCAACCGCTACGGCGAACAGCACGGCGTGCGCATCCTGCACTACATCAACTCGTCCGGCCTGAAGGAGATTATCGAGGGAACGGAGATCGCCCACGAATTCCGCCGCATCTACGCCTGCTCGTTCCTCTACGACGTCGACGGAATCGCCTACTGGCCCGCCGTGGCGGT
>CALUII010000029.1 GCA_944320665.1 uncultured Alistipes sp. | reverse complement strand
AAGAACGACCCGTTCCAGATCCTCGACCGCAACGGCGTGGGTCAGCTGATCCGCGAGGCCGTATTCAAGGGCCGCGGCACGCGTGAAAACCTCAAATGCGGTATCTGCGGCGAGCATGGCGGCGAGCCTTCGTCGGTGGAGTTCTGCCACTATGCGGGACTGAACTACGTAAGCTGCTCTCCGTTCCGTGTGCCCATCGCCCGTTTGGCCGCTGCACACGCTGCACTGAACGAGAAGTAGTCTGCCCATACAAGAGGCCCCAAGTCAAGGCTCCGGGGCCGGAGTACCTACTCAAGGTGCACCATCGAACGGGGCACCAATCCGCAAGACAAATATCCGGCTCGCATTTGAGCGAGCCGGATATTTGTCTTTTATGCGCTGATTGCAGTCATTCGGAGAAATCGTTTTGCCGAATCCGGGTATTTTTCCTAAATTTCGGCCGAACATGTGTGACTTCATGCAAAAACCGGAAACCGAACAAATAAAGATAATCATGAAAAAAGTCATCTTAACGCTGCTGCTGGCCTGTGCAGCAGTCTTACCACTCTCGGCACAGAACAAGGGAGACTGGGGAATCGGTCCCCGCATCAGCATTTATACCAATGCCGGAGCAGCCGGAGCCATCTCCGGAGTCGGAGCCACGGGACGATACAGTTTTACGGACAATTGGCGGATCGAACCGAGTGTCACAGCCCTCTGTCGAGACTTCTGTTCGGTCGATCTGAGCGTTGACGTTCACTATCTCTTTCGAGCCAGCGACGTCTGCAGCCTCTACCCTCAAGTGGGTCTGAGCGCCAACGACATCTTCGGATGGTCCTGCGGCATCCATCTGGGATGTGGCACCGATGTGGCCATCGCTCACAATTGGGACTTGACGGCCGACCTGCGCTGGGTTATACAAACCGCACGATGGCACCGCAACCCTATCGTGCTCAACTTCGGTCTGATCCGGAGATTCTGACCCATTGCCCACCGGAAGTAAAAAACGATCGGCACCTCAGTTGAAGAGGTGCCGATCGTTTTATCTCAGGCTTTTTGTACGATCAGAAGCAATAGACACAGGTAATACCGAAGTTGCACAGACCGTGGTCATTGAACTCCGATACGGATTCACCGCCACCGTATGCAATTCCGGGACCGAAAGCCGGGGTCCAGTCAAACGACAACCGAATCGGAGCCCCCTTGATTTCGAGCCCAAGTTTGGCACAACCCGCAACACCTACGTAAGCATAATGGCTTTTTCCTCCGACATTGATACCGGCACCGGCATCAAAGAACCAGGTACCGGCAGCCGGCGTCCAGTTCATCTTGCAGATGCTCCAATTGTAGAGAGCCGTAAAATCGGCCGTCAGATGACCGCCGGCATTGGCCCAATACATACCGAAACGGCCCTCAATGTAGTTATCATTTCCCAATACATAAGCCGCATCAGCCTGCAGGCCCGAACCAATACGACCACCAACCATCCAATTCTGAGCCGACACCGTCCATGCCAGAAGGGCGAATGCCACGGAAAGCAGAAACTTTTTCATAATTATTCGTTTTTAAGAAGTTTTAAGATCCTCGGATTCCTAATCTGTTATTCAAAGATACACTTTTTTTTCAGGAAATGGTAACAAAAAAAAGATTATTTTCCTCTCCCCGCAGAGAAGGCAGGGAGTCTGCTGTTACTCGTGCAGTCCGCGACGCCGGAATCGGACCGGCGACCACCCCGTATGCTTCTGGTAGAACTTGCCGAAAGCCGACTGATCCGAGAAGCCGAGCCAGGCGGCAATCTCTTTCACATCGCGATCGCTTCCCTCGAGCCACTTGCGCGCTTCGGTACACAACAACTCCGCCACATGAGCATGCACCGTACGCCCCGTCACCTGACGCACGATTCGTGACAGGTAGGTAGGCGAGATATTCAACCGTTCGGCATAAAATCCGATACGATGTTCCGTGCGGTAGTACTCCAGCAACAGACGTTTGAAATTTCGGTAGATTTCATGCCGGTGCCGCACGCCGACGGCCGAAGTCTTCCCGTAACGGCAAAGGGCATTGGCAACCTGCAACAGGCAGAAACTGCACAAATGGCGCACCAACTCTTCACCGGAGAGGAGAAACGATTGCACAGGATCGGCAAAAAGCGTTGCCGTCCGCTGCATGTATCCGCCGTAAGGCGCATCGAGAGGCACTACCGGAAGCGGCTCCTCACCGCAGGTCTCGGTCAATCGATCATAGAGCAACTGTCCGCCGGGCAGGCTGTCGAAATAGTCCGGAGCGAAACGAATGACCCACCACTTTGCTCCGGAGGTCGGCAAGGAGATGCGGGCCCGGCGGCTCGGCGTAAGAACCAACAGATCGTCACCGCGCAGGAGACGCTTGTTTGCATCGGTATCGTCTGTTACCAGGAGCGTCCCTTCGAGTTGATGCAGCAACCAGAAGTCCTCGTCCATCATCCAGATTCCGTCCTCCTCCGCGAAGGTGTCTGAGGTAAATTGCGCAGCAGACACCAGACTCTTTCCGTAGCGATCGCACAACAGCCCCTGCATGCCGCAATTTTGTCGCAGCGTGTTCATAGTCAAAGTTTTTGAAGTGAAAATGTCTGCCCAATAGACAAACAACCGTACAAAGATACATGTTGTTTCGTTTTTCACCAAAACAGGCCCTCTTTGACACAGCAAAACCGTCAAAATAAAACGAACTTTGTTACGTCGAAAATTACCCATTCCAATATCATGACCTTACCCCGTCTGCGACGTTACATACTGTTTGTCGTTGCGCTCTTCATCAACGCGTTCGGCATAGCCTTCATCACCAAGGCCCTGCTGGGCACCTCGCCGATTACCAGCATCACCTACGTGCTGAGCATGTTCACCGCACTGACCATGGGCGAATGGACCATCCTCGTCAATCTGCTCTTCGTGGTACTCGAACTGCCGCTGATGAGTCGCAAACAACTGCACGACGAACGCTTCCCCTACCTGATGCAAATCCCCATTTCGCTCTGCTTCGGATACTTCATCGACGGATCGATGTTTCTGCTCCAGGGACTGGCTCCGGTCTCCTACCTGGCGCAATTCATCAGCCTGCTGATCGGCTGCACAATCTTGGCTCTCGGTATTGCCCTTGAGGTGAAGGTCAATGTCGCCATGGCCGCAGGCGAATATTTCGTACGGGTCATCACCCTGCGATTCAAAGGCGACTTCGGATACATCAAGCTCGGCTTCGACAGTACGTTGGTACTGCTTTCGTGCATCGTATCGTGGATCTTCATGCAGGGAATCTACGGCGTGCGCGAGGGCACGGTAATCGCAGCCCTGGTCGTCGGACCGATCGTACACTTCGTCTCTCCCTACTATCGGTTCCTCGATCGCTGGATCACGGACTCCGCACACCCAGCCGAGACCATGCCTTCACGGCCCGAATCCAGCCCGGCCGCACACCCGACGATTATCACCATCGCGCGCGAACTGGGCAGCGGCGGGCACCAGCTTGGCGAAATGCTGGCCCACGAACTGGGCATCAAGCTCTATGACAAGGAGTTTATCGAACTGGCCGCACAACGCAGCGGTCTGGACGAAGAATATATTCGACGCAACGAGCAAAGCATCCCGTCGTTCTGGCTCAAGTGCCTCTATGCACAGGACTACAAGCGCAGTCTGTCGCCCGACGACGTACTCTTCGTGGCCGAGAGCAGCATCATACGCGACCTGGCCAACCGCGAATCGTGCATCATCATCGGACGCTGCGCCGACTTCGTATTGGGGGATACAACCGACGTCATCCGCCTCTTCTGCTACGCCGACGCAACGAGTGCCTGCCATCGATGCATCCATCAATACGGCATTGCGGCCGACCAAGTCGACACCGAGCGTAAACGCATCAATCACAACCGCCGCATGCACTACGAATTCTATACGGGACGGCGTTGGGATGATCCGCACCATTACGACCTAATGGTCAATACGTCGCGCGTAAGTCTGGAGACCATCTGCCAAACCGTCTGCCGGCTCTACCACACACGAAACAGCCGTCAGCTTCAGGCAAATGGATAAACCGATTGTCTCGGGAACGTCCACCCACTTCATGGCTCTGACTCGGAACTGATGCGACCGATCCCCCTCAAAACGAGGCGGCGGAATGTATTCTTGAAAGATACATTCCGCCGCCTCGCGGAAGCCGGGGGGAGGAAAACGTCGATCAACGTTTCGTCTTGTAGGAACAACGATACTTGCCCTTGGCCATGTTGAGCAACTTGCTCTTGATGAGGTTGCGACGCAACGGCGACAGACGGTCCGTAAAGACGATGCCCTCCAGATGGTCGTATTCGTGCTGAATAACCCACGCAGCCAATCCCGTAAACTCCTCGTCGTGTTCGACAAACTGCTCGTCCTGGTAGCGCATCCGGATCGAGAGCGACCGGCGGACATCCTCATGCAGACCCGGCAACGAAAGGCACCCTTCGTTGTAAAGTTTCGTCTCCTCCGAGCGGAAATAGATCTCGGGATTGATGAAGGCCCGACGGTAATCGGCCAGCGAGGGATCCTCCTCGCCCCACGGCGTACAGTCAACGATGAACAACCGAATATTCTTGCCGATCTGCGGAGCTGCCAGCCCGACACCCTCGGCCACCTCGAGCGTTTGGAACATATCCTCGATCAACTTGCCCAGTTCGGGATAGTCAGAATCGATCCGCTCGCACGGATTGCGCAATACCTGCGATCCGTAGATAACTATAGGATAGATCATAATTCAATTACACATTTATCGTAGTATTAAACACGCCCCGCATACCGCCGATCAGTTCGCGGGATGGAACCCGCAGGCGCTACATCCGGACTAACGCGACAGGCCTTCACCGCAATCACTCGCGCCGCCGCAGATCGGCACTCTCCATATAGCTCTGGAGGATGATCGTAGCCGAGATCTTGTCGACAAGCGCCTTGTCGCGACGGGCCATGCGACCGATCCCGCTTTCGAGCATCGTACGATGGGCCAAAACCGACGTAAAGCGTTCGTCCCACAGCACCACCTCCTTGTCGGGCCATGCGCGCCGCAGGCGGGCCACCAACGGTTCGATGTAGCGCCACGTCTCGGAGGGCATACCGTTCATCTGCGCCGGTTTACCCACAACGATCGTCGTCACGTCGTTAGCCGCAAAATATTGGGCCAGCCAACGCTCCAACTCCTTCGTAGGCACCGTCTCCAGACCGCCGGCAATGATCCGCAGCGGATCACTCACGGCAACGCCCGTACGCTTCGTACCGTAATCTATGGCCAAAATGCGCCCCATACGCTCCTTGAAATGCCCCCGATCGGCCGCCTTGCCTCAGACCGCCGTGGGGCATGAAAACATCCTGTTACAGATTCAACTTCTTGAAGAGCTTGCGATACGAGCACTCCTCGTCGACCATGGCGTGCAGCGCCTCGATCTTGACACGCTCCTGCTGCATCGAATCGCGGTGACGCACCGTCACGGTACCGTCCTCGAGCGTCTGCCCGTCGACCGTCACACAGAACGGCGTACCAATGGCATCCTGACGACGATAACGCTTGCCGACGGAATCCTTCTCGTCGTAAACGACATTGTAGTCGTACTTCAGCTCGTCGACAATTTTCTGCGCCACCTCGGGCATGCCGTCCTTCTTCACCAGCGGCAGCACGGCCACCTTCACCGGAGCCAGAGCTGCCGGCAGACGCAGAACGACACGCGATTCGCCACCCTCAAGCTTCTCCTCGGTATAGGCGGCCGACATCACCTGCAGGAACATGCGGTCGACACCGATCGACGTCTCGACCACATAGGGTACGTAACTCTCGCCCGTCTCGGGATCGAAGTACTGGATCTTCTTGCCGGAGAACTTCTGGTGGTTGCCCAGGTCGAAGTCCGTACGCGAATGGATACCCTCCACCTCCTTGAAACCGAAGGGGAATTCGAACTCGATATCCGTAGCGGCATTGGCATAGTGGGCCAGCTTCTCGTGATCGTGGAAACGGTACTTCTCGTCACCGAATCCCAGGGCACGGTGCCAGGCCATACGCGTCTCGCGCCAGCGTTTCCACCACTCCATCTCGGTGCCGGGGCGCACGAAGAACTGCATCTCCATCTGCTCGAACTCGCGCATGCGGAAGATGAACTGACGGGCCACGATCTCGTTGCGGAAGGCCTTACCGATCTGTGCGATACCAAACGGAATCTTCATGCGGCCGGTCTTCTGCACATTGAGGAAGTTGACAAAGATACCCTGCGCCGTCTCGGGACGCAGATAGATCGTATTGGCACCCTCGGCCACCGAGCCGATCTGAGTCGAGAACATCAGGTTGAACTGACGCACCTCGGTCCAGTTGCGCGTGCCGGAGATCGGGCAGGCGATCTCGCAGTCGAGGATGATCTGACGCAGCTCCGTGAGGTCGTTGGCATTCATCGCCTCCGCAAAGCGGCGGTGTATCTCGTCACGACGCGCAGCCGTCTCGGCCACACGCGGCGACGTTTCGCGGTACTTCGCCTCGTCGAACGACTCGCCGAAACGCTTGCGGGCCTTCTCGACCTCCTTCTCGATCTTTTCGTCCTGCTTGGCCAGCCAATCCTCGATCAGCACGTCGGCACGATAGCGCTTCTTCGAATCGCGGTTGTCGATCAGCGGGTCGTTGAAGGCGCCGACATGGCCCGAGGCCTCCCACGTACGCGGGTGCATGAAGATGGCTGCATCGAGGCCCACGATGTTCTCGTGCAGTTTGACCATCGAATCCCACCAGTAACGCTTGATGTTATTCTTCAGTTCGACGCCATTCTGACCGTAATCATACACGGCAGCAAGGCCGTCGTAGATTTCGCTCGACGGGAATACAAAGCCGTACTCCTTGCAGTGGGCGACGAGTTTCTTGAAAACTTCTTCCTGAGTCATGGTTTTATGTTTGCTTGATTGATATTTTCAGTTCGGCAAAAGTACAAAATTATCGCGAAACGGCACGCGGCCGACCTTCATTTCTTGACAGAAACCCGCTCCGATCGCAACGAGGCAACCATTCATTCCCCCGGCGGAGAGGCATCATGCAATCAGCCCCGATTCCAGGAAGCTGAAATAGCCCGAACTCGAAATAATCAGATGATCCAACAACCGGATATCGAACAAGGCTGCCGCCTTGGCAATACGCTCCGTAAGGACGCGATCCTGCGCACTGGGTTCAGCTGCCCCCGACGGATGGTTGTGCACCAGAATCAATTGTGTAGAGAGGAGTTCCAATGCCCGTTTCACCACCAGCCGATGATCCACCACCGTACCCTGCACCCCGCCCTGACTGACGCGCTGCCGTTCCAGAATGCGGTTGGACGAGGTCAGATGCACGACCCAACACTCCTCGTGCGTCAGATGCTCCATCTGCGGTCTGAAAAGAGCCGCCACCTCGGCGCTCGTATGAATCGAGACAGCTCGCGAGGCCACATCGGCCGACACGCGACGGCCCCATTCTGCAGCAGCAACCAGACGTTGGGCCCGATGCAGCCCCAATCCGCCGATCATGCGCAGGCGCTCGATCTTCGTCGCGGCCAATTCGGCCAATGAACCGTTGCATGCAGCCATCAATGCGGCAGGCAATGCCTCGTCCTCGACAAGCAACGACAGCAACTCCTCGTCCGTGAGGGCCTCGGCTCCCCGTGAACGGAGTTTGTCGATCGTATTTCTCAGATTGTCGGCCATAACATCGTGAACTGCCGTGTGCAGCACCTATTCGGCCAGTCGATCCACTTTGTCGAGCAACGTGGCACACGCCTCGTCACTCACACCGCCACCCCGCGAAACGGATCGAGCCGCCTCCTGTTCAGCCGCTTTTTTCGACTCACCGGAGCCATGTCCCGTCTCCAGGCCGTCGATACAGACCGTCGAACGGAAAATCAATCGTCCCCCATGCACGGCCGGATCGTGTGACTGACTCGTACGGAACGATATGGTGTGGTGATTCTTCTGACACCATTCGATCAGACGACTCTTGAAGTCGGTCTCCGACTCCGAGAGGTCGTCCAGATCGAGGTAGTGGCAATAGATATGATTGATCAGCAGACGGTTGACGAATTCATACCCTTGATCCAGGTAAATTGCTCCCATCATCGCCTCGAAAGCATCCCCGTAGATGTGCTTCTGCGTAAAGCTGCCGTTCGAGTGCGAGATGATGTGTTGCGACAGCCCCATGCGCTCGGCAATACCATTGAGCGACTGTCGCGAAACGATCTTCGAACGCATCTGCGTCATGAATCCCTCCTGCTCGTCGGGAAATTCAATGTAGAGATAATCGGACGTTACGGCCTCGATCACGGCGTCTCCGAGGTACTCGAGACGCTCGTTGTTGATCTGCCGGCCGTCGTCCAAAATCAAAGAAGCTGACTTGTGAATCAAAGCCAGCTTGTAGAGTTCGATGTTGTGCGGAATGAATCCGAACAAGTCATCGATAATACGATAATACGTCTTATCCCGTCCGAAATTTCGCTTCAGGGGTCGCAACAAAAAATCGATCACGGCGTCGAACGGGTTTAACGGACGTTAGAGTTTGCGGCAAATGAGCGTCGAGTTGTGTCCGCCGAAGCCGAACGTATTGCTCATTGCGCACTTTACATCACGCTTCTGTGCCTGATTGAGCGTCAGATTCAGACGCGGATCGATCTGCGGATCCAGGTTTTCGCAATTGATCGTCGGGGGCACGACACCGTGCGTCAGCGTAAAGATGCAGGCCAATGCTTCAATGGCACCTGCCGCACCGAGCAGGTGACCGGTCATCGACTTGGTCGACGAAATGTTGACATCGTACACATGCTCACCCAGGACAGCAGCCACAGCCTTCAGCTCGGGCAGATCACCGGCCGGAGTCGACGTGCCGTGCACGTTCACGTAGTCGATCTCTTCGGGCTGGATACCGGCATCCTTGATGGCGTCGCGCATAGCCTTGATGGCACCCTTACCCTCGGGATGGGGAGCCGTGAAGTGGTAGGCATCAGCCGAGCAGCCACCGCCTGCAACCTCGCAATAGATTTTCGCGCCGCGAGCCTTGGCATGCTCATACTCCTCGAGAATGAGGGCACCTGCACCCTCACCGATCACGAAGCCGTCGCGATCCTTGTCAAAGGGGCGCGATGCGGTTTTGGGGTCGTCGTTGCGCGTCGAGAGGGCCTGCATCGAGTTGAAGCCGCCCACTGAAGGTTCGTTCACCGCAGCTTCCGAACCGCCGGCCACCATGATGTCCGCTTTGCCATAACGGATCGCGTTCATCGCATCGATGATGCCGTGGTTGGACGAAGCACACGCCGATACGGTGCAATAGTTCGGACCCATGAAACCATATTTCATGGAGATGAAACCGGCTGCAATATCGGCAATCATGCGGGGAATAAAGAACGGGCTAAACCGCGGGGTTCCATCCCCTGCGGCATAGCCCAGACACTCATCGAAGAACGATTTGAGTCCTCCGATACCCGAGCTCCAGATCACGCCGACCTGTTCGAGGTCGATCTTCTCCAGATCGAGTCCCGCATCCTCCACGGCCTGCGTGGCGGCAATCAGCGCATACTGCGTAAAGAGGTCGTATTTGCGTACCTCCTTACGGTCAAAAAAGCGGCTCGGATCGTAATCTTTGACTTCGCAAGCGAACTTGGTCTTAAACTTCTCGGCATTGAAGTGAGTAATCGGCGCGGCACCGCTGACGCCCTTCTCAAGATTGGAAAAATACTCTGCAATGGTATTACCCAACGGGTTGATCGTTCCGATACCCGTAACAACTACTCTTCTTTCTGTCATGATTTAAGATTTAAAGAACGTATCCCGAAGTCTCGAATTATGGTATGAAAATTACTTCTTGTGCTCCTCGATGTACTTGATCGCGTCGCCTACGGTAGCGATCTTCTCTGCGTCCTCGTCGGGAATCTGGATGTCGAAAGCCTTCTCGAACTCCATGATCAGCTCAACGGTGTCGAGCGAGTCGGCGCCGAGGTGGTTCGTGAAACTTGCTTCGGGGACAACCTCCGACTCCTTAACGCCCAGTTTATCAACGATAATCTCGACTACTTTTGCCTGAACATCTGACATAACTTTAAGTTTTTAGTTAAACAATGTATAAAAAACAGTTATTCAATTTCTCAATGAATTTTGCGCAAAAGTAACACTTTTTTTATTACTTTTGACAAAAGAACGCTTTTTTTTATTCACAATTTTTTCGACGTTTAGCACATTTTACACGACAAAATTCTAATAGACACCAACTTATGAAATTACTTCTGATCTCGAATTCGACCAATGCCGGAGAACCCTACCTGCGCTATCCGCTGCCCCGTATCGGGGAGTTTCTCAAGGGTGTAAAAGAGGTCGTCTTTGTCCCCTACGCTGCCGTCACCTTCTCCTATTCAGAATACGAACGACGTGTTGCTGAGCGCTTTGCCGAAATCGGTATCCGCATCCGCTCGATCCACCACGCCACCAATCCGGCCCGCATGATCCGCGAGGCCGAGGCCATCTGCGTCGGCGGAGGAAACACCTTTGCCCTCACGCGCAAGATGCAGGAACAGGGACTCATGCCGGCTATTCTCCGCAAACTGAAGGCCGGCACGCCCTATGTCGGCTGGTCGGCCGGAAGCAACGTCTGCTGCCCGACGATCTGCACTACGAACGACATGCCGATCGTCGAGCCCGAGTCGTTCCGCGCCATCGGGGCCGTAAAATTCCAGATCAACCCCCACTACCTCGATGCAAACCCCGAAGGCCACGCCGGCGAAACCCGCGAACAACGCATTCTGGAATACATCCAGGCTAATCCGCGCCGTTGGGTTGTCGGATTGCGCGAGGGATGCATGCTCCGCTATGAGGAGGGGCATCTCGAACTGATCGGGCCCCGCCCGATGCGCATCTTCAAAAAGGGAATCGAACCCTATGAAGTGCATGCCGGAGACGACCTGTCGTTCCTTTTATAGTACGTCAGGCCTATAAATTTAAGGTATGGAAAGGCTTCACGCATGACCCTGCGCCTCGATCCATCCCTCCAAACCACGGCTGAGACAGGCCGCCGCGGCGAAGAGCTGGCGGCGGCCTGGTTGCGCCGTGCCGGATTCACGATCTGCGCCAGAAATTGGCGCCAGGGACGATACGAACTCGATATTATTGCTCAACGCGGCGACGAACTGCACTTCGTGGAAGTAAAGACGCGCCACGCCGACAGCCTCACCTCTCCCGAACAGGCCATGACCTCGTCAAAATGCCGTGCCATGCGCCGGGCCGCCGCCTGCTACCTGTCGCGCCACCCGACTCATGCCGACCCGCGTTTCGATCTGTGTGCCGTAGAGTTGCACGCGGATGGACACGCCGAAATACGTTTCGTGGCCGATGCCGTCGAAAGTCATTGGTAATTTTGCAGTCCGACTAAAAAATACTATCTTTGCGGACCAGGAAATTTACAACAGCGGACCGCGCCTCGTCCGGCATCCGCCGGATGAAACGCAGCCCAATGCCAACCAACCCTAACCGAAGAAGAGAGAAGCATGTGGCTTTATAATTTCGGACTGGCCCTCTATGCGTGGGTCATCCGTCTGATCTCGCCGCGGCACGAAAAAGCCCGTCTGTGGAGCGAAGGCCGACGCGATTTGTTCAAACGCATGGGCGACACGATCGACCCCAGGGCCCGTATCGTCTGGATCCACACGGCCTCGCTCGGCGAATTCGAACAGGGACGTCCGATCATCGAACGCATTCGCCGCGAACATCCCGAGTTCAAGATTCTGCTCACCTTCTTCTCTCCATCGGGTTACGAAATCCGCAAGAATTATCCGGAGGCCGACTACATCTTCTATCTGCCGATCGATACGCCGCACAACGCACGACGTTTTCTGGAGATTGCCCATCCCGAAATTGCCGTCTTCGTCAAATACGAATTCTGGCTCAACCTGCTGGCCGAATTGCGCCGTCGACACATACGCACCTACATCGTTTCGGCAATTTTCCGACGCAACTCCATCTTTTTCAAGCCTTACGGCGGCATGTGGCGCCAGGCTCTCGAGAGTTTCGATACGATTTTCGTACAGAATAACGAATCTCGCAAGCTGCTCTCCGAAATCGGCTTTGACAACGTTGTCGTCGCTGGCGACACACGTTTCGACCGCGTGGCCGAGATCGCGGCGGCGGCTAAAAAGATCGATCTCATCGAACGGTTCCGTGGCGAAAAACGGCTCTTCGTCGCCGGATCGACGTGGGGTCCAGACGAAGAGTTGCTCATTCGGCTGATGAACGACAACCCAGAGATTAAGTTCGTCATTGCACCGCATGAAATGGATGAAACACGTATTGCACGGTTACTCAACGAGACCCGCGGTGGCGGTGTACGCTATACGGAGAGTACGCCCCATACAGCCTTCGGCTGTCGGCAGTTGCTGGTACTCGATACGGTCGGACTGCTCTCTTCGGTCTATGGCTACGCTACGTGGAGCTACATCGGCGGCGGTTTCGGCGTCGGCATCCACAACACACTCGAGGCGGCGACGTTCGGATTGCCATTGGCATTCGGTCCCAACTACCAGAAATTCAAAGAGGCACGGGATTTGATCACGCTTGGGGCTGCACGTTCGGTATCCTCGTACGAAGAGCTCAAACAGTGGTTCACGCCGCTGCGCGACAATGATGAGTTTTTACGCAAGACCGGACGCATTGCCAAAGACTACACCGTACGTCATCAAGGGGCAACCGAACTGATTGTCAAAGAACTGTTCAGACAATAGGGGCGATCGGATTTCCCGAATGATCCCAATAGAGAACGAGGGCCGAACTTCCGGGTTCGGCCCTCGCCGTTTTCTTGATTACGCACAAACATACGAAAAATCGGGACAAACCGAATTGGATTCGGTTTGTCCCGACGTATCTGCGACAATTCGACGTGCAGCAAGCAACTGGTTCCACACACCAGGCGGGCCTTCTTGCCTCACTGCTCAATCAAGCACTTTCTAAGGCCGGTCTGCTGCACCGCACGAATTATGCCTCCTTGTGGGTCATGATCTCGAGCAACAGACGATCCGTCTCGTTCATGCCGTCACGACCAATACGCGTCAGGTTGCGTACGCACTTGTCGACATTCTCCTCGATAATACCCTCGACGGAGGTCACACAACGATGTTCCATTGCCATCAGCGCCGACAGCACGGCCGTCGAGACTCCCGTCATCAACTTCAGTGCGCAACTCGGCTTCGCGCCATCGCAAACCATACCGGTCAGCGTTGCGACCATGTTCTTCACGGCACCGGCCGCCTCGTCGTATCCGCCACCCATCAGGTAGACGATACCGCAGCTCGAACCCGTTGCAGCCACCACGCAACCGCACAGCGCCGAAAGACGGCCGAGGCTCTGCTTGATGTAGATCACCGTCAGGTGACTCAGCGTCAGGGCACGAATCAACTGCTCCTCGGAAGCGCCGTTCTCCTCGGCATAGACCACTACGGGCATCGTGGCGGCAATGCCCTGATTGCCGCTGCCCGAGTTGCTCATCACGGGAATCATGGCACCGCCCATACGTGCATCACACGCAGCCGACGTATAGGAAAGGATGTGCGAATAGACGTGATCACCCATCACGTGCTTCTCCTTCGCCCCCTGAATCGTCCGACCCACGCTGTGGCCATATTCACCCTTCAGTGCGAATTCGGCAGCCGCCTTGTTCAGACGGCGCGTTTCGAGGATGAAGCGGATCTCATCGAGCGGCGCCGTCATGGCAAAATCCCACACCTTGCGTAACGTCAGTTCGGGATCGTCGTTCTTCGCCTCAGTCGACGTACCGGCCGCCGCATCGAGCAGCACCTCTGCGTCGCGGGCAATATAGATAAAATGGGTATGCCCACCCGAGATCACCGCAACGGCACGATGACCGGCTGCTTCGACCTCGATCTCGATGTAGAGTTTCTCGGTAATATGCTCCTTGAGGGAGATGGCAATGCGCTTCTCGTCGATGAAGCGGCGCCCCTCCTCCACGGCCTCGGGCGTCGAATCCTTCAACACCTCGAGCTGATACTCCGAACGGCCGATCAGCGCACCGAGTGCAATGGCAATCGGCAGGCCGATCATACCCGTACCAGGGATGCCGACACCCATGGCATTCTTCAGAATGTTGGCACTCAGACGCGCCGTGATCTTTTCGGGACGGCAGCCGAGCGTCTCCGTAGCCTTTGCCACGCACAGTGCCACGGCGATCGGCTCCGTACAGCCTATGGCAGGAACGACCTCACGCTGGATGAGGTCGATGATTTGTTTTCGTTCAGTTTGCGGTATCATTTGTTTGCAGTTTGTAATTTCGACGAACAAAGATATGGAAAATTCGTTACTTTCGCACACCTCAAAAGCGGAATTCTCATGAAAAAACCGGAACATCGCCCCTGGAAAATCCTCGCGAGCGAATACCTTGCCCAACGTCCGTGGTTCACCGTGCGGCACGAGAGCCTCGAACTCCCCGACGGCACCCGCGTGCCGGATTACTACGTGCTCGAATATCCCGACTGGGTGAATATCATAGCCCGCACGCGCGACGGGCGCTTCGTGCTGATCGATCAATACCGCCACGGACTCCAGCGTACGGACTATGAACTGCCGGCCGGCTGCTGCGAGCCGACCGACGCCTCTCCCTTAGCCGCGGCACAGCGCGAACTGCGTGAGGAGACGGGCTACGGAGGCGGCACCTGGTGCGAATGGATGCACCTTGCCCCCAACCCTTCGACCCAGAACAACTGGACGCACTGTTTTCTGGCGACCGACGTGGAACGACTTTCCGACCAACAGACCGAGGCTTCGGAGGACATACGCATCCATCTGCTGACGCGCAATGAGGTGCATGCGCTGCTCACCGAAGGAGGAATCATCCAGGCGCTGATGGCCGCTCCGCTGTGGCGTTACTTCGCCGAGACGACCGAGTAGGCCGATGCCTCCCGGCGGGATGGAACACCACAAAAAGATCATTCGTTTCGAATTTCCGCGCACACAAAAAAAACGCTCCGAACCCCCTCAACCGTGCAAGAGGAGCCCGGAGCGTCTTATTCGAATCGGTCCGCAACGTCGGGCCGGCCCCGTTTCAGGTGCTGCCGCACCTATTTGCCGACCGAAACGGCCAGTGCAAAGAGATAACGGTCGGGGTCCAGACCGAGCGTCGGCAACAACTCGGGCGAGACACTGCCCCGTGTCACGGCCTTCAGTCCGTGGCCCGCAGCGTAGAGATTGACGTTCTCTACATAGCCGGCTGCATCCTGTCCGCAAAGGTAGCGCACGTGTTCCTCCGGGATATTTCGCCCATCGTAGACACTCCTGTCGGCAACAAAAACCAGATTGAGCGGAGCCGTGGCAACGAAGGGCTGAGCCCCCGAAACCGCACGGTAATCCCCCTCGAGTACGCGCACAAGCCGATTTTCACGGGCGTCGTAGCGATAGACCCCCTCCTTGAAGAAGGCATAGGTCCGGATCGGATAAAGACCCATGGCCGAAGGTGCCGTGAGATGGTCGTTCTCGGGACGGTTGATGCCCGCAGCAGCCCACACCACACCCGACAGTTCCTCGAGCGTGAGCGGTTCAGCCGTATAGGCTCGCTCCGACTTGCGGTTCCAGAGCGCCTCGTTGATGGTGGCACCTCCGACGGCTGCAGGACGCTGCAGGTCGATTTGTTCACCCATTACGACGGGCGTAGCCGTCTGCTCCGGCTTCGAAGCCGGCGTACCGCACGCAACTGCCAGCAACAGCGTGGCAGCAGCAAGAAGAATCTTTTTCATAGCTTGATTATTTTGAGGATCCAAGCAAAGATAAGAATTTTTTAGCTGCCCGACGACGACAATCCCTGAAAAATTCCCTATATTTGGAACTCGATTGGTTAGGTTATTTTCTTTTTTCTTTACAGACATACGACGATGAAAATCGGACTTTTCATTCCCTGCTACATCAACGCACTCTATCCCGAGGTGGGGCAGGCCTCCTATCGGCTGCTCACCGCGCTGGGACTCGACGTCGACTATCCGCTCGAACAGACCTGCTGCGGACAACCGATGGCCAATGCCGGTTTCGAACACGACGCCAAACCGCTGGCCGAACGCATGGAACATCTCTTCGAGCAGTATGACTACGTGGTGGGCCCCTCGGCCAGCTGCGTAGCCTTCGTACGGGAGAGCTACCCCGGACTGCTCGAACACCAGGGCGAAAAACCCTGTATCGGCGAACGGACCTACGAGATCTGCGAATTTCTGCACGATGTCGTACGCCCCACGACCCTGCCGGCCCGCTTCCCGCACAAGGTAAGCATACACAACTCCTGCCACGGCGTACGCAAGCTGGGGCTCAGTTCGCCGAGTGAACTCAACGTCCCCTACATGTCCAAACTGCGCGACCTGCTCGAGAAAGTCGAGGGGATCGAGATCTTCGAGCCCACGCGACGCGACGAGTGCTGCGGTTTCGGCGGCATGTTCGCGGCCGAGGAGAACGCCGTCTCGATCCGCATGGGGCGCGACAAGATCCGCGACCACCTGTCAACCGGGGCCGAATACATCACCGGCGCCGACAGTTCGTGTCTGATGCACCTGCAGGGAATCATCGACCACGATCGGCTGCCGATCAAGACACTGCATATCGTCCAAATTCTCGCATCGAACCTATGAGCACGCACTCGAAAGCCGCGGCACAATTCGTAGCCGACGCCGCCCGCACCACCTGGCACGACGGAGCCCTCTGGGCCGTGCGGGCCAAACGCGACCGTATGGCACAGAGCGTCCCCGAATGGGAAGCGCTGCGCAGCGCCGCATCCGAAATCAAACGACATACGCTCAGCCATCTGGGCCACTACCTCACCACGTTCGAACGCCAGGCCACGGCCAACGGCATCCAGGTACACTGGGCCGTCGACGCCGACGAAATGAACCGCATCGTGGGTGAACTGGTTGCCCGACACGGCGGCCGCCACCTCATCAAGAGCAAGTCGATGCTCTCCGAAGAGTGCGGACTGACGCCCTACCTCGAGGCCCGTGGCATCGAGGCCGTGGAGAGCGACCTCGGCGAGCGGATCATGCAGTTGATGCACCGTCCGCCCAGCCACATCGTCCTTCCCGCCATCGCCGTGAAGCGCGAGGAGGTAGGCACGCTCTTCGAGCGGGAGTGGCACACCGAACCGGGCAACAGCGACCCGACCTATCTGACCCACGCCGCCCGCAAGAACCTGAGAACCAAGTTCCTCGGGGCCGACATCGCCATGACGGGCGTCAACTTCGCCATAGCCGAGGCCGGCGCCTTCGCCGTCTGCACAAACGAGGGAAACGCCGACCTCGGCACTTCGTTCCCCGACCTGCACATTGCCATCATGGGACTCGAAAAGGTGATTCCGGACTACCGCGCTTTGGGCGTCTTCACCCGCCTGCTCGCCCGTTCGGCCACAGGACAGCCCGTCACCACCTACACGTCACTCTATCGCAAACCGGCTCCCGGCAAACAGATTCACGTGATCATCGTCGACAACGGACGTACCGAGACGCTGGCCGACACCGCCCACCGCAACATGCTCAAGTGCCTGCGCTGCGGCGCCTGCATGAATACCTGCCCGGTTTATCGCCGTTCGGGCGGATACTCCTACTCGTACTTCATCCCCGGCCCGCTGGGCATCAACCTCGGCATGCTCCGTTCTCCGGCATCGTACCACGGCAACGTCTCGGCCTGCTCGCTCTGCTACTCCTGCTCGGCGGTCTGCCCGGCACGGATCGACCTCGGCGAACAGATCTATGCCTGGCGTCAGGAGATGGACCTCTCCGGTCACGCCGACAAATACAAGAAATTCGCCGCCAAATCCATCCAATTTGCACTGAGTGATCCGGAACGCTTCCGCAGTGCCGTGATCGCGGGTCGTCTGGCCCAACGTCTGCCCCACGGATTGCTCAACAACCGATTCAATCCATGGTATGGCAGCGGACGCGAAATGCCGCGTTTTGCACCGCGCACCTTCCGCGAATTGTGGCAGGCCGGTGAAATCCGGGCAGCTTTCCCCTCGGCACCAGCCTCGGCTCCGGGAGAAAACGGGCCAACCGCCCCACAGAACCATCCTACGAACAAGTAATACGCCCGGCACGATGAACAGTAAAGAACAGATTCTGCGGCGCATAGCCGCCGCTCACTCTCCCGAGATCAGCTACCCCGCATTCGACTTCACGCCGCAACACTTTGCCGATCCGGCAGCCACCTTCGCCGAACGACTCGAAGCCGCAGGGGGCCGGGCCGTATGGGCCGACGGGCAACCCCTCGACGAATGGATCCGCAG
Source organism: uncultured Alistipes sp. (assembly GCA_944320665.1). GTDB lineage: Bacteria > Bacteroidota > Bacteroidia > Bacteroidales > Rikenellaceae > Alistipes. The sequence continues at coordinate 4,972 of CALUII010000029.1, read as the reverse complement.
ACTCTATCCAGAGGCCCGGCGCATTGCGTCCACGCTCTCGGAGGTGACTCTGACCACGATCAATCCGGACGAAACGGAGGATCCACGCACACTCTGCGATGTGGATCTGGGCATTGTCCGCGGCTCGTTCGCCGTGGCCGAAAACGGCGCAGTGTGGATTCCGCAGACAATTCGCCACAAGGCCCTCTATTTCGGAGCCACGGCACTGATGATCGTCATCCCGCGCGACGCCGTGGTCGACACGATGCACGAGGCCATGGCTCGTCCCGAAGTGTGCGAGGATGATTTCGGATACGGATGCTTCATGTCGGGCCCCTCGAAGACGGCCGACATCGAACAGGCCCTGGTCTTCGGAGCCCACGGCCCGATGTCCGTTACGGTCGTTCTGCAGTAATAATCCGTTTCTCTGTATGGATATTCGGAACCTCTACACCGCTTTTTTCTCTCCGACAGGCACTACGCGCCGGACCGTCGAAGCTATCGCACGCGGCTTCGTTGCCGAACGCTCCGTTCCCTGCATCGAATGGGATCGGACCCACACGACACACCCCACGGCCCGCCAGCTTGGCCCCGATGAGGTAATTGTTCTGGCCGCCCCGGTTTACGGCGGACACATCGCACCGACGGCACGCCAACGCCTCGAAACAATACGGGGTGACGGCACACCGGCCGTGCTGGTCGTCGTGTACGGCAACCGCGCCTTCGAAAAGGCGCTGGTCGAGCTGTCGGAGTTGGCATGCCGCCAGGGGTTCATGCCGGTCGGGGCGGCAGCCTGCATCGGCGAACACTCCTATTCGACGGAACAATGGCCCATCGCCACGGGACGTCCCGATGCGACGGATCTGTCTGAAGCCGAAGCATTCGGACGACGCCTCGCACGCCACCTGGCAACCGCCGCCAACCCCCTGGAGGCCCTTGACGTACGCAATATGACACAACCCCCAAGCGGATTCGGTCCCATGCTGCGTTTCATCCGTTTCGTCCTGGGGTATCGGCGCCGGCAAAAACGACATCCGAAGATCTATCTGCCACAAACCGACGCTGCACGTTGTATCCACTGTGGCCGCTGTGCGGCCCAATGTCCCGTAGAGGCCATTCCCCGAGGCAACGAGGAGTTGACCGACGGATCGCGTTGCATCCGCTGCTGCTCCTGTGTGAAGGGTTGTCCCGTAGGAGCCCGCCGATTCGAAACACCGTTCTCCGAAGCATTGTCGCGCAATTTCCAACGCCGAAAGCCCAATGTCTACCTTCTGTCCAACGCAGAATGATGACATCAACCCATTAGGGGACACGAAACCGCCGCCTGCACGTCGGGCAAACAACAAAAAAGCGGGGCCGCATCTTTGCAGATGCGGCCCCGCTCGGTTTGCGCCCTATGGCCGACGCGCCCCGGAGATGCGCCTCAGGCGATTATTTGATCTCGATGCGACGCGAAGCGGCAGCAACCTCGTTCTCCTTGCGTTTCGGGATCACGATCGTCATCACACCGTGCTCCATACGGGCCGAGATCTTCTCTCGCTCGATGTTGTCAGGCAGCAACAGACTCTGCTGGAACTGACTGTAGGAGAATTCACGACGAAGGTACGTACCCTTCTTCTTGCCCTCCTCCTTCTCTTCGTTGTGTTTCTCGAGCGAGATCACCAACTCGTTGTCGGGCGTGATGTCGACCTTGAAATCATCCTTGGTCATGCCCGGCGCAGCCACCTCGATGCAGAAATCATCCTCGTTCTCGATGATATTCACGGCAGGTGCCGTAGCGTTCGGACGCTCCAACCACTCGTTACCGAAAAAGTCATTGAAAATGCTCGGCAGCCAATTCTGATTCTTTCTTGCAGGTACCATAATTTTGTCCTCCTTTGGTTTATTTTTAGTTTAACTTGTATCGTTCTCCGCCGCCCCTTTCCGGAGCGGCTTCGCACTACATATGGTCAAATCCCGTGCCAGCGCACCGAAGTGGAAAAACCGACAGAACCACCGCACGAATTGTCACACGGGCCTGCCAATACGTCCATTCTCCCGACATTTTTTCATCCTTTCGCTCCTTATGCCCGCCGTTTTTGCACTACCTTTGCACCCATGGATCTCTACCAGCGTCTGCACGAACGATACGGCCTCTCGTCCGAGGCACTGCATCTGCTCGAAACGACGGCCGAACGACAACTCGTCGGCCGCAAGGAGTGCGTCGTCCGCGAAGGCGAACGCAACCCCTGGCTCTACTTCGTCGAAGAGGGTGCAGTTCGTACCTTCGTGATGCGCGAGGAGCGGTGCGTGATCCTCAACTTTGCCTTCGAGGGCGACCCTGTCACCTCCTCTTTGGGAGGTACGGACGACTATCGGGCCCGCGTCACGATCGAAACACTCGAGGCCTCGACGCTGGTGCGCCTGCGCCGCAGCGAAATGGAGCAGCTCTTCCGGCAGTCGGTCGAACTGGCCAACTGGGGACGCTGCGTCGCGGAACGATTCCTGAACGACTACGAAGAGTACTTCACCAACTACTCCTGGCGCGACAAGGGCGAGCAATACCTTCGTTTGCTCGCGCAATACCCCGACCTGCTGCAACGCGTGCCGCTCAAAGATCTGGCCAGTTTTCTGCTTGTAACGCCGCAAACCCTGAGCCGCATCCGCGCCGAAGTGCGTCGGAAATTACCATAGGATAACTTTCCGACAGCCGCAAAAGCGTACCTTTGCGGCCATGAACAACGCACGACACAAAGATCCTCGAAACGACGAACGGGACCGCATCGATTTTGCCCAGGCGGGTATCGGCCGCCTCTTTCTGCACTTCCTGCTGCCCACGGTGTTGGGCATGGTCAGTTCGGCCGTCTTCATCGTCACGGACGGCATCTTCGTCGGGCGGGGCGTCGGAAGCGACGCCCTGGCTGCGGTCAACATCGTGGCTCCGGTCTACACCCTGGCCACGGGGCTCGGACTGATGTTCGGCATGGGTTGCTCGGTGGTCGCCTCGATCCACCTTGCACGCGGGAAACAACGCATCGCCGGCATCAACGTCACGCAGGCCCTCGTCGTGCCGCTGTTGCTGTTGCTGGCCGCCACGGCGGCCCTGCTCGTCGGCTGGCGTCCAATGCTCGGGTGGCTCGGCACACCCGAATCGCTCTTCGCACCGTCGCGCGAATATTACCTCTATTTCGTACCGTTTCTCGTTCCGCTGGCCCTCTTCAACATCCTGATGTTCCTCGTACGGCTCGACGACGCCCCGCGCTTTGCCATGGGCTGCAACCTGCTGGCTGCCGGACTCAACATCGTACTCGACTATCTCTTCATCTTCGAATGCGGCTGGGGATTGGCCGGGGCCGCCGTTGCCACCGGTATCGGATACACCCTGGGCGCCCTGCTCATGCTCGACTATATGCTGCGCCGCAGCCGCACACTGCGTCCCGCACGAGTCAAACTCTCACGCCGCAGCCTGCAACTCACGCTCCGCAACATCGGCTACATGACCTATGTCGGATCCCCGGCCCTGCTGAACGAATTGTCCATCTCGTGCATGATGCTCGTGGGCAATTACGCCTTCATCCGATACGTGGGTAAGGAGGGCGTCGCGGCCTACAGCATCGTATGCTACCTCTTCCCGATCATCTTCATGATCTACAGCGGCATCATACAGGCCGCCCAGCCCATCATGAGCTACAACTACGGCGCCGGGCTGGCCGAACGGGCCGAACGGGCCTTTCGTCTGGCCCTGCTCACAGCTGCCGGGTTCGGCACACTCGTTGCGGCAGCCACCTGGCTCGGCGGCAACCGCATGGCCGGACTTTTCCTGCCGAGTGAAGCCCCGGGTTACATTCACGCCCTCAAGGGACTCAGCCTCTTCGCATTGGGCTACCCCTTCTTCGGCGTCAACATCGCAGCCATCGGCTACCTCCAAAGCCTCGAGCACGGCAAGGCTGCTGCCGGTCTCACTCTCCTGCGCGGCATCCTGTTGATGGCGTTTTTCTTCGTCGTGCTACCCATCCGCTGGGGTGAGACAGGCATTTGGCTGGCCGTGCCGGCTGCCGAATGCAGCGTCGCCCTGCTGCTGGCCGTGACCTGGTTCATCCGGAGACACCGAACCGCCTCCGCCCTCTCGTAAACAGTTCAACCCGCCCGGCAAACAAAAAAAATTCGCCCCGGGAATCGTTGACCGATCCGGTGCGAATTGCTACCTTTGTCTTCCGATATGAACCCCATGCCCACCCTTCGATTCCGAACCGCCACACCGGACGACTGCGACCGCATCCTGACAATCATCCGCCAGGCCCAAGCACAGATGCGTGCTTTGGGCAGCGCCCAATGGCAGGACGGCTACCCTGCACGGCCCGATATCGAGGCCGACATCATCCACGAACGAGGCATCGTAGCACAGATCAAAGCGGCGTTTCAACCAAACACGCCGGAGGGGCAGCCTTCCGAATGGCTGACTGTCGGTTATGCCGCCGTCGTTTTCGATGGAGAACCGGCCTACACGGCCCTCGAAGGAGGCTGCTGGCAGACCCCCGAACCCTACGTCGTGGTACATCGGCTGGCTGTAGCCGACGAAGCAAAACGCCGCGGCATCGCCACGGCGCTCATGCTCCATGCCGCAAAACTCGCGGCCCGGCGCGGCATCCGAAGCTTCCGGATCGACACCGCACACGAAAATCACTACATGCAGGCGCTGCTTGCCCGCCTGGGCTTCAGTTCATGTGGCACGGTACGCTACCGCAGCGGCGAACGGATCGCTTACGAACGCCTTCTGCCCCTGGCTGCAGGCGAGAGCGGATGCCATCATGGCCACCACACGGCACACACCTCCAAAGTCAGCAATCAATAGCAGTCGGACGCACTACCCCTTCCGGGATTGAGTCGTCGATCTTTTTCCACGCTTCGCCCCGGACTTCGAATCAGTCGCCATGCGACGTACCCGGACGGCATTCTTCGACGCCTTCGCCCCATCCGATGCCGTACGAGCCCCCTTCCGCAATGGGTTTCGTCC